>JBDHAS010000034.1:0-25121 GCA_039588015.1 Gemmatimonadota bacterium | reverse complement strand
GCTTTGGAACGGACGCGGGACGCGTGCATCACGGGCGAGTGGGGTCATCGCCATCTCCTTCCACCTAACGTCTGATTGCGAGCACCAGTGCCCGTACTGTTGGGCGCCCAAGGGTTTTCCCGTGCCGATAGACACGGCGACAGCGCTGCGGATCGTCTCGCGGGTCAAGGAGGTTGGTGCGCGGCGGATCATCTTTACCGGTGGAGATCCATTGGCACGATCCGATATTCGGCTGCTGGTTCTCTATGCCCGGGACCTCGGCCTGGAAACCGCTCTCTCGACCTCCGGTGAGAGGCTCACACTGGCGTTCCTGAACTCGGTTGGCTCGAGTATCGACCTCGTCTATCTGCCGCTGGACGGGTCGTGCGAGGCGGTGAACGCGCGAACAAGGAACGGTGGCCATTTCATAGCCGTCATGGAGGCGCTGGCGCGACTGCGGGATCGCCCGGAAATCGACGTCAAGATCTGCACGGCGGTCACTCGCCACAATATCGAGGACGTGCCCCGCATTCTGCGGCTCGTCGAGGACTACGCCGAGACGACCAACGCTCGGATCTTCTACGATGTGGCACAGGTATTTCCCCGAGCGATGTTTGCTGCCGAGTGGGACGAATTGCTGGTGAGCAACAAGGAGTTTGCGGTTCTTCATGATCGCCTGTCGGAGGCGAGCGTACCGGTCAACTTCCTGGATCACGGAGCGCTCGACCGGTCCCACGTCGCCGTATTGCCCGACGGCCGTCTGGTCATTCCATGTGGTGACCGCTACCCCACTTATGGGGAGTTTCTCGAGCTCTCCGACCTGGATGAGATCCTGCGGAGAGGCCGCTTCGACGTCGAAGAGCACCGCCGCCAGTTCGAGCTTGGCCAAGCGGAGCTCCAGCGTGCGTGATCGGGAATATCCCGTGCCACCGGCCTAGCGCGCTATGGGCGACGCCCGGCGTGCACTGGCGCACACAGCCTCGCCCTAGGTAGAATCTCGTACCCGAAACACGCTTTGACCGATGTCTCGTTGCCCGCTTGCGCGCGCAACGAGTCCAAGCAGCAGGCTGTGCAGCACCTACGAGGGGAAGGAATGTCGAATCGTATCAGTCCCAACGTCCGTGCGGTGGCGGAGCTGTATCGAGGCTTCCTGCGAGACCCCGACTCGGCCGATCCCGGCTGGCGGAGCGTGTTCGAGGACCTGGATGCGGAAGCGCGCGACTGGCTTGAATCCACCGATGGAGTCGGATCGGCGACGCTAACTGTCGAGCCCCCCTCGACGACGGCGGACGCCAGGTTGGCCGCGCTCGATTCGGTCCGGGCGCTGATGCTGGTCCGGGCATACCGCGTGCGCGGCCATCTAGAGGCCGACCTGGATCCGCTGGGCCTGGCGTCCAAAGAGCTTCACTCCGAGTTGGACCCTGAGAGCTACGGGTTCGGCGAGGAAGACATGGACCGGCCGATCTACCTGCACGGTGTGTTGGGACTGGAGAGCGCCACGATGCGCGAGATCTTGCAGGTCTTGCGGAGAGACTATTGTGGCACGATCGGGCTCGAGTTCATGCATCTGCAGGACCCCGAGCAGAAGGCCTGGATTCAGATCGCGATGGAGGGGGTGCTCCATCGGACAAAGCTGAAGAACGAGGCAAAAACCGAGATCCTCGAGCGACTGACCGCGGCTGAGAGCTTCGAGAAGTTCTTGGACCGGAAGTACACGGGCACTAAGCGCTTCGGCCTCGATGGGAGCGAGTCGGCTTTGCCGGCATTGGAAACGATCGTGCGCGCCGCGGCCGAGCTGGACGTCCGCGAGATCGCCATCGGGATGGCGCACCGTGGCAGACTGAACGTGCTTGCGCACGTCATGCAAAAGCCGCTCGCGGCGATATTCCACGAATTCCAGGGCGGCGCTGCGGCGCCCGACGAGATCGGCGGCTCCGGAGACGTGAAGTACCACCTGGGCACCTCGACCGACAGGGAGATCGCCGGCCGGTCTGTGCACCTGTCGCTCGTGCCGAACCCGTCACACCTGGAATCGGCGGACGCGGTGGTAGCGGGCAAGGTGCGCTCGAGCCAGGACCAGCGCGGCGATACTCAGCGGTGCCACGTAATGGGCGTGCTGATCCACGGCGATGCCGCGTTTGCCGCGCAAGGCGTCGTGGCGGAGACCCTCCAGTTCACCGACCTCGAGGGTTATACGACGGGTGGCGTCATCCATCTCATCATCAACAACCAGATCGGATTCACCACCAGCCCGGTGGCCGCGCGTTCCGGTCCGTATCCATCCGACCTGGCCAAGGCGATCCAGGCGCCGATCGTTCACGTCAACGGCGACGATCCGGAAGCCGTGGTGTTGGCGGCGACCCATGCCGTGCGCTATCGGCAGATCTTCAAGCGCGATGTGGTCATCGATCTCTGGTGCTACCGTAGGCACGGGCACAACGAGGGCGACGAACCGGCGTTCACCCAGCCGCTCATGTACGAGAAGATCAAGAGCCAAACGCCTGTTCGCGAGGTCTATGCTCGCAGACTCGTGGAAGAAGGTGTCGTCACGCAACAGGATGTCGATGATCTGCTCGCCGGCTGGGAAGAGCGACTGGACAAAGAGTTCGAGGCGTCCAAGACCTACGTGCCGACCAAGGCCGACTGGCTGGGCGGCGCCTGGTCGGGCCTCAAGCCGATGCCAGGCTACGACGCGCCGCGCGGCAATACGGGCGTCGAGCTCGAGGCGCTGAACGGGGTCGGTCGAGCGCTGACGGCCGTTCCCGAAGGATTCAACATCAATCGCAAGATCCAACGCCAGCTCAAGGCCAAGCGGGCCATGTTCGAGAGCGGCCGAGGGTTCGACTGGTCGACGGCTGAAGCGCTGGCCGTCGGCACGCTGCTCACGGAAGGGCATCCGGTTCGGCTTTCGGGCGAAGACAGCAATCGCGGCACGTTCTCGCACCGACACGCGGCGTGGATCGATCAGCGAGACGAAACACGGTACGTGCCGCTCAACCACATCCGCGAAAAGCAGGAGCGATTCGAGGTCGTGGATAGCCCGCTCAGCGAGTACGGTGTGCTGGGCTTCGAGTATGGCTACGCGATGGACGAGCCCTGGGCACTGGTCATGTGGGAAGCGCAGTTCGGCGACTTCTCCAACGGAGCTCAGGTGATCATCGATCAGTTCATTGCAGCAGGCGAGTCGAAGTGGTTGCGCATGAACGGCCTCGTCATGTTGCTACCCCACGGCTACGAGGGCCAGGGCCCCGAGCATTCTTCGGCACGCCTCGAGCGCTTCCTGCAGCTCTGTGCCGAGGACAACATTCAGGTGGTCAACTGCACGACTCCGGCGAACTACTTCCACGTTCTGCGCCGCCAGCTGCATCGCAACTTCCGCAAGCCGCTGGTTGTGATGACGCCGAAGTCGCTGCTGAGGCACAAGCGCGCGGTCTCGAAGGTCGAGGACTTCGGCCCGGACAGCCACTTTCAAACCGTGGTGGCGTGCGAGGAGCTTCCCTGCGATCCCGGGCAAGCAAAGCAACTCGTGTTCTGCAGCGGCAAGGTGTACTACGACCTTCTCGAGGAGCGTGAGCGGCGGCGGGCGAGCGATGTCCACTTTCTGCGGCTAGAGCAGCTTTATCCATTCCCCGCCCATGGCCTGGCTGGGATGCTGGAGCCCTATAAGCACTGTTATCTCGTGTGGGCGCAGGAGGAGCCTCGCAACATGGGGGCTTGGAACTTCGTCCGTGACCTGATACCGAGAGTCGCGGAGAAGGTCGGTTGCAGGCACCCGGTGCCGCGCTACGCGGGGCGCGAGGGCTCTGCCTCACCGGCGACGGGTAACCATGCGCGGCACAAGACGGAGCAAGCGAAGCTCGTCGATGAGGCGCTGACGGTCGGGACCGACATCATCGACCGGATCTTCTGCGGGAAGCCGGTGCGTTGAACTTCGCCTGCGGACAGTACGATACGATGGCGCGTTCGGATGACAGAACGAGCGCCATACGCGTAGAGAGGTAAACGGGGAATGGCTATCGATATCCTGGTGCCCGACCTCGGCGAATCGATCAGCGAGGCGACGGTGGCGACGTGGTTCAAGCAGCCGGGCGAAGCGGTCGCGGCCGACGAGACACTTCTGGAGCTCGAGACGGACAAGGCTACGCTCGAGGTCCCCTCGCCCAGCGCAGGCGTGCTGACCGAGATCCTCGTGGCCGAGGGAGAGGACGTGGCCGTGGGTGCCGTCCTCGGCCGGATCGCAGAAGGCGCAGGGGCGGCCGCAGCGGCTGCGGCGCGACCGAAGCCCGAACCCGAAGCTGCGGCGACCAGCGTTGCGGCCGAGGAAGCTGATGTCGGCGAGCCCGAGGCCGCCACCGAAGCGACGGTCGGGCCCGTGCCGTCGGCGCCGGTCGGACTCGACCCGGCCGCGGTACCTCGTAGCGGGCCCGACGGAGCGGTAACCCTCGCGGACCTGCGCGCGTTCTTCGGGCAGGCTGCTCGCGACGCCGTGGAGCGATCCGGCCCGGCGGTGCGCAAGCTGATCGCCGACCACGGATTCGACCCGGAGATGATCTCGGCCTCTGGGAAGGGGGGCCGGGTGACGAAAGAGGACGTGCTCGACATCCTGGCGAGCTCCGAGGTCGCGGCGACGCCTGCAGTTGGGGGGCCTTCGGTCGAGGCGCCGCCGGATGAGTTGCGGCGCGAAGAGCGGGTGAAGATGTCGCGGCTGAGGCGAACGATCGCGGCGCGGTTGAAGGAAGCTCAGAACACGGCCGCAATCCTGACAACCTTCAACGAGGCGGACATGAGCGCCGTCATCGATATCCGCAAGCGCCACCGTGATGACTTCGAGGAGCGGTACGGCGTACGGCTTGGCTTCATGTCGTTCTTCGTGAAAGCGGTTGTCGGGGCGCTGAAGGAGATGCCGGAGATCAACGCGGCGATCGACGGCGATCACATCGTCTACCGGCACTACTACGACATCGGGATCGCGGTAAGCACCGAGAGCGGGCTCAAGGTGCCGGTCGTGCGAGACTGCGATCGCAAGTCATTCGCGGAACTGGAGAAGGACATCGCGCTGCTGGCCGAGAAGGCTCGCGACGGCAGCCTCTCGCTGGAGGAGATGGAGGGAGGAACGTTCAGCATCACGAACGGAGGCGTTTTTGGCTCGCTGCTCTCGACGCCTATTCTCAATCCGCCGCAATCGGCGATTCTCGGGCTGCACAGAATCCAGGAGCGACCCGTAGTGATCGACGGCCATGTTGCAGTTCGGCCGATGATGTACCTGGCGATGTCTTACGATCACCGTCTGATCGATGGTCGTGAATCGGTGACTTTCTTGGTGAAAGTCAAGGAACTTATCGAGAACCCGCCGCACCTGCTGCTCGATGCTTGAGGCGAGGAACTGACAATGGGTGGAAGTCAGTATGACACGGTGATCATCGGAGGTGGCCCGGGCGGTTACGTTGCCGCGATTCGAGCTGCGCAGCTTGGCATGAAGGTGGCGTGTGTCGAGAAGCGCGGCGCCTTGGGCGGCACGTGTCTCAACGTCGGCTGCATACCTTCGAAAGCGTTACTCGACTCGTCCGAGCGGTACGCCGAGGCCAGGCACGCTCTTGGGACACACGGTATCGATGTGGTTGACGTTCAGCTCGATCTGGCCAAGATGATGGCCCGCAAGGAGAAGGTGGTCCGCGACCTGACGAAGGGGGTCGAGTTCCTCTTCAAGAAGAACAAGGTGGACTATGTGCGTGGTACTGGGCGGATCACTCAACCGAGTACGGTCGCCGTAGAATTGACCGAGGGTGGCGACCAGTCGCTGTCGGCGACGAACATCATCATCGCCACGGGCTCGAAGCCGGTAGTGCTGCCGGGGATGGAGATCGATGAAGAGCGCATTCTGACTTCGACGGGCGCCCTGGCGCTCCAAGACGTGCCGGGTCACCTGATCGTCATCGGCGCCGGGGTCATTGGGCTCGAGTTGGGCTCGGTCTGGTCGCGCTTGGGAGCGAACGTCACGGTGCTCGAGTACCTGTCCTACATCCTGCCGGGGATAGACCTCGAGATCGCGAAGCTGACTCAACGCGCCCTAACAAAGCAGGGACTCGAGTTCCGTCTCTCCTCGAAGGTCACGGGTGCCGCGAGGACGGATTTGGGTGTGGCCGTGACGTTCGAGCCGGCCGGCGGAGGCGCGGCTTCGGAGATCGAGGCGGACGTTGTGCTCGTCGCCATCAGCCGGGAGCCTTACACCGACGGGCTGGGGCTGCAGGAAGTCGGCGTCGATATGGACGAGGGAGGTAGGATCCAGGTGGACGGGCGGTTTCAGACATCGGTGCCTGGGATCTATGCCATCGGCGACTGTGTGCCCGGGCCGATGCTTGCCCACAAGGCCGAGGAGGACGGCATAGCGTGCGTAGAGATGCTGGCCGGCCAGAGCGGCCACGTGGACTACAATCTGGTGCCGCTGGTCGTGTATACGTGGCCGGAGGTAGCGGGGGTGGGCATGACCGAGGAGCAACTAAAGGAGGCTGGTCTCGAGTACAAAGTCGGGAAGTTCCCCTTCCAGGCCAACAGCCGCGCGCGCTGTACGGGTGACACGGATGGCCTGGTCAAGATCCTCGCCGACGCGAGGACCGACCGAGTGCTGGGGGTCCATATCCTCGGTCCGATTGCGGGGGACTTGGTGATGGAAGCCGTCGTAGCCATGGAGTTCGGGGCCAGCGCCGAGGACATCGCTCGGACGATCCATCATCATCCGGGGATGGGCGAGGCGGTCAGGGAAGCGGCGTTGGCCGTGCACGGGAGAGCAATCCATATCTAGGAGCAGTCAGTACGGGCGATCATGCTGATCGGTTTCAGGGAGTGAGATGAGCGAGACCAGAGGAGACAGAGCTACGCAGGGCGATCGAGGAATCGACCTACCTCTTCAACCAATTCGTCGCCTTACCGCTCCGCTCGAGCGGTTCATGCACGTTGAGGCGGCCAGCGGGATCGTGCTGCTCGTGGCCACGATCGTCGCTCTCGTTCTGGCCAACTCGGCCTGGTCGAGCGGGTTCCTCGGATTCTGGCACACCGAGGTCGGTTTCAGCATCGGCTCGTTCGATATGCACCACTCGCTGAAGCATTGGATCAACGATGGGCTCATGGCGATCTTCTTCTTCGTCATCGGCCTCGAGGTTAAGCGCGAGTTGGTGATCGGAGAGCTGCGTGATCCGCGTCGCGCCGCCTTGCCGATCGTGGCCGCCCTGGGCGGGATGATCGCCCCCGCCGCAGTCTACCTCGCGCTGCAAGCGGGTGGTCCCGGTTCTAGGGGTTGGGGCATCCCGATGGCCACCGACATCGCGTTCGTCGTCGGCTGCATGGCGATCTTGGGCAAGCGAGTTCCCAACGGCCTGCGAGTGCTGTTGCTGTCGCTGGCCATCGCGGACGACATCGGCGCGATTCTCGTGATCGCCATCGGCTACACGGAGTCGCTTGATACTACGTCTCTGATCTTCGGTTTTGTCGGGCTCGGCCTGGTGGCCGTACTGGCGCGGCTCGGCGTACGCAGCTTTCTCGTTTACACAGTTGTCGGGGCGCTCGTCTGGTTAGCGTTTCACGAATCGGGCGTGCACGCCACTATCGCTGGCGTGCTGCTCGGTCTACTGACTCCGACGCGACCGTTCGTGGGTCAAGGCCTGTTTGGAGACTTCCTCGACCGCGCCTCCGAGATCTTCCACGGCGGAACATGGGACGCGGAGTCGCATCGGGCGATAAAGGTCGCACGGTTTCGGCAGATCGCCCGCGAGACCGTGTCGCCGGTCGAATACCTAGAAGGCGTGCTGCATCCGTGGGTGGGCTTCTTCATCATGCCGATCTTCGCGTTGGCTAACGCCGGTGTCCCATTCGAGATGTCCGATTTTGGCGACCCGATCGCGCATGCTGTAGCAGCCGGTCTGGTGGTCGGGAAGCCGCTGGGCATCGTACTCTTTGGCTTCGTTGCCATTCGCTTCGGCCTTGCGAGGTTACCGAACGGCGTCAGTTGGGGCGTGCTCACCGGCGGTGGCTTTCTCGCAGGCATCGGCTTCACGATGGCTCTGTTCATCGCGGGGCTCGCGTTGGAAGGGGACGTGCTCGATGCAGCGAAAGTAGGCGTGCTCGGTGCGTCGGCGGTCGCGGCGCTGATCGGTATGTCTCTGCTCGTCTGGTTGTTGCCCAAGACGTGGCCAGCGGACGCATGAGTCGGATGTCGGACCGTGAATGCAATTACTTCTAGTGGGAGGACCACGTGAGGAAGATTTCTGCAATTCTATTGGCGCTAGTTCTTGCGGCGTGTGCAAGTCCCGAGCGGCCGCTCGAAGTCCGACCGTTAGTCGATGCCGCGTGGCTGAACGAGAACATCGATGCCGTCATCACGCTCGATATCCGGCGGGATAGTCCGGAAGCTGCGTACGCGACCGCACACATACCCGGGGCGGTACACTCGCCCTACGGGACGGATCCGTGGCGTGTGACGCAGGACGGGTTGCCGGGCATGATGCCGCGCGTTCAAGATCTCGAGTTGCTGATCGGAGCGCTCGGCATCTCGAACGATGACTACGTCGTCATCGTTCCCGCGGGTGAGTCCGCAGTCGAGTTCGGGTCCGCCACGCGCGTGTACTGGCAATTCAAGGTGCTCGGACATGAGAAGGTTGCCATTTTGAACGGCGGCTTCGGCGCCTGGACGGAGGCCGGGTACCCGACGGAGGAAGGGTTGACAAGGCGGCCGCCGACGACTTACACGGCCAACCTCCAGTCCCCGCTGATCGCCAGCAAGGAGGATGTGCTGGCGGCGCTGGAGAGCGGTACGCCGCTAATCGATGCGCGCTCGGGGAACTACTACCGCGGCGAGGTGAAGAGTCGGGCTGCGGACCGCCACGGCACGATCGCCGGCGCGAAGCACGTGCTGCCCGAGATGATGACGGTCGATAATCGCGGCGTCTTGGTCGATTCCGCCGGCGTCGCGTCCCTCTGGAACGAGGCTGGCGTCCCGCTCGAAGGCGAGCAGATCACGTTCTGCAACGTGGGCCATCTCGCGTCGCTGGCATGGTTCGCCTCATACGAGGTGCTCGGTAACAAGGAGGCCAGGCTGTACGACGGGTCGCTGGTGGAGTGGTCGGCCGATGCGGAGCTGCCGATGGACAACACCGACAACCCGAACCGGGAGGAGTAGCTACCCTCAGTCGTGGAAGAGCATCTCGGCCGGGATCCCCCGCTTATCGATGCCGGGGCCGTCGAACGCGAGCGTCAGCGAGACGCCGCCGGCCCCTTGGAAGAACTGCAGCTCTAGCGAATGCGTTCCGGCTTCGAGGGCAACAAATCCCGAGCGCTCGCGGGCGCCGTGAATACCGTCGTTGTCGGCGACGACCTGACCGTCGATCAGCAGTCGGCTCCCATCATCGGACGTTAGGTAGAACCCGTAGACGCCGGTCTGTGGGACGTCGATGTAGCCTTCGAAGCGGAGGCCGAAGTACTCGTCGCGATCGCCGAGTCTGTGATCGACGCGCAAGGCGATCGCTGTGGATGCCGGTGTCAGCGCCCCGAAGTCCGGTAGGCGGCGCCAGAGACTGTCCGACTCGAAGGTGTCCAGTCGTAGGCCGGGCGCCGTTTCATGAACCGGGACCGGCGGCCGTGGCTGGGTCTTCTCGAAACTGAAGGTGCTGACCCGGCTGGCAGTCCCGTCTTCTCGGAACAGGCGGGCTTTCACGATGGTCGACTCCGAGATCGTGAATCCAGAGTCATAGCGCAGCGACCGCTCGGTCGGGTAACGCCCGTCCGTCGTGTAGCGGATGAGCTCTCCCGGAGCGCTCGGACGAAACTCCACTATGGCTTCATCGATGAAGATCGAGGCGCGATTGGTCACGCGTGGGGCGAAGACGCCGCGGTGCGCCAGCGCGATCGCCTCCGGTTCGATCTTGGCGATTTCCCGGTCGTAGGTCAGAAGACCGTTGTTCTCCGTCTCGATGTCGGTGATCTGCGTGTACACCGCGGCGCTGAGGCCGCCGTCTCGAGCGGCGGCCAGCAGCGTCTCCATGTAGTCCTCGAAGCGCTGGGTCATGCTCTCGCGATCGGGAAAGAGCGCGTAGCCCCAGCCCTCCTCGGTCCAGGTGTGCCCGGGCACGTTGAACCCCAGCCCGCCGTACTCGCCGAGCACGGCAGCACGCCCGGCCTCCGGTTCGGGAGGCCTCGGCGCCGGATAGGAGTGGAGGTCGATGACATCGCCGAAGCCGCGGTCGTACCAGCCGCTCGCGTGATTAACCAGCCGCGTCGGATCTGTCTCCCGTACGAGCTCGATGATACGCTCTGAGTCGTACTGTCCCCACCCTTCGTTGAAGGGCACCCACATCACGATGCTGGGGTGGTTGCGGTGCGTCTCGACCAGTCGGCGAAGCTCGGTCTCGAATTGCGACGTCGCCGCCGAGTCGGCCGGTACATCGGAGCCGGGCGACTGTAGCGGGATGTCAGCATTCGGCATGTCCTGCCAGACGAGTATCCCCATCCGGTCGCACAGGGAGTAGAAAGTGCGCGGCTCGACCTTCACATGCTTGCGCAGCATGTTGAAGCCCATGGCCTTGATCATCTCGAGGTCGTAGGCCAAGGCTTCCTCGGTCGGAGCGGTGTAGAGCCCGTCGGGCCAGTAACCCTGGTCCAACGGTCCGCTCTGAAACACGAACTCATTGTTCAGCAGTAGCCGCAGGAAACCTCGCTCGTCTTCTCCGATCGAGACCTTTCGCATCCCGAAGTACCCGCGCGCCGAGTCGATGGGCTGGCCCTCGTACAGCAGGCGAATGTCCAGGTCGTAGAGGAATGGGTCGTCCGGCGACCACAGGCGAGATTGCGGCACAGGCAGCTCCAGGGATTCTCCGGGAGCTCCGTCCGCCCTCGCCACGACCGAGCCGTCAGCGAACGCGGTCACCTCAATAAGTTCGTCGCCGTTCGTGGCGTCGGTCTCGACGATAACGGTCAGACGGTGTTCGTCGATATCCGGAACGGCGCGGTAGTCCTGAATTGCGACCTCAGGGACTGGCTCGAGCCAAACCGTTCCCCAGATGCCGGTCACCGAGGTATAGAAGATGCCCCCCGGTTCTCTGACCTGCTTGCCGCGAGGCTGCGTCCCCGCGTTGGTGGGATCCCATACGGCGACCGTAAGCTGCTGCGTCCCGTCGCGTAGAGCGTCGGTGATGTCGAAGGCGAAGGGGTCGTAGCCACCGCGGTGGCCACCGACCTCCTGGCCGTTTAGCCAGACGTGGGTTTCCCAGTCCACGGCTTCGAAGTGGAGCAGCACGCGCCGGTCCGACCAGGAACGCGGCACCTCGAACTCCTTGCTGTACCATAGACGCCGCTCGGGACCGGCCGTGTCGGCCACGCCGGAGAGAGCCGACTCGATGGGGAAGGGGACGAGGATTTGCCCTTGATAAGTCTCGGGACTCGAATCGCGGGCCGTGACGGCGTACTGCCAGAGGCCGTTCAGATTTACCCACTCGTCCCTGCGAAGCATGGGTCGTGGGTACTCCGAACGAACGTGCGAAGGCGAAACGTCTTCCGTCCAGCGCGTCGTCAACGGCGACTGGGCGGGCCTCCAATCGGGCTCGCCACCGCAGGCGGCTAGAGCAGCCAGTGCCAACGGGAGCGAGTATCTCATTCCGCAGAGAACCTGTATATGGTCGTCGATTTGTAAGTGTCACCGGGCCGGAGGACGGTCGAGGGGAAGTGCGGCTTGTTGGGCGAGTCGGGGAAGTGCTGGGTCTCGAGGCAGAACCCGGTCCGATGCTCATACGCTACGTCGCCCTTCCCGATGTTGCTGCCGTCCAGGAAGTTGCCTGAGTAGAACTGGATACCCGGCTCGGTCGTGTAGACTTCCATCACGCGGCCGCTGAGCGGCTCGCGAACCCGCGCGGCCAGCCGCAGCGAGCCGTCGTAGTCGTCGAGCGCGAAGTTGTGATCATAGCCTCCGGCGAACCGCAGTTGCTCGTCGTCCTGGTCTATGCGCGCACCGACCGTGGTCGGCGCCAGGAAATCCATGGGTGTGCCGGCGACGTCCTTCAGTTCACCCGTCGGGATCAAGCCGGCATCGATGGGCGTGAAGCGTCGCGCGTTCAGCATCAATTCGTGACCGAGCACGTCGCCTGACGCATGTCCGGCCAGATTGAAGTAGCCGTGGTGTGTCAGGTTCACGATCGTAGCCTTGTCCGTCTCGGCGGCGTATTCGATTCTGAGCTCGTTCGCATCGGTGAGGGCATACGTGACGGCCACGCTCAAGCGGCCGGGGTACCCCTCCTCGCCGTCCTCGCTGACGTAGCGGAGCCGCACGCCTACTTCGTCCGCGGTGCTGTAAGGCTCGCCGCTCCAGACGACCTTGTCGAAGCCACGCAAGCCGCCGTGCAGGTGGTTCTCGCCGTTGTTAGCCGCCAGGCTGTACTCGACACCGTCCAGCGTGAAGCGGGCGCCTCCGATTCGGTTCCCATAGCGCCCGATTAGCGAACCAAAGTACGGCGAATCGAGCAGGTAGGCTTCCAGCGCATCGTAACCGAGCACTACGTCGGCTGGCTCGCCGGTGCGGTCGGGAATCAACAGCCGGGTGACGATACCGCCGTAGTTCGTGATCGAGATCTCGAGGCCGTTCGAGTTCGTCAATGTGTACAGGCTGACCTCGGCCCCGTCCTTGGTCGTGCCAAACGACTCTTCGTGATGGGAGAGCATGTGGACCTGAACCTTGTCTGAGCTATCGGATGCGTCACCCTGAGCGCGACACGCTACTGCGAGGGCAAAAACGAGCGTTGCTAGCAGTCTCATCTGGCTTTCCCGGCGTAGTCTGCTGGATGGTTGGATTGAGTAGACTGCCTCGCCGGCGGCCACCGGTCAAGTGAGTGCCTGGCTATGCGCGGCGTGACTAGAGGCTGGCGAGCAGTGCCTGAAATCGGGGGTATCCACGCAACGAATCGAGGTCGGGGTCGTTCTCGATCCAGCCGCGATTCCCGAAGCCGACGTTCACCGCCTCTTCGAGACAAGCGATGGCCTTATCCGGCTCGTCCTCGAGAGCGTAGAGGCAGGCCACGTTGTACCGGACTCCAGCGTCCTCTGGATCGATCTGCAGAGCCCGCAAGGCCCAATGCAGACCCTCTTCCTTACGCCCCAGACGGCACAACGAGACGGCTCGCATGGTGGCTGCACGAGGATCGTCGGGGTTGAGATCCATGTGCTTCTCGGCGACCTCGAGCGCGCGACGGTATCCGGCCTGGGCCTTCTGCTCGTTGCCGAGGGCTTCGTGCGACTGCGCCGCGAAGAACGCCGACTGGTAGTCCTCGCGTACCCGCGAGGCTTCGTCGAACAGCTGTGCGGCTTGCTCGAGCTTGCCTTGTTGGAAACAACCTCGGGCGAAGAAGTAGCGGGCCTCGAACTGTTTTGGGTCGAGCCGGATCGCGGTCGTGAACTCGCCCTCAGCTTCGTCGAAGCGTTTCTGCAGAACGAGCGCGAATCCGCGCGCGGCGTGCGCCTCGGCCAGGTCCGGGTCCAGCTCCAATGCCCTGATGCTCGCCCTGTCGGCCTCTTCCAGTGTGCCTTCGCTCGTGGGATAGTACATGTGGATAAGGGCGCTGGCATTCGCGGCACCAGCGTAGGCCAGCGCGTAGTCCGGATCGACCTCGATGGCCCGATTGTACATCTCCTGGGCGAATTCGAGGCTCCTGCGGCGGTTCTGGTGAAAGAACTGGCGGCCGCGCAGGTAGTACTCATACGCCTTGACGTTGGCGGTGGGCACCCTCGCCAGCGCCCGTCGCTCCTCATCGCGCAGGAATACGCGCAGGGCGCGCACGACGTTCTCCGCGATCTCATCCTCGATCGCGAAGACGTCCTTCATCTCGCGGTCGTATCGCTCCGACCATAAGTGGAAGCCACCGGCAACGTCTACGAGCTGTGTCGTGACCCGCAATCTGTTACCGGCCACCTGCACGCTCCCTTCCAGGACGGACTGCACGTTCAGTTCGTTCCCGATCGTGCGCACGTCCTCGCTCCTTCCCTTGTACGCGAACGCGGAGGTGCGCGAGACGACCTGAAGTCCTTCGATCCTGGTCAGCGCGTTGATGACCTCTTCGGTGATCCCGTCGCTGAGGTATTCGTTGTCCGCGCTGTCGCTCATGTTGGTGAAGGGGAGCACGGCGATCGACTTGGGCCCCTTGCCGTCACGCCGGGCTCGGCTCTTGACCGGACGCGAGTGACCCTTTATCCAGGCGAGCGCGAGAACCAGCGGGAGGCAGAGCAGCCATACCACGAGGATCCTGTCGGTCACCGACGTCGACCAGGAGAACCGTCGTGTCGCCCAATCCGAGAACTCGAGCATGCCCCAGCCGGCCGCCAGATAGACGCCGAGCACGTGGAGAACACGGCGTCGAACCAGTTCTCCCAAGAGGTTGCCAAACATGCTCCAAATATAGTATCCAGCTGACAAAAGGGCAGCGGACAGGGCCGTTCCAAACGCGCCCTGAGCCACGGTCTCTTGGGCCGGATCAGTGCTTGGAGCGTCGTCCACGGGAGGACCGACCGGCGGCGCCGATCTCGAGCCCTGCCAACGCCTGATCGGGCTCTCGAGCCTAATCGTGAAAAAAATCTCACAAGGCCTTGACTGAGTTTGATCCGGCACTAGAATGTGTGCATTCGGGCTAATCGTGAGGAAAATTTCACAAAGCCACCGGGAGCGTTGTCACATCTAGGGGGAACCTTGGCGGGGAAAAACTCGACCCGGCTCAGGAGAGTGGTACTAGAGCGTTTGATGCGGTACTACCGCTGGTTGACGGACTCGACGTTCAGAAAACCGCTCAAGACGGTGACGAGTGCGCAGATAGCCGAAGCCCTGGATATCGATCCGACACAGGTACGCAAGGATTTTGGCGCGATCGGGCTCACTGGTATGGGCCGTGTCGGGTTTGAGGTATACGAAGTGTGCCGTGCCATACGTTACGTCCTGGGCTTCGACCAGACCTACGAAGGTGTACTCGTGGGTGCCGGACACCTGGGCGGCGCGCTGCTGGCCTATGACGGATTCGCCAGGTACGGCCTCGAGATCGTGGCGGCCTTCGACAACGACCCGCGCGTGATCGGCAGCAAGGTTGCCGGGGTTCCCGTCAAGTCCATGAGGTCGTTGAAGCCGTTCATCCGCAGACACGACATCCGTGTTGCCATCCTGACGACCCCGGTTAAGGTGTCTCAGAGACTGACGGATCGCTTGGTGTCGGCAGGGGTCAAGGCGATCTGGAACTTCACGCCGACGCGGTTGACGGTTCCTCCGGATGTCCTCGTGCGCAACGAGCATATCGCCCTGGGACTGTCCCAGATCGCGTACCATATCCGGCATTAGCTCGGGTCTGTTGAGGCTTCGCAGTCTGCCCCGACGTCGGCTTGACGCGTGGCGGGGGGCGAGGTAATACGTGCAGCCTATTGAGAGGGAGTTGCCGTGCTGATAGTTGTCGCCCATGGAAGCCAGGACCCGAACTGGAGGGCGTCGGTCGAGCTTGTGACCGGATCGCTTCAGGCCGATCTCGGTCGGGATAGCGTACGGATCGCCTACATGGAGTGTACGCCGCCGACGCTTGCCGACGTGGTGTCCGAGGCAGTCGGGGCGGGGGTCGCGCGCATTCGGGTGCTGCCGTTGTTCATGGCCAACGAGGGGCACGTGGACCGCGATATCAGTCCCATGGTCGAGCAACTGCGTGGTCTCCATCGGTCTGCGAATATCGAGCTGTTGCCGGCCGTGGGCCAGCATCGTCTATTCCGGGAACTCCTGGCCAAGATCGCTACAGAGACGACCGACTAGTGGATTGAATTGGATATTCGACAGCCGATACTCGACAGCCGAGTTTCAACTTCTGCTCAATGCTCGACTTCCGAGGCTCGACTCGCGATTAGCGATGTTGGGTCAGGATCTCGAGATTCGAGCGTCGGGCGTCGAGCGTCGATATTCGAAGAGAACTGGTGACTCGATCATCGGCTGTCGGCTGTTGGCTATGGAAAAGCAACACAGTGACGGTGATTACCGGTGCCGTCGAGTAAGACGAGAAAACCCTCATCTCGAGGAGAAAACAGAATGGAACCGATGGAAACTCTGCGAAACGAGCATGGCTTGATCCGGCAGTGCCTGGACAATCTGGCGCTGGCGGTTGAGAAGCTAGAAAATGAAGAGCGGCCGCCAAGGGAGGTATTCGACAAGGCGGTGCAGTTCGCCAGGAATTTTGCCGACGGGCTCCACCATTTCAAGGAAGAACACGTGGTGTTCGTCCGCGTCGCCCAGAAGAAGGGTGGGGAATACGACGGGCAGATAGACGCGCTGCGGCAGCAGCACGAGCGGGCGCGCAACCACATCAATGCGATCGCCCAGTCCCTCGATGGGTACGAGGAAGGGAAACCGATCCCGACCAGCGACCTCATCGAGAACGTGGCCGCCTACATCGCGCTCTTGCGGAATCACATTCACACGGAAGACCACGTGTTCTTCCCCATGGCCGAACAAGAGCTGACTTCGGAAGAGCTGGAGCAGGTGCAGGTGGAGTTTGACAGGGCACGCGATAAGGCCGGTGAGGATGCGTTTGAAGCGAACCATGCGGTCGTAGTGGAAATGGGTTCCTTGCTGGTTCACATGTAGCGTGCAGTAGTCTAGAGCCATGTCTGCCAAGTCGAGGGCTGCGACCGGAACGGTCTATCTGGTCGGCGCCGGTCCGGGCCATCCCGGCCTGATAACTTTGCGCGGCATAGAATGCCTGAAGCAGGCTGACGTGGTGTTGTATGACTACCTCGTCAATCCAGCCGTGGTCGAGCACGCCAACCTGTCGGCAGAGCTGATAGGCTTGGGGCATCACAAGCTCGGTCGTGCCATGTCTCCGGACGAGATCACCGCTCGCATGCTCGACGAAGCGCGAAAGGGCCGCACCGTCGTGCGACTGAAGGGCGGGGATCCATCGGTGTTCGGCCGCGGTTCCGACGAAGAGGAAGCGCTTCGTGAGGCTGGCATTCCCTACGAGATCGTTCCTGGAATCACGGCCGGCCTCGCGGTTGCCGCCTATTGTGAGATTCCGATAACGCAGCACGAGGAAGCGTCTGCGGTTGCGATTATCACCGGCCGCGAGCGCGACGAGAAAGGCGAATCTCACCTGGGCGCCGGCCTTGCTGACTTTCCCGGGACGCTAATCTACTACATGGGCGTTCGGCGGGCCGCCGACTGGAGCACTGCTCTGATCGAGCAGGGCAAGCCGGCCGACACGCCGGTGGCGATCGTCCGCTGGTGCTCTCGAGCTCAACAGAAGACGGTCCGATGCACTTTGGGTACGGTTGTGGAAGTCGTTGAAAGACAAGATGTTAAGCCGCCGGCCGTGTTCGTTGTCGGCTCGGTAGTCGACCGCGCCCCGCAGGTCTCCTGGTTCGAGTCACGCCCGTTGATCAGTGCGCGCGTCCTGGTGACCGGATCACCGGGCACCGCCGAGCCGCTTCGCGATGGTCTAAACGCGTTGGGCGCGGAAGTGATCACGCGGCCTGTGATTCGCGTGACCGATCCACCCGATTGGGTCCAGGTCGACGCCGCGCTGGACGAGCTCGACCAGTACGACTGGCTGGTGTTCTCCAGCGCGAACGGCGTGGACTACCTGTTCCGACGGCTCCAGGAGCGGGGCGGTGACGTGCGTCGGGTCGGGCAGGCCAAGCTCGCGGCCATAGGCTCTGGCACGGAGGAACGGTTGGCCCGGTACAGCCTGAGAGCGGACCTGGTGCCCGACCAGTTCGTTGCCGAGTCTCTGGCCGAGGCTTTGGTGGCCGACGCGAGGGGCCGCCGGATCTTGGTGGCCCGAACGAACCGGGGTCGGCATGTGTTGGCCGCCGAGCTCGAGAGGGCAGGGGCCGTTGTCGATCAGATCGTCGTCTATGGAAGCGTCGACGTGGAGGAGCCCGATCCGAGCATGGTCGCGGCGCTGTTGTCAGGGGAGATCGACTGGGTGACGATCACGAGCTCCGCTATCGCGCGCTCCGCAATTCGACTCTACGGCGACGCCCTGCGGCACTCTCGACTCGCGAGCATCGGTCCGATGACCTCGAAGACGCTGGCCGAGCTTGGGTACGAAGCGGCGGTGGAAGCGTCACCGCATTCGACGGGCGGGTTGATCGACGCGATCGTGCGCGGCGGCCTGGCGCGAGACTGACGTGGGCGCTCCGACCTTCAGCGAATCAGGCAGACAGCGCGCGCCTCACCAGTTCGCCCACGCTGGTTAGCTCGAGCGAACCAGTTTCGTAGTGGGCGACCGCCCCGTCATCGGCGAGCAGATCGGAGCGGTCGTCCAGGTCGGAGGCACGGCCCAAGCGGCCCAGACACCAGGCGGCCGTGCCGCGGACCTGCGGGTCCGGATCGTCCAGCGCAGCGCTTACGGCCCCGTGAATGCCTTCGACATGAGCATCCGCCAGGGGGCCAAGTCTGCCGATCGCCCACAGCGCGCCGGCCTTGAAGTGCTCCAGGTCCTCTTCTTCGATGCTCGTGATGAGGTGGACCGCGATGGACAGATAGTCGGCGAACAGCTCCGGTTCGTAGCGCACGATCTCGGCCATGGCCTCCGGGGCATGCCAACAGATGCCGCCAGACTCCTCACTGATCAGCCAGTAGAGCCGCCTCAACTGTTCCCTAACGAAGTCGGGGTCGTCTTGGGCGACGCGCTGCGCCGAGACGCCTAGGGCCTCGATTGCACGCCAGCCGATCTGCGGGTCGGAATCGAACGTGAGCGACACGAGGCTGGGCAGGACGCGCCGCCTCTCCGCTGCTAGCTCTGCGATCTGCTCGAAGGATCCTTCTTCGAGTAGGCCGCGCAGTGTGTTCTTCAGCGGCACGGGCGCCTAGTGCATCTCCCGCTCGATAAACGGCTCTTTGACGTCCACCATCGGGTTCACGATCAGCTCGACGAGGCGCCGTTGCACGAATCGTGCAGAACCCAAAGGGAAATATAGCTTTGAAATCGAGCTCGATCTTACCGTTGAATACGATCTCCTTCGGCAGCGTCAGGGAGCCCTCGCGCCACTGCTATGGCACGTTCTCGGACACGATCTTAGATTTTCAATCATGCCCTTCTGCTGATGCCCGCACTCGTCCGCTTCCTTCTTCGTCGTCTTCAGGTTCCTTCGGCTCGATCACCAGGGCGTTCGCCACCAGGTTGACAAGCTGCGTGACCTCCATACCCAACTCGTAGTGGCGGATGACGTCGGTTAGCCCGTCGACACAGTTGTGGCATGATGTGACGACGATCTCGGCACCGGTCTCCTTCAGCTGGTCCGCCTTGATGCTGCCCGACTTGAGTCTCCGGGGCGTGTACTCGGACATTGACATGGCACCGCCGCCGCCTGTGCAGCAGTAGTTCTCGGTGCGGTTGGGATACATCTCGCGGAAGTCGCTGCACACCAACTGAAGCAATTCGCGGGGCTCCTCGTACATACCACAGCTCCGCGCCATGTTGCAGGAGTCGTGATAGGTGACGGGTCTGGAGTTCTTGCTCTTATCGACCTTAATGCGGCCTTCCTTGATGTAGCGGAGCATGGTGAAGACCGAGCTTTCCATCACGAACGGCACGTTGTACTTGGCCCAGTTCGGGCCCTCGCAGCGCGTCGATCTGTACCCGTGGCCGCACTCGGAGATGACCAGCTGTTTACCGCGAAGCTCGATGACCTTCTCGTACAGCCGTTGGGCCACCGACCCGCCCAGCGCGTCGTCGCCGGAGAAGAGCCCGAAGTTGGTCATGTCCCAGCCCTCGCTGGCCATGGTCCATTTCTCTCCGGCCACGTGGAAGATCTTGGCCGCGTCTGCGATGCTGCGCGGATCGTACTTCACCTCGCGCGGGTTGATGGAATAGACCACGTCGCAATCGAACTGGTCGATGGGGATGGCGACCGTCGGGTCGTCCAGCTCGTCCTGCAGCTCCTCGGCCATCCAATCGAGCGTGTCGATGTAGTCTTCCTTGAGCACGCCCATCTGGTTGCCGATCTCCCACTGGTCCTTGCTGACCACGGCCACGCCTTCGGGCATGATCCCGACCGAGACCAGCAGGCCGCGGGCCATCCGATTGAAAGTGGCCAGGTCGACGCCCATCGGGCAGTTCAAGGAGCAGCGCCGGCAATTGGTGCACTTTCCGAACACGGTATCCTTCAGTTCCTCCAGCTCCTCGTCGGTCCAGACGCTGCCTGCCTTCACCCACCATGGGAGCACTCGACCCGTCCAGTCGAAGTGGCGCTTGAACAGCTTGCGGATCAGGTCGCCCTTGTAGGCCGGTGCATAGGTCGGGTCGCCGGGATTGGCCAGGACGTAGTGACAGGACTGGGTGCACATTCCGCAGTGCACGCAGGCCAGCAGCGAACCCACCATCTGTCGGTTCAGCTTCTGGCCCATCCGATCGAGTACCTGGTCAGCCTTATATGATCTAGCGGTATCGTTGCTCATCGGGTTTTCCCTTTCCGTCGCCCTATACCTGCCACCTATACACGCCGGACCGGGTATATGCCCCGGTAACCCATGGTCTTGCCCAGGTAGTAGCGCGTGAAGGGGTAATAGAGATAGTGGGAGATCTTGCTGAACGGCACATAGACCAAGAAGAACGCAGTCAGGATGAAGTAGGCCAGTAGATGCCATTCACCGCCGCTGGTCTGGTTTGGCACCGCCAGCAGCGCGAAGAAGAACCAGACGGTCAGCAGCACCAGCGAGAAGTAGTCGTCCGGCGAGCTGATGGCCCGCATGTAGGGGTCGCTGACGCGCCGGATGAACCTCAGCACTCCGACTAGGAATGCGCCGCCGATGATGATCTGCAGAATCAGCACCAGAGCCTGACTCTCGAGCAGACCTGGCGCGTACGGTATGACGAACGACAGTCCGATGGCAGCGGTCACGCCAAGGTGGAAGACGACGAACTGGGCGTAGATGAGGTAGTGCCGCCGAGTGCTTTCCATTGCCCAGGGCATAGCGACGTTGGCCCAGGAATACAGGATGCCCTTGGCCGGAGTCGTCCGCGCCGGACCGGTCGCTGCCTGGCGCTCGCCGCCGGCCTTGAAACTGAGGAACCAGACGATGCGGGTCGTATAGACCAGGGCCATGAATCCCAGGGCGACCTCTTGCAGCGTGTGCTCTGAAAAGTGCAGAAACTCGCTCATGGCTTATTCTCTATCTGTGCTTTGAAAGCGTTGTATTGAGGAGTGTCCAGCACGCAGATGACGACTTCCTTGATGCCGGTCTCACCCTCGAGGTGACTTGTGATCACTTCAAGCATCACCCGGGCACACAGGTCTACCGGGGTGCCGTAGTACCCCGAACCCATCGCCGGAAAAGCTAAACGTTCAACCCCGATGTCCTCCGCCCGTCGCAGGGAATTGAGGACCGTCGTCCGCAGCTTGCCTTCCGTGTCCTCCTCTTGGAACTTGGGGCCGACGGCGTGGATGATGTATTGAGCCTTGAGGTCCCCAGCGGCCGAGACAACGGCCTCGCCGAGCGCGACCGGGGCTAGCTGCTCCAGTTCTTTCTGAATCGACGCTCCGCCCCGGACGCCGATCGCGCCTCCGAAACCCGAGCCGAGGGCCAGATCTGGCAGGGCGTAAAACACGAAAGCGTCGACGTCGAGATCCGTGATATCGTCCTTGATGAGGCGGATGATGCTCTGGTTGACTTGTATGCCATCCGCAAGCGCGTTGGTCACTGCGACCTCCCCTCGTTAGCGATCGACCGGGCGTCGAGTGCAACCCGGTCGGTTCTCATCAGCCGTAGAACGGCAGACCCGCCGCTCGGCACGCTCCCCGCCGATACCCAGCCGGGAACAATTCTCTCAGCTCCTCGAGACTCAGGTCGTTGGCCGAGCAGGTCTCGTAGACCGTCGGGAGAGAGCGGTTGGCGGCGTAGTAATCGCGCAAGTAACGTACGATCTGCAGGTGTCTCTCGGTCGGCTCGGCCGGTGGTTCCCGTTGCGACATCGCCAACTCGACGAAGTCCTCATCCCACCCCTCGAAGTCCTCGAGGAACCCCAAAGCGTCCAGCTTGTAACGGGGCTTTGCGGGAGGCGCTGTCTCGTACGTGAGCCAGTAGTTCGTCTCCCACATGAACTGGTAATTGATGCCGGCGACCTTGCAGGCGCCCCGGTGATAGCCCGTGGGGAACAACGACCGGAGCTCCGACAGCCGCATGTGGTTGTCGGCGCATGCCGCGACGAGGACCGGTACGGTATTCTCGTCGAGGAACTTGTGCCTGAGGTAGTTGATGAACTGCCAGTGTCGTTCTGTCAGGCCTGAGGGAACTCCCACAAGCTTGGCCATACCGTCAGCGAAGTCCTCGTCCCACTGCTCGGGAGGGTCGAGGAACCCGTGGCTGTCAAGCCGATAGGTCTTACCCTTGAACGCGACGGTACTCATCTATCTGAGCAATGTCGAAGCCTCGCTACGACCTTCGATTGAGATCTTGGCATCTCGTGGATGCCTTTGTGGCTCTATGCCGCGTCGCCCGATGCCCTACGAGCTAGGCCTGCGACGCCATCCACAATCTGCTCGACATTCGCGGCGCTGAACGGCGCGGCGAGCGTCGGCATGCCGAGCCTGATCCCGACCTCCTCGTCTCCTTCTCTACAAGCAACGAAGATCTTCACACCGGGAATCCGCTCATCCCGAGATATGACCTCCGCCAACCCGCCCTGGCTCACCTCGGGCAGATCGCTATCCAGTACGACCACGGCGGGGCGGAATGTCCCGATCAACGTGGCGCTCTCGTACCCGGATCGGGCGAACTTCAGCGAGACCCTATGGGCGTCGGTGTCCTTTTCCAGCCGGCGAGTCAATGCCTGGTCCCGTGTGATGACCAAAACGGTCATCGCCAAGCCATGACAAGCCCGATAGAACGGACAATCCATACAATCCGTCTTGCAGAAGTCATGCCTGTGCCCGGCCTCCTTCCCAAGCTGGACCAGCCTGTAGCAGTGCTGCGCCCGGGCCTGGTAGACCAGACAATTCAGACAGGTTTCTGGCGGAGCGTCCGGCCGCCCGAAGTACTCCCAGCAGCGCTGCGGAGCTCGCTTCCCAGCCTCTCCATCGGCGGCGGAGACCGGATCGCTGCCGTTCGCGTCGCACAAACCAAGGGCAGCACAGGCCGCTCGAGAGACCCGGTAGTGCCCACCGGCGGTGCGTGTCGCTGGCAGCTTACCCTTCTTGATCCACTTCAACACGGCGTCCGGCGTGACACCGCAGAGTTTGGCGACCTCACCGGTACTGAGCAGAGAATCCATAACGTGTGACTCTGGTTGTCTGGAATTTATGGATACATTACATAAATCCTCTGTCGCACAAATTCTAACTGAATTGGTCGAATCTGTCAAGAACAGTTCGCGTTCCTAATCGAGCGCCGGAACCGGTGAAACCCTAGATTTTAGTTAATGAAACTCGTTCTCAACTATCGAAAACTCGATCACGAAGCCTGTCGGTCTTTTCTCGTTTTTTGCTCATTGACAGGCGTCTGTCTCGATCCTATTTTATGGAATCAGGGTGGTCGGGAATTGTAGCACTCCATAAAAGCCATACCCTGCGTATGAAGCAGCAGAAAGAAGGTACTTGGCTCACCACCGGGCAGGCTGCCAGGCTTTGCTCAGTCACCCCAGATACTGTCCTCAAGTGGATCAAGAAGGGCGCGCTCGAGGCCGTGCGCACGGCCGGAGGCCACTATCGCATCAGGCGCCAGGACCTCGCACACCTCGTTACCGTTGGCCGGAGCTCGCGTCTACCCTCGGCCGTGTCGAACGGCGCGCCGCAGCAGTTGCGGTGTTGGGAATACTTCAGCCGCGGAGGCGCCGTCAGAGAAGAATGCGAAGCCTGCGCGGTTTACCGCGCCCGGGCAACTCGTTGCTTCCGGATGGCGGTGATGGGGTCCGACATCGGGCACGCGCGTCGATTCTGCCAGACGTCCTGCGAGGATTGCGTGTACTTCCAGCGCATGAGCGGGATGCCGACCAACGTCCTCGTCGTCACGTCGGACCGCCATCTCGTCCAGCGCCTTCACAGCCATGAGCGCGAGGAAATAGCGCTGCGCTTCGCGCGTAACGCCTACGAAGCGGCCGCCGTGGTGCAGAGCTTCCTCCCAGCCTTCGCCATCGTCGACCAGGATGCCTTTCCAATCGGTGACGAAGGCCTGCTGGAGGGTCTTGCGAACGACCCGCGACTTCCGGGTCTAAGAATCATCGTGGCGGTGCGGCGCGGTCAGGCGCAGCAGCTGGGCAAAGGCCGTGATCCGCATCTCGTCTCTCGTGTAATCGAAAAACCGTTCGATCCGGATCAGATCGCCGCCGTGATCGACGGTTATCCAGTGGGGTCGATAGAGTCGGAGAAGTTGGACTACGCCTGATGATCGGGGGAAGACCGTGAGCGCAGTGAATAGGGAAGTCTTGGAAGCCAGTCGCGATGACGATGGGTTCCTCAAGACGATGGCGAGTTGGAATCGAGCGACCGCCGAAGCCCTCGCCGAAGAGCACGATATCGGTGAGCTGACCGATGAGCACTGGAAGGTGATCGAGTTCGTGCAGGAGTACTACGCGACCTATGGCACGGGGCCGCCGGTAGTGAAGGTGCATAAGCAGACGGGGCTGACGTCGGAAGACATCTGCCGCCTGTTCCCTTGCGGCATGGTGAAGGGAGCATACCGCCTGGCCGGACTGCCGCGCCCGCCGGGGTGTGCGTGAGCGACCAGAGATAGGGCAGCACGAGCCGTACTTTCGTTGCGCCCGTAACATGGCACCGTAGAAAGGAAAACCCATAATGGATGTCGCTAGGTTCTTGGTGGGCGGCGTTCTTCCCTATGTGGCGGTCTTGGTCTTCATCGTGGCCATGGCCTACCGCCTCTACATGTGGAAGAGACTGGCTGCGCCCTCGATGACGCTGTTCCCAGCGCCGGAGGATGAGGGTGCCAACAAGCGAAACGTACTCAAGGAGGCCCTGCTATTTCGGAGCCTGTTCCGAGGTGACCGGCTGCTGTGGGGATTCGCCTGGGCGTTCCACGCGGTGTTGGCGCTGATCGTTCTGGGGCACTTTCGCGTCTTCACGAACGTGGACGCGACCTTGATGACGATGGGGATGAGCGACCAAGCGATCCAGGCCATGTCCGGCAGCGTCGGTGGAGCGGCCGG
>JBDHAS010000033.1:0-25409 GCA_039588015.1 Gemmatimonadota bacterium | reverse complement strand
CGAGGTGCACATCGATCTACTCGACGACAATCTCGAGCGTTTCAAGAAGGGCGACCCTCGAATCGTCAAGCCTCTGGTCGACTTCGACGCCGATTCGATCGGCGAAGAGACCCTGGAGCTGGGTGAAATCGATGTGATCCTGGTAGAGGGGACCTACACGACCGTGCTGGAACATGTCGACCGGCGCGTCTTCATCGATCGCACCTACATCGACACGCGAGACGCCCGCGCCCTGCGGGCCCGAGAGGACCAGGACGACTATCTCGAGCGGATCCTCACCATCGAGCACGACATCATCTCGTCCCACAAATCGAGGGCCGACTTCATAGTGAACCGTGATTACAACGTAACGGCGATCGAGCCCAATGACTGAAGCCGCGATCAAGCGCATAGCCATGCTCAGCACCCACGGGTACGTCGACCCGGTGCCGCAGCTCGGTAGGACCGACACCGGCGGCCAGGTTGTCTACGTGCTCGAGCTGGCGAAGGCCCTTTCCACTTTCGGTATCGAGGTCGATATCTACACCCGCTGGTTCGATCGCGATCGCAATCAGGTCGACCCGCTTCCCGGCTGTCCCGACGCAAGGGTCATCCGCATACCGGCGGGACCCTGGGAGTTCATCCCCAAAGAGCAGATCTACGACGTGCTGCCCGAGCTGGCCGACAACATGGTCGGGTTCATCCGCGATAACGGCCTCGACTACGACCTCTACCACGGCCACTACGTCGACGCGGGGAACGTGACTCTCGATGTGGCGAAGACTCTCGGCCGTCCGGCCTTCTTCACCGCGCATTCTATCGGTGCTTGGAAACGCGAGCAGATGGGCGGTGACGCTGTCGAGATGGAGAGGAAGTTCAATTTCGAGCGACGCATCGCGGACGAGCTGAACATCTTCAAAACCGTGGCCGCCCAGAGCTTCACCACCGAGGTGCAGCGTGAGAAAGTCGAGGAGCTGTATGGGTGGTCGGCGGACAACATCGTCGTCATCGCGCCTGGCGTCGACGTTCACACATTCCGCCCGCTCGAACCCGACGAGCGCGAGACCAGAATCGACGTTCCCGGCCGTTACATCTTCTGCCTCAGTCGCATCGACACCAATAAGGGACACGATTTCCTGCTCCACGCCTTCGACGAAGTCAGGAAGGCCGTGCCCGACGTCCACCTGGTGATCGGCGGCGGGTCACCGACGCCGCAGCAGCGGGAACTGGGTGTCTTTAGCAAGATGCGGGGCATAGTCGAAGAGAGGGATATGGGGGATCGCGTCAGCATCATCGGCTACGTCCCCGATCCGCTGCTGGTCCCCTACTACCGCCAAGCACAGATGTTCGTGCTGCCTTCGCTCTTCGAGCCGTTCGGCATGACGGTTCTCGAGGCGATGGCCTGCGGCACGCCCGCGGTCGCATCGCGTCTGGGAGGGATCAGAACGCTCATCACGACGGAGGAAAACGGCCTGCTGGTCGACCCGTCCGACGCTGGGGAGTTCGCCGTCGCGATGATACGGCTACTCAACCAGCCGGCGCTGGCCGCCCGCCTCGGAGAAGCGGGCCGAGCGAGCGTGATCGATGCGTTCAGCTGGGAGGCGATCGCCTGGCGACACCTTGAACTCTACGACGCCTACTGCTCCTGACGCGTCCCGCCCTCCTGCTCGGGCCAGTAGCTCATCCTCGGCTTGATCGTGGCATCGCGATCGCTGAGGTCCAGAACCAGCTCCGGTAGACGTGACAATAGCTCGCCCCATCGGGCCAGCGCATCCTTCTCTCTCAGCAAACGCTCCAGGCTGTTGACGCCGTAGTAGCTCGCCCGATCGTCGTACCAGGTGACGAACACGGTGCGGCCCGAGTCGCCGAAATGGACCCGGTGCCCTGTTATCGGGTACGGGTAGCCGATCTCCTCCAGCACGGTCACCACGTCTTTGACGAGTTCGCCGTACTGCTGCTCCTTGCCAGATTTCAGCCAAAACTCGGTGATGTTGGCGAACCCCTTCGTTCGCTCCGACGCTTCCGGCTGGTAGCTCCACTCCTTCACGTGCTCGAGCACCTCTGACGCCACCACCCGGATGTCCAGCCGATAGAATTCCTGGATGGCTTCCTGCAGCTTCTCCTCCCCTTCGGTGCCTTGGAACTGCCGCATCCACTGCTGTGGATCATCCCAGTACGAAAAGTCCTCGAAGGGAAAGACCATGGTATAGGTGAACGCCGTGTTCATCATGGTCCATGCATACTTGTGGCCCAGGCCCGCCAACTCGGCTGCCCCAGCGATCTTGGCCATGACCGCTTCATAGGCCCTCGCGTCGCTCGGCATCACCTTTATCGTCTGCACGTAAAGGAGATCGCCGCGCTCGGAGCCATCCTCCTGCGCCCACGTCGACGCGGGAACGAGGAGCGCCGCCAGTAGCGCCCACCGGGCTGCGTTACTCGTCATCGCTGCCTCCTACCTACGCTTGGCCACGAACGTCCCGTTCGGCTGAGTGATGACCAGCTCGTTCACGGCCCCCGACCCTTCCTGCTTGAACTCCACGCTGTAACCCGACAGACCCTTGAGGTCGAACGACGTTCCCCTCGTCGGCACCAATTCGTATGTCGGCTGGCCGGGCACCGTCATCGTCAGCGTGTCATCCCCTCTCAGGGCGACGGTCAATACCGTGCCGCCCAGCTCGTACTCGCCAACGAAAGGCTCCAGGAAGGCGCGCTCGCGCATCGACTCGTCGGCGACGCGCTTGAAGATGATGTCGTCGACGGCCGGTTCGAGCGGGACGTGCAGCTCCTCGATATCGCCCTGCCTGTCGTAGCGGAACATGACCTTTACCCCGCTCACCGGGACCATCGGGTCCTCGGCGATCTCGAACACATCGTAGTGAAAGTGTTTGAGTTGGACCGCCATGTCGTTGAACGTCGCTGCCAGGCCATCGCCGTTCGCTTCGATGTTCACGACCCCGTAAGCGGGATGCGAGTAGTTGCCGACATACGCTTCCAGGTCGTGGGAAAGGCTCGTGCCCTCCACCTGCCCGCTTTCCTCCTCGCCCTCCTGCTCCGAATCCTCACCCTCTGCCTGCTGCTCCTTTGTCCGGCCGACCCAGTCGACCGGATCGAGCTCGAGGACGCGGTCGTACACCCCGCGCGTGACGATCGTCGGAACAGGGTTGTTGCCCGACTTGTTCGTGAGCACGATCATTCCGACGTTCTCGGATGGCATGAACGACAGCAACGAGATGAAGCCGTCGATCCCGCCGCCGTGGTGCACCAGCTTGCGGCCCCGGTAGGACGTCACGAAGAAACCCATCCCGTAGCTCGTGTGACCCAACTCGTCGTACTGTATCGTGCCCCGCATCGCCATCTGTGGCATCTGCATCTGCTCGGCATTGTTGCTCGACAGCAGCTGCTCCTCGCCCAGCTTGCCCTTGTTCATGTGCAACTGCACGTAGCGGATCATCTCTTCCACGCTCGAGTTGATCGAGCCGGCCGGCCCGATCTCGTCGATGTTGCGGAAATCGATCTGCTTCAACACGTCGTCGATTTCGGTATGCGGGTAGGCGAAGTCGTCGTCCTTTTGACTGTCTTCGACGGAGAAGTTCGAGCGCGACATGTCCAGCGGCTCGAAGATCCGCTCGGCGACCAGCGCTTCCCAATTCCTCCCAGCGATCTGGCCGGCCAGGTAACCGGCGGTCATGTACATCAGGTTCTGGTATTGAAAGACCTCCCGGAACTCCCGGTTGGGCTCGATGTGACGCAGACGCTCGTAAAGCTCGCGACGCGTCAGCGGCGAGCCGTACCAGAGCACGTCGTGACGCGGCAACCCGGACCGGTGCGTCACCAGGTCCCGAGGCGTCATGTACTCCGTGGCCACTTCATCGGACAGCTCGAAGTCCGGCAGGTAGCTGCGTACCGGCTCGTCCCAGTCGACCTTCCCTTCGTCCTCGATCATGCCCAGCAGCGTCACCGTGAACGACTTCGTGATCGAGCCGATCGCGAACAGCGTCCTGGGCGTTACCGGCAACTCTTCATCCGCATCCCGGTAGCCGTAACCCTTGGAGAGGATGACCTCGCCGTCCTTGACGACGGCGATCGCGAGGCCCGGAATCTTCCACTCGGCCATCGCCTCCCTTATGTACGCATCGATATCGTTCAGCACCGCCGCGGTGTCGGAGTGAAATGCCGCCGCCAGCGTCGGTGCCGCAGGGACCGGCACACCAACGGTCAAGGTCACTAGAAAGACAAGAAACGCAGTAGTAGTCCTACGCATGACACCTCCTCGGTTGGCCACGCTCATTCTGTCTGTTGTCTTGATGGATCGTGCCGCGATCACGGGACGAAGCGACACCTCGCGATCAGTCGGGTGTCACCCGGTAGACCTCATCGTGAGTGCGCACCCGCTCGTTCACCTTGATCGCGATCTCGCTTCCGGCGGCCGCGGTCTCCACACCGGCATGCTCCACCTGCATCGACTGGATCTCCTGCTGGAAATCGGTCGTATTGCCGCGGAAATGGAGCACGTCGCCGACGTTGATGTCCGCGTCCAACTTCACGACGCCCACCATCGGCTTCGAGAAGTAGTGCGTGATCGTGCCGACAAGCTCTTCAGCCATCGTGCCCTCCTCCGTCGATCAGTTCAGTGGATCTTCGGCAACCTACGGTTCGACGTGGGGGCGCGAAAGAGACTTGAACGACTTTCCACGGCCAGCGTTCCGACAGGGCTCGGCGTCTCCTCACTACTACCGCAGGCGTCGCCGTCTGCTATACTGATGACTTGGGCGAGCTCCCCAGCTCGTGCCAGAGCGCGGTGGGTCGAGCCGCGCGTCTACACTCGTTTCGAGTGCTTCCAAGTGGATACAGTTTGCCGAAGGAGGCTGTAAGATATGTCGGGGCACAATGGCACGATCGGAATCCTCACGGGCGGCGGTGATGTACCGGGCCTGAATCCGGCCATTCGCGCAATCACCATTCGCGCCTTGCGCGAGGGGTACCGTGTACTAGGAATCCGTCGCGGTTGGGCCGGACTCGTCGATCTCGTGCCGGACAAGGACGTGGACAACAGCGACTGCGTCATGACTCTCACCGAGGAGGTCGTCAATCGCGCCGGGCGGACGGGCGGAACCTTTCTCCACACATCCCGCACTCGTCCGAGCCACCTACCCAAGGCGTTGGTGCCGGCGCATGTCGCCGACAAGTACAGCGACGAGATCAACGACATAACGCCCCAGATACTCAAGAATCTCGATTTCCTGGGCCTCGATACGCTTATACCGATCGGTGGCGACGACACGCTCAGCTACGGGGGGCGACTGCACGAGGAAGGTGTGAAGGTCGTAGGGATTCCCAAGACGATGGACAACGACGTGCCGGGGACCGACTACTGCATCGGGTTCAGCACCTGCGTCGCCCGCACGATCCAGCTCACACACAGTCTGCGGACCTCAGCCGGCTCGCACGAGCGATTCCTGGTCATCGAAGTCTTCGGCCGCTACGCCGGCTACACCGCGCTTCTGCCCACGATGGCCGGTGCCGCCGACCGTTGTTGTATCCCGGAGCACCGCTTCGACATCGAGCAGTTGGCGGACCTGCTCGTCTACGATCGCAACCGCAACCCCAGTAGCTACTCGGTCGCGCTCGTCTCGGAAGGTGCCCAGATGATAGGCGACGCGGGAATGTCGTTCGAAGGCGAAGAGATGGACCAGTACGGACACAAGAAGCTCGGCGGCATCGGCGACAAGGTAGCTGCCGCGCTAAAAGAGGTCTCGCCCAAGTTCAACCAAGGCCGCAGAGTCAACGTGGTGAACCAGCGGCTGGGTTATCTGGTGCGCTGCGGCGATCCTGACGCGCTCGACGCCATAGTACCGATGGCTTTCGGAAACCTGGCCCTCGACCTGGTACTCTCGGGCAGCAGGGGTCGCCTGGTGAGCCTACGCAACGGCGTCTACGATAGCGTGCCGATCGATGTCGTCACCGGGCGCAAGAAGGTGATCGACGTCCACAAATACTACGACGACCAGCGGCTGCGGCCCCGCTACAAGACGCTGCTTCGCCAGCCACTCTTCATCATGACCAGCGATGTGTAGATAGGCTTTCGACAGCCAATAGTCGCTAGCCAATGATCGATTGACGAGTTCTTTTCGACTATCGACGCGCGATGTCCGGTGTTCGATGTTCAGCAACCGGTCTAAGACCAGTTTGATCGCGAGTCGAATCGTAGGACGAGAACGCTCCACCCACCGCGACAACTCAGTGGGGTGATTTGGCGCGTGGTGGGCGCGGCGGAGTGTAATTCGGAGCGCCGTTACGTATCGACTAGCCGGCAACCGTAGCGCGCGACATGAAGCGAGACGCGCCCACCCGCGCCCTAATTCAAACCCCTCAGAGCAAAACGCGCTGCGCCCCGCACCGGTTCGATGGGCTCCTCGAGCACGACGCACTCGAGCCCCACCAGCGATTCGACCAGGCCCGCCCGCAGTGGACCCGCCGGTGCTAACATCCCTCCCACGAGCGCTATGCCCGGAGCCGCGCTCCACGGCGCGAGCTTCTCCAGCAGGGTCGCGGCGTGCACGGTGAGTGCCCCGATCGCCGCCGTAACGATATCCCGCGCAGGGCCGTCACCCTCCTCAGCAACCTCACATACGGTGGGCGCAAGCGCCGCGATCGCGCTCTTGGTGGCCCCGATCGCCCACGGGATCAACCGGTCGGGCTGCTCCGCGCCGACCTGCCCCATCAGACGCGACAGCAGCGCCGTCTCCGCGCCCCGGCCGTCGGCCGCGCGAGCGGCGGCGCGCAGCCCGCTGCGGCCGATATCGTAGCCGCTGCCCTCGTCGCCCAGCAGAGTGCCCCAACCGCCGACGCGAGCCTGTCGCCCGTCCTCGCTCCGGCCCCAGGCCAGCGAGCCGGTGCCGGAAACGAGAAGCAGCCCCGGACCATCTCCAAACGCGTCGAAGAAGGCGGCTTCGCCGTCGGTGATCACGCTGACCGATCGCGCTAGACCGCGCGCGCTGAACGCCTCCTCCACCGTCTTGCGCTCGACCTCGCGACCGACCCCCGCGAAACCGGCACACAGAGCGTCGACCGGCAGTCTCACCTTCGCCTCCGCTGCTGCGCGTTCGGCCGCTGCCGACACCGCGTCTATATCCACCGGCGTCATTGCCCGATCGGTCAGCGCCGGCCCCCCCTCGCTGCGGCCCAACTCACGCTCACTCTCGTCCATCACCAGAGCGCGCGTGTAGGTGCCGCCGCCGTCGATTCCGATCACCGCCAGAGTCGCCATCATCTTCGCCTAGCTCTAGGGCGACCTCTAACGATCACAAACAAGGTTCGAGCGATCACGAGGACGCGCCCCATCGCGAACGTAACGGCCGTCCCGATCAGCGTGTACCACGGCCACGCCACACTGCTGCGCGCGAAGACCCAGATCGCGGTCACGGTCGCTATCCCGCTGGCAATCGATACCATCGCCTCGACCGGCCGTATCTTCGGGGCGAACATCGCCAGCGCGAACGCGCCCAGCAGCCCGCCGTAGACCAGCGAAGCGATTCCGAGCCCGACTTCGACGGCGGCGGTGCCTTTGCTGAGCGGGATGAACACCAAGGCGCCTCCGATCAGCAGGATCGACCAGACGAGCGTGAACAGTTTCCCGACCCGCAGAATGCGAGCGTCGTCGTCCTCGATCCCGCGCGCCGGCGCCCAGAAGTCGTAGGCGCTCGCCGAGGCGAGCGAGTTGATCGAGGACGATAGGCTGGACATCGCCGCCGCGAAGATCGCCGCCACCAGCAGCCCGGTCAGACCCGGCGGCAACTCCTCGACAATGAAGAGAGCGAAAATCTCGTCCGGTCGCTCGAACGGCCGAGCCTGGTAGAAGGCCCACAGCCCGAGGCCGATCGCCAAGAAGATGGCGAACTGCAGCATCACGGCCAGCGCGCTTCCGACCAGCGCCCGCTGGCTGGCGCGGAGATTCCGGCAGGTCAGCAGCCGCTGCACGATCAACTGATCGGTGCCGTGCGAGGCCATGCTTAGAAACGCGGCACCGATGAATCCCGCCCAAAACGTGTAGGGCACACCCGGGTCGAGCGAGAAATCGAGCACCGCGGTCTTCCCCGCCTCGCCGGCTGCCGAGAAGATGTGAGACCAGCCGCCCGGCACGAGCAACTCCAGGGCAACCGCCGCCGCAATGGCGCCCACGAGATATAGGCCCATCTGCAATGCGTCTACCCAGATCACCGCCTTGATCCCACCGAAGTAGGTGTAGACGACGGTGAGCAGCCCGATCACCGCGATCGACGCGGGGTACGGCCAGCCCGTGATCAGCGCCAGCGGAATCGCGGTAGCGAACAGCCGCACCGAATCCGCCAGCAGGCGAGTGATCATAAAGATCGCCGACGTGAAGCGGCGCGTCCCGCGCCCGAAACGCGTCTCGAGCAGTTGGTAGGCGGTGGCCAGATCACCTCGGAAGTAGGCCGGCAACAGCGCCAGCGCGACGGTCGTTCGGCCCGCCAGGTACCCGAACGTCAGCTGCAGAAAGCCGAGACCCCCTAAGTACGCGACCCCCGGAATGCTCAGAAAGGTGAGCGTGCTCGTCTCGGTGGCGACCACCGACAGCATCACTGCACCCCACGGCAGCGAACGGCGACCCAAGAAGTAGTCTCGGCCGCCCTGCTGTCCGCGACCGAGCCAGGCGCCCCAGGCGGTGACGCCCAGCAGGTAGAGTACGAGAACGGCGAAATCGAGAGTGGTGGTCCCGCCGCTCACGATCCCATCTCTCGTTCTTGCGGAATGTCCGCTTCTCCGATCGGCCGCCCCCCCACGGGCTTTGCGAGGTTCGAGGCGGCCGCCGGGTCCAGATAGGCCGCTACGTTGGGATGCACCTGGAGGAAGCTCGCCGTGACTTCCGGCGTGACCGGCTCTTCCAGGGCTCGGCGCACGATGTCGGCTTTATGCTCGCCGATAGCCAGCAGGACGATCTCACGCGCGTCCAGAATCGTCCCCATGCCCATCGTTATCGCTTCCATCGGCACGTTCTCTTGGCCAGAGAAGCCCGGTGCGACATCCTGGCGCGACGCCGCATGCAGCGTTACAAGCCGCGTCCGCGACTCGCGATTCGAGCCCGGCTCGTTGAACGCGATGTGTCCGTTCCGCCCGATACCGAGGATCTGAAAATCGATGCCACCGAACCGGGCGATTGACTCCTCGTACGCGCGGCAGTGCTCCTCGATTCCCTCTTTCGGAACGTCACCCCTCGGAATGTGGATGTTCTCCGGTGCTACGTTGATGTGCGAGAACAGGTTGTCCCACATGTAGCGGTGGAAGCTGTGCGGGCTGCCCGGGTCCATCGGGTAGTACTCGTCTACGTTGAACGTCACAACGTTCGAGAAGTCCAACACACCTTCCCGGTGCGCGCGACACAGCTCTCGATACACGCCCAGCGGCGTCGAGCCCGTCGGCAGACCCAGCACCGGCTGCTTGCCCGCCTTCGCGCTCGCCTGGACCAACCGCGCGATCCTTTTAGCTACCGCTCGCGCCAGGCTCTCGCCATCCTCGAATACAACGACGTCTATGTTTCCGGCTTCCTCCGACATCTTGGGCGCCACCTCCGCCCGGAGCACGCTCTCCCGTTCAGTGGGAGGTCGCCCCGGACCGCTTGCTCACGTTTACGTCCGTGATCGATTGCGCCACGGCATCGTGAACGGCCCGTCGCAGCGGGATGTGCTTCTGGTTCGCTCTTGTTGGATTCACCCGGTTGGTCAGAAGTACGACGAACAGGTCCAACCCCGGGTCGATCCATATGCTGGTGCCCGTGAAGCCCGTGTGCCCAAACGCGCTGTAGGTCAGATAGTCGCCCGAGGACGCGCGACCGTTCGGCTTGTCCCAGCCCAGGCCGCGCCTCGACGCGGAGTGGTAGCGCCGCGTGAACCTGGCGATCGACTCGGCATCGGTCACGCGCACCGGGTTCTCGCTCGCCGCGCACGTCGCTTCGCCATCAGGGCACCACCTCTGGACGCCCCCGTCCAGCATCATCTGCGCGAAGACCGACAGGTCGCGGGCCGACGAGAACAGGCCGGCGTGACCCGAGACGCCGCCCAGAGCGTAGGCGTTCTCGTCGTGGACGACCCCGTGCACATGGACATTCCGGAAAACGGTGTCGATCTCGGTGAGCGCTATGCGCGGCTTCAACGAGGTGTCCGGGTTGTATCCCGTGTCGCGCATTCCCAACGGGCCGAAGGTGCGCCGCTCCAGAAACTCGTCCAGGCCCTGGCCCGTCACCGCCTCGACGATGAAGCCCAGCGAGATGAACCCGAGGTCGCTGTACACCATCGAATCGCCGGGAGCGTAGATGAGCTCGGTCGACCCGATCATGCGAAAGTAATCGTCACGCCCCTCCGCCTCCTGCCATAGCGGTAACCAAGCAGGCAGCCCGCCCCGGTGTAACAGCAACTGCCAGACGGTGACAGCCTCCTTCCCGCCGTCGCCGAACCGCGGCAGGTAATTCGACACCGGCGCATCCAGGTCGACCTTCCCGTCCTCCACCAGCAGCATGATGGCGGTGGTCGCGCCCACGACCTTGCTGACCGATGCGAGATCCCAGATCGACGAGTCGGTCACGGCTCCCGCATCCTCGCGCCAGTCCAGACGCCCGAACCCGCGCAGGCGAACCAGCCGGCCGTGCCGTCCAACCGCCAGCGCCGCGCCCGGCGCCGCCGAATCCGCGATCGCCGCCTCGATGATGGAGTCCACGCGGGCCAGCCCCTCTTGACTCATTCCCACATCGGTCGGTTCCGCCCTCGGCATCGGCGCGCGAATCTCCGCGCGCGTCGCGCAGCCAGCCGCCAGCCAGCCGAGCAGCGCCATCGCCGGCGCCGCACGTCGCCAGTCGATCATGGATGCTCTCCCGTCTCGGCCGGTCGCTGCAGGCCTTCGCCGGCCCGATGATAGGGTGGAATCGAGATCGGAAGACGGCCCGTGATCGCGGACTGACCCAGCAACGCTCTGGCCGCCGCCCGCTGCGATACCTCACGGCCACCCCATGCCAGCACGTAGGTGCCGACCTCCGGCATGTACGTCAGCAGATACGGGTTCCCAAACGACAACAAGATCGTCGGCTTCCCCGACTCGATCACGGCGTTGACGAACTCCGAGGTGGCTTCCGGCACTGCAACGGTGCCCGATCCCGACCGGGGTCCCACGTAGACCGACACGAGCACCAGGTCGGCGGAGTCCGCCAGCACGGCCAGCGAGTCGTACGCGGGATGAGTCTCGTAGGTAGCCCACGCATGGTCCACGTGCTCGAACATCGGGCCGATTCCCAGCTGAAAAGCGCGTCCCGCCACGGGGTCCTGACGCCGGGCGAAGACGAAGCTCAGCAGCCGCTTCACCTTCGAGATATCGACGGGCACCAAGGCATCGTTGTCCCGGGCCAGCGTGATCGAGCGCTCCGCCACCGTATCGGCCAGCGCGTTGTGCTCCCGGCTCCCGACCACCGCGCCGATCGCTTCGAGTTCGACCCGCCGGCCTTCGTGCAGGCCCGCGCGCGCCTTCAGCTCCAATACCCGCCGCACCGACGCATCGAGCCGCTCCTCCGTCAGCCGCCCCTCCGTCACCGCCGTCACCAGCGCATCGATCGCCCCCCTCACGTCGCCCGGGGCGAGGATCACGTCGGCCCCGGCCGCGATGGCCAGCACCGCCGACTCCGAGCCGCCGTAGCGGCTCGAGATCGCGCCCATTCGCATGGCGTCGGTATAGATGGCGCCCTCGAACCCGAAGTCCTGACGCAGCACTCGGTCGAGGAAGTACGGTGACAGCGTCGCGGGCGGTGAATCGGGGCCAAGAATCCGGGGAGCCGCGATGTGCGCGGTCATGATCGCGTCCACCCCCGCGGCCACGGCGCGGCGGAACGGCACCAGCTCCAGCGAGTCCATCCGTTCGCGCGTGGCGTCGATCGTCGGTAGCTCGATGTGCGAGTCCGTCTGCGTGTCGCCGTGACCCGGAAAATGCTTCGCCGTCGCCAGCAGCCCGGCGGAGTGCGCTCCGCGGATGAACGCCGCACCCAACCGCGCCACCAATTCCGGGTCTTCGCCGAAGGAGCGCGTGTTGATGATTGGGTTGTCGGGGTTGCTGTTGACGTCGAGCACGGGCGCGAAAGTCTGGTGCACGCCCACCGCCCGCGCCTCCAATCCAGTGATACGGCCCAGCTCGTAGGCCAAACGCTCGTCGCCTGCCGCGCCGAACGCCATCGTCGGCGGAAGCATCGTCCCGCCGCCCAACGACAACAGGCTCGGCACGGCGTACGTGCCGCTCAGCCGCATTCCCGGTCCGCCGGACTCGAAGTCCGCCGTCACCAACAATGGCACACGAGCGAGATCCTGAAGCGCGTTGAGCTTGGCGGCGTACTCGTAGGGCTGGCCGATCGAGATCGACAAGCCGCCGACTCCGAATTCGACGACGCGTGCCGCCAGCGAGTCGAACTCGTCGCTGGCCGTCGACACGTAGCCGCCCGGAATCCACGTGTTGACCAGCTGTCCGGCCTTTTCACGCAGCGTCAGCGACGCCAGGGTTTCCTCTACCCAACTTCCCGGCTCGCTTTCCAGCGCGACCTCCGCCCCGGGCGCGGCCGGTCCGATGGGCCGCTCCGTCGCCGGCGGTCCACATACGCTGAGTATGGCCGCGAAGAGCACGCTCGTGCTCGCGGCGCGACGCCAGATCGACATCACACGTCCGTTTTGTTTAAGGGCGTTGACGGAGCCCCCGGGCTTGTCGAGTTTAGTGGGAGCGGCCCCACCTCACGTCCCCAATGAATGGATAAGCCAATGGCGCAACCTAAGGCGACGCCCGAAACACGGCAATCACACATCGTCGCGCTCATCCTGCTCGCCGTGGCGGCATGCGCGCAACCCGAGCAGCGGCAGGAGACGCAAGAGCCCATGAACGTGGTTCGTCCCGGAGTAGAAGTTCTGGTGGAAGACTCGAGCCACCTAGTGGCCGAGCGCAAAGCGGGGTTGATCACCAACCACACAGGCATCGCCCGCGACCGAACCCACACGATCGATGTGCTCTTGAACGCCGGCGTCGAACTGGTCGCGCTCTATGGACCCGAGCACGGCATCCGCGGCGACGTCGATGAAGGCGTGCGCGTCGCCAGCAGCGTCGACGGCCGTACGGGCCTTCCCGTGCACTCGCTGTACGGGCCCACAGTGAAGCCAACGGCAGAGATGCTCGAGGGCGTAGAGGTGCTGCTGTTCGACATCCAGGACATCGGAGCCCGCTACTACACCTACGTCTCCACGATGGCGCTGACCATGCAGGCCGCGGTCGAGAAGGGCATCCCGTTCGTCGTACTCGACCGGCCCAATCCCATCGGCGGCGACCTGGTCCAGGGGAACATCCTCGATCCCGCCTTCGCTACCTTCGTCGGCCTTTACGAGACCCCGATGCGGCACGGTATGACCGCCGGCGAGCTGGCCCGAATGATCAACGACCACTTCGGCGTAGGCGCCGACCTGCATGTCGTACCCGTGGCCAACTGGACCCGCGACGCCTGGTTCGACCAGACCGAGCTTCCCTGGCTGCCCACGTCGCCCAACATGCCCAGCCTCGAGAGCGCGACCCACTATCCCGGCACCTGTCTGTTCGAGGGTACGAACCTGTCGGTGGGCCGCGGGACGGACATAGCCTTTCAGATCGTCGGCGCGCCCTGGCTGGACGGTGAGGCGCTAGCCGAAGCCTTGGCCGCCTACGATTTGCCGGGCGTGCGCATCGACGCGTACACGTTCACGCCGAACGACCCCAGCGACAGGAAGTTCGGCGGCGAGCTGGTCAGCGGCGTCCGCTTCGTCACGACCGACCGCGGCGTCTACGACCCGACGCACGCCGCCGTCGCCGTGCTCATTGAGGCGCGCAAGCTGGCGGGCGAACGCTGGCAGTGGCACACCAGTCACTTCGATCGCCTGGCCGGCACGGCGAGACTGCGCGCTGATATCGACGCCGGACGCTCCCTCGACGAAGCAGTCGCTGGCTGGGCCGAACAGATCGCCGAGTTCATGCCGATACGAGCGCGTTACCTTTTATACTGAGGACACTACGAACTGAGCGCAGGAGCGAGGCCGGTTAACAATTTCTTGGGTTAAGCGAATTCAGGATTGCTGAAGTACGCCTTTAACAAGACTTCTTCTCTCTCTTGACAGGGTTCCTCTCACCACCCTGGGATGGCCCTCAAGCAACCATAGCCCAACTGTTACCTCGGCGAGATCTGACCGTCCAATAAGTACTCTTGGGTTAGGCCAAGTTAGGTTTGCTGAATTACATGTTTAACAAGACTTCTTCTCTATCTTGACAGGTTCCTCCCACCGCCCTAGAATGGGTCCTCAAGCAATAGCCACAACCCAAGTGTTACCTCGGCGAGACCTGACTGTCCATCCCTGACCCACGCGGCGTTGAGGAGTACTGCGTTGCGGGGAGGAGGCGTCGATTGGGTATGTCCGTTGTTTGCTTGAGCTGTTGCTCACTACAATTCCGAGAAACTAGCTCCCACCGCCGGGTGGCTGGGTGGGGCGAATTCTCGGTATGCGGACTGCCCTGTTATCCTACCCGCGACCATTTTCCACTATATCAGAGTCAGATTAGAGGTCTGACCATTTTCGAAGGCCCACTCGGGGATCGCCCCACCGGTGGGCCTTCGTTTTTCGCTCCGTAGCTGCTTTAGAAGTCGCATTCGACAGCCAAGGAGGGTGACATGCGGTCCGTGAACTGGGCAAGGCGGTTGTATGTAGTTGCCGCCTGTGCAGCACTGCTGGTGGCATCCACCGGGGATCTCTGGGCCCAGGTCGGCACGGGGAAGATCACCGGTGTGGTCACCGACCAGACGACCGGGGCGCCGCTCGTGGGTGCTCAGGTCTACATCGAAGGGACCGGCATCGGCGGGTTAACGGCCGAGAACGGTCGCTTCTTCCTGATCAACGTGCCGCCGGCGACGTATACCGTCGTGGCGGAGCTTCTCGGCTACGCCACGTTGAGGAAGGAGAACGTCACAGTCTCGAGCGACGTGACCCGTGTGCTCGACTTCCAGCTGCCGGCATCGGCGATCGCGGTCGCGGAGCTGGTGGTGGAGGTGGAGGCGGCGCCGCTGATCGAGGTGGCGGCCACCGGCGCCTCATCGCTGGTCACGGCGGCCGAGATCAGCGCGCTACCGGTGTCCAGCCTGGAGGAGGTGCTCGCGTTACAGCACGGCTTCCTCGAGTTGCCGCAGAACACCGACGTGATCAGCTACCTCGACACGCGTCGCGGCATTACGCCCGTGCGCATTCGCGGCGGCCGCGGCGGTGAGACGCTGACGCTGGTGGACGGCATCCCGATCAACAACTTCCTGCTCGGCGGTGCCGCGTTCAGCGTGTCACGCATGTTGATCGAGCAGGTGGACTACAAGCGCGGCGGGTTCGAGGCCAAATACGGCAACGCCCTTTCGGGCGTCATCAACATCCACACGCGCGAGCCCAGCGACCAGATCCGCGGAGCGCTGGATTACCAGACCTCCGCTCTGGCCGGTTCGATGGGCAATGACTACGCCGACCTTCTCGACTACGACCAGGTCGAGGGCTACGTCGCGGGTCCCATCCCGGGCACGGCCGACAAGCTGCGCTTCGTGTTCGGCGGTCGTAGCCAGGGTCAATCGGATCGCGTCCTCAAGTTCGACGACGACATCATGAATCCGATCGCGACCACCCGCGACGAGCGGCAGAACTTCGCCAGCATCTACGACATGGTTGCCGGCTGGCGCTCGATCGGCTTCGACGACCGGCGCGACATCTTCGGAAAGATGGCCTACTACTTCACGCCGACGAGCAAGCTCTCCGCCACGGTCATCGACTACCAGCGTCAGACACAGCCTTACGACTTCGCCATGCTGCAGGCGGGCTACGACCTGTACGGCCAGTGCGTGCAAAACTATCCCGACCTGGAGGACGTCTGCTTCCGGACCTACCTGGACGGCGTGAATCCGGAACAGATGCAGGACCTGCGGCGGACCACCCAGGAGAACACGTGGTTGATGCCAAGCAGCATCGATCAGCAGCGGACGCTGATCGCCGTCAACTGGGACCACACGATAGGCCGCTGGGCTTACAATATCGCCGTCGGAACACTCGACCAGTCACGCTCGACCTGCGTGATGCTGTCGGGGATCTGCCTGGGCTCGCGCATCGCCTCCAACTGGAACAACGGCCCATTTCATGAGACCGGCGGTGACAAGAACTTCGGCAAGCACCCGATCTTCGGTACCGACGACATCTTCGGGAACGACAGATCCGACAGTAAGTTCGGCCGCGTTGACGCGCAGTGGCAGGCGACCGACCACCACAACATCGCGACCGGCATCTTCTACCAGCAGCACGATGTCGAGCTGGCCGAGGGCGTGGACGTCGGCTTGAACGCGATCCAGCTGGAGTGGAACCGCTACGCCGGCGATCCATGGGACGCGGCGGTCTACTTGCAGGACCGCATCGAGTACGACTTCATCACCGTCGACCTCGGCTTCCGCATCGACTACGGCCGGGCCTCCGGCGCCTTCTTCGTCGATCCGCGCGACCCGACCAATGGCACGACCAACGTCGAGGTCTGCAATGGCACGGATGCCCAGGGCAACGACCAAGATTGGGGCTTTGGGTCCGACTACTTCACCTACACGGACCCGATTACTGGCGACGTGTTCACCGGGTTCCCCGCCTGTGCCCTGGACCCCAGCTTGAACGACGAAGCAATCATGGCGGCGATGACGGACGATTTCGCCGACGCAAAAACACGAACTCAATTCTCGCCGCGCATCGGGGTCTCGTTCCCGGTCACCGCCAGCTCCAGCGTCTTCTTCAACTACGGGCGCTTCAGCCAGAACCCGCTCATCAACAACCTGTATCGGTCCACGAGCATCGGGATGTGGAGTTGCCCCGAGGGCGTCACGAGCAACCCGTCCTCCGAATGCGCCGCCGACCCGGCCAACAAGCTCGAGGGAACGCGGAACGCGATCGGCGAGGTCGTCAACTCGATCCGCACGCCGCTGGTGGGTAACCCGCACCTGGTGACGGAGGCCACGAGCAGCTACGAGTTCGGTTTCCTCAGCGAGATCGGGTCGAACTTCGCGCTCAGCGCGATCCTCTACAGCAAGGACCAGTTCGGGCTGACCGGAACGCGCTCGGGCGGCGTCGACCCGGACGGCAACCGCGTGTTCGACGCTGGCAGCACTTACGGGGCCACTACCTTCGACTATCAGGTGCTCCTGAACCTCGACTACCAGACGGTCCGCGGCTTCGAAATAGGTCTGCGACGCCGGCTGGCTGGCTACTGGGCGTTCGACCTCCGCTACGCGTTCCAGAGGATTCGTACCAACGCGGCGGCGCCCGAGCTCGAGATCCAGAAGCGAGACGAAGGCGACGACCAGGAGCGCGAGGAGATCCGCTCCGAGATCGACCAGCCGCACACGCTCAACGCGTCGCTCCGTTTCCAGGCCGGCAACCGGGCGCCGGACATCTGGGGCGGCGAGATCCTCAGGAACGGCACGCTCAGCTTCATCCTGAGGATGGCCAGCGGGCTACCTTTCACTCCGACGCTGGATGACGACGGCGACATCGTGCTCGAGCGCAACAGCGGATCGGCGCCGATGACCTGGAACGTGGACATGCTGCTAGCCAAGGACTTCAGGTTCCGCGGCGTGAACTACGGACTGTTCTTCCGCGTCTCGAACCTGTTCAACACCACGAACTGTCTGCAGGTATTCTCGTCCTCGGGCAACTGCGACAGCGGCGGCATCAACGAAGACCGCCTGCGTGCCGGCGGCGTCGCGTCGACGTTCTCGATCAGCCAGTCGTGGGACAGGGCCGATTACCTGGGGACGCCGCGTTGGGCCAGCTTCGGCCTGCGGCTGAACTTCTAGATGAGCTTCTGAAGGGAGATCGTTACGCGTTATGAGCGCTAGACGAAAGTACACGAGACTATGGGCGGCTCCCTTTGGAGCTCTCGCCCTCCTGCTCTGCAGCATGCCGGCGGCCGCACAGCAGGCCGACATTGAAGCCGCGCTCTGCGAGGACGATGCGCCGTGGGAGACGAATCGCAGCGACGACGAAAGCTACCCGCGCAGTCACTGCGCTCCCCGGGGTTCGCCCTTCAACCTGTTCGGCTTCGCCGACTTCGCGGGCTCCGGGCTGTTCGGCGCTGCCCCCGATGTGAAGTACTGGACCGCGAACAGCGGCCTCTCCGACAGCGGCCGCGAGCTTCAGGGCCAGACCCTGCCGTTCGGCGTCCTCGGGGTCGAGATCGGCAGCGCCACGAATTGGAGCTACCAGAACTTCGAGCTCCAGTTCCTAGCCGCGGCCTCGCGCGGCGACTGGCTACGGAACCGCGATATCGCGACCAGCCTATACAACGTCACCGGCGGAGGCTGGACTTACGAGCTCAACACCCAGCGACTGGGCGGCTTTCACCAGTGGATGGGGCACGATGGGTCGATCGGCATCCTGCACAGCGGCGTCCAGTCGGAGGCCGGCGGGGGCTGCCTCGACGACGGCTCGGGTTACCAGACCTACCCCAACGGCTTCCCGCTGCTGGCCGGTAGCAACTGCCCCGAGACGTGGGGCACCGTCGGTTGGGAGGGCCGCGGCTGGATCGGGCCCATCGACAACTGGGTCGAGTACTTCAACGACTATGGGCCGTGCACCAGCCTGGACCAGGAAGCAGGCGAAGACTGCTTCAACTTCGACTTCTGGCGTGTACCTGAAAGGTATTACTCCGCCAAAGAGAGCATCGGCGATTTCGCCGTCTTCGGCACCATGTCCGACCATGGGCGCGACAACGTCGCCCGCTTCGGGGCCGTGGTGCCCGGCGGTTCCGGCGATCCGACGCTGGAAGGCTACCCGATCGGGATCGACGTCCACTTCAACGCTTACTCGTTCAAGATCCCCACGATATCGCGGGGCTTCATCTACGAAGGCTTGATCGTCAACCACAGCGAGGACGTCTACGGCGTTCCGCTCGACTACGACTCGTTGTTCTTCGGCCAGATGATCCGGCCGCTGCGCGACAACGGCGGTGGCCGGCGGGCCAACCCGCACGCGATTCCCGAGTTGGGCGCCGTCGTCCACAACGAGTTGGGTCGGACGCCCGACTGCGACGGCGCATTGGCGGTGCCGCAGTCGATCGACTGCACCAGTCCGCGCGGGCGCTCGCCGGGCTTCTCCGCCGGGACGCAGGCGCATCTCTTCCTGAAGACGCCCATCGGTGACCTGCGCAACAAGCACTTCAGCGACCCCGCGTCGCCGTTCTTCGCTCCGGACCACCCAAACGCCGGCGACACGATCACCTTCAACCGTATGTCGATGTGCAGCTTCCGCTGCACGATCCAGCAGTTCATCTACGACGCGCGCAAGGGCTACGGGATCATCGCGGCGAAAGCGACAGACGCTTTGGACGGCCGCGACCCGGTGAACGACCTGTCTCCGTTCGTGCGCTGGGAGCTGTTTCACCAGACCTACGCGCCCGACGGCAGCGAGCGCTTCTGCGATCCTAACCAGCCGACCGAGCCCGGCTGCTTCGGTTACAAGGTCCCCGGCGATTGGTCCTACACCAACCGCCCACCGGGCACCGCGGGCGGCCCGGACACGCTCTGGATCGACAACTGCCGGCCGCCGACCGATGTGGGACACGTCGGTGCGAACGACTGCACCGACCTCTGGGCCGACACGCTGCCGGACAAGGTCCTTAACTGGACGCAGAACGTGATCTGGCCCATCGTAGGGCCGTTCCCGCTCGCCGCCGGCGACACGGCATCCTGGGTGACCGCGACCTTCGCGTCTCCCGACTCGTTCGGACTGATGAGCGAGCTCGAGGCGTGGTACAACTTCTACATCAACGACTTCTACCTCGGGCCGGGACTCCCGACGCCGCCGGGCATCACCAGCGTGGTCACCACCGGCGGCTCCGCACGCCTGGGTGAGGTGGAAGTCACGTTGTTCCTGGATGACGCCGCCGAGGATTGGGTAGACCCGTTCGCTTTGAAGAGCCTGGCCGAGCTACGGGACCCAACCCCCGGTACCTTCTTCGAGAACGTGGTCAACACCGATCCGACCGCGGCGGACCGCCTCGACGAGCAGATATTCCAGACCAACGTCGACTCGGTCTACATCTATAAGTCGTGCGACCGCGGACGAACGTTCACAGCGGACGCTTCTTCCTGGGAGTGCGATCCGTCACCCGCCCGCAACTCGACGGGCGAGAGCATCGGGACCGGCTGGGAGGCCTGGGCCGTGCTGACACCCACAGACGGCGCCTACCCGAGCACGTTCGAGGACGGCGACAACGCAGCCGGGCTCTACTATCTCTACACCATGGTGGCCCACACGCCGGGGATCCATCTGGAGACCCAGTACACGGCCGACACCGACGATGACGGGATCCCGGACACGGTCATGGACACGACGCTGACCTTCGTGCCCGCAGGCTCGTCCGTGTTCACCACGAGCATCGGCGAGGACTTCGTCGCCAACATCTACGTTCCCGTCTCGACCCAGGCCGGCTCGGATATTCCAACCGCCGAGCTTGCCGAACGTACCGGCGGAATCCTCTACGATGACGCGCAGATCGCGATCATCCCCGAGGACGGATCCAGATCGGAAGGTCAGTTCAGCCTCTACTTCGGCAGCGACGCGACGGTGGTCGAGTACCGCGCCGATCCGGAACTCGTCGACTCCACCGTCATCATGCTCGAACGGAGCGTCCGCGCCCTGATGCCGGACGAAACGATCGCCGAGCTTGTGATCGATACGGTCAGCTACACCTCGTATCAGTCGTCAGGGCTTCTGATCACCACCACCGGCGCCGGGGAAACGACGATCGAGCAGGTGGGCGATCAGCTTGTAACCACGACGGCCTTCAACGCCAAAACCGGAATCCTGGTGGACGATGGCACCGTCGGGCCGATATTCGTCTCGTCGCGCCTGGAGACGGGCCAGTTCACGCCGGGCAAACTGCTGACGCACCCGCTGACTCCCGAGTTCGTGGTCGAAGTGGACGACGAGCCCGGCGAGTACGTGACGGACCACTGGGCGATCTGGAACCCCGATTCGCTCGTCTGGGACGACCTGCGCGCGCGCAGCGACCCGAGCGTGTTGTGGCTACAGAACGACGTCATCTCCACCGGCGTCCAGTACGGCACCTACATCATCGACTGGGGTGCCGAGATCTTCGCCTCGTCGAACGATCAGCTCCCGTGGGTTGATGTGTTCGATCCATCGACTGCAATCGCGACCTATCAGAACCTGTTGAACTCAAGGTCGGTCGTTTCGCGTACCATGGTCAACCAGGACGCGCTCGAAGCGATCCAGCGCGACATCGACCCCTCGATGGCGCTCGAGGATCTGATCGAGGTCGGGCTTCCCTTCACCGTCATCAACATGTCGTTCGGTGAGGAGAATGTCGGCGCGCCGGTTTCTGTTGCGATGCTGGCGGACTGGAAGACAGACGAGGTTCTGCTGGGGGCCGCGCCGGACAGCGTGACCGCTCCGGTGCCGTCCGATGTCTGGATCCCCGGCGAATCGCTGATCTTCCTAGAGGACGTGGCGTTGGCCCTGACCAACCCGGACGGGACGCTACAGCGCGACGGCAGTGGCCAGCCGATCATGGGCAGCCAGCTACGGGCCACGTGGTCCGAGGTGGCCCTGGCCTGTGAGGAGCCACGCACGACGTGCAACCCCGTTTCAGGACCGCGGCTGGCGGCCATACCGGGCTACGTTGAGGTCCGTCCCAACGGGCATCCCACCTGGCCGGACGGTTGGGACCTGCGCGTCTACTACAAGAACCCGTTCACCTCGCAGACGTCGTTCGTGTGGGACCTGTTCCCGACGCGGACGGGTGAGGAGATCGAGAGCATAACGAACGAGGACATAGAAGGGGTTCGAGTCGTTCCCAACCCGTACATCGGGCGGTCGGCGTACGAGGTCGAAGGCTCCGTTCGCCGCCTGATGTTCACCAACCTGCCGCCGTCGGGGACGATCCAGATCTTCACGGCCAGCGGCCAGTTCCTGCAGCGGCTCAGGTGGGATGCCTCGGATCTGATGGGTAACGGCGACCTCTACTGGAACATGCAGACGCGCGAGGGCAACGTCATTGCCAGCGGCCTATACCTGTTCGTCGTCGAGTCGACCGAGAACCCGAACGACGCGAGCAGCCCCGGTCAGAAGCTGAAGCACATGGGCAGATTCATCGTCATTCGATAAAAGCGAGGTCAGGATGAGGTACAAGCTCCTCATTTTGGGCGTGGCCTGCTGGGCGTTGACCGGAACTCCTCTGGTCGCGCAGAACGTGGGCACGGGCATCGAGCCGACTGGGGCCTCACGCGGCCACCAGACCGGTACCCGCGGTGCCAACTTCCTTCGAATAGGGCCCAGCCCCAGGGCGCGTGCTTTGGCCGACGCCGGCACGGTGCTCACCGGTGGGGCAACGGTGCTCTTCTACAACCCGGCGGCGGCGGCGCTTTCCGAGCGCTTCGAGCTTGCCGGGTCGTACACGGACCTTTACAGCGGCAGCGGCCTCAAGCACGCCTTCCTGGGTGCTATTCTACCGGTAGGCGATGCGGGGGCCGTCGGCATTCACACGCTCGTCTTCAGCAGCGGCGAGATACAGGCCACCACCGAGCTCAGCCCCAACGGTTTCGACCCCGTCATAGGCAACATCGTCGAATGGAGCTCGGTGGCGCTCGGCGTCACGTACGCGCACCGGATCACTGACCGGCTCGCGCTGGGCGGCACCGTTAAGTACGTGCAGGAAGGCATCGACTTCGCCCACGTCAACTTCTGGGGCTTCGATATCGGCACCGTGTTCGAGACCGGACTGTACGGTACGCGGCTCGCCGCTTCGATCCAGAACCTGGGCGGCGAGAGTCGCTTCGAGGGTCCGGCTACCACGAGAACGCTCCAGAGCGACCTGCGCTACTCCAACGACTTGATCCTCGGTTCCGACCTGAACGTCAGGTTGAACACGGACAAGATGGAGATGCCGACCACGTTCCGGTTCGCGTTGATGACCCCGATGTTCGGGGTGCCCGAGGCGATCTTCGGCCTGCCGAGCACGAGCCACAAGCTCGATTTCCTGCTCGAGGTCAATGACGGCTTCGATACCGACCTCGAGCCGCGCATCGGCCTCGAGTACGGGTTCAAGCAGATACTTTTCCTGCGGGCCGGCAAGCACTGGCAGAACGAGTCCGACAGCCCATGGAGCTTCAGCGATGGCCTCGCCTTCGGCGCGGGCCTGCGGACGCCATTCTTGGGTGACGAAGGCTACTTCGGACTGGACTACTCCTACACGGCGATGGGCATCCTGGATAACGTCCAAACCTTCGGATTCGAATTGGGCTTCTAACCGGACGCGGGACACCTGCGGACCGTGTAAACGGGGGCAGCTATGAAACAGATTGCAATCGGCTTAGTCGTCGGTGCGCTGCTGCTTAGCGTGGGACAGCCGGCCGTCGCCCAGCAGGAGGAGGTCGGCGGACGGTACACGTTCACGGTGGTGGCTGCACGGACAATGTACGATGAGTCGAGCGCGCTGCAGGACGCCTGGACGGGTGGCCTCGAGGCGGAGTACAACATCCAGAATTGGATCGCTCTCGGTGGCTACCTGATGGCGGCGCGCCCATCGACGGACGGGGACTTCTTCCCGCTGGTGCGGCTGGAGTTCCAGGACACGGTGTTCCTGCAGACGGTAAGTCAGCAGATGACGCAAATCGACTACGGCGCACAGGTATCGTTCCGCGCCGCCCTGGATAGGTTCTTCTTCCGGGGCATCGGTGGCGTGGGCGGCTATGTGTTCAACCTGGACGACGCGCGGATCGCCACTCCCGCGGTACCCGGCACGATCGATGATAAGGTGACCGGGCTCGCCTGGAACATCGGAGCGATGGTCGGCTACCGGTTCGGCCGCACCGGCTCCGTCGAGTTCCGAGTACGCGACTTCATCTACACGGACTTCGACCGAGACAAGTTCGCCGTCAGCGAGCCGCTGCTGGGAGCGCCGGACATACCTCACCCGGCAGAGAATCTGCCCGAGAAGAAAGCCACGATACACAACATCCAGTTGCAACTCGGGTTCAGCTTCACAGTGGGAGGTGCCTGATGAGAACGCATCGTTGGCTGTGGATGCTCGCCGCGACGGCGGTTCTCGCCATGTACGGGTGCATAGATGACGATACGGGGACCAGCGTTGTAACGGATCGCGGTGCGATCCAGGTCTTCCTCGACTTCCCCGTCTTGAACCTGCCGGGCGGCCCTACGAACGTGCCGTTACCGCCGGTGTTCGACCTGGACACCGTCAGCAATCCAACAGACATGTTCGGCCGTGGCGCGCCGGACCGCAATCCCTGGTTCATTCAGTCTGGCGACCTCGATATCGACGCAACCCAGCCGGACAACCTGACCGGCCTGCGTTTCTTCTTCCATGACTTACGGCTGCCGCGGCTGCAGGAGTATCCGTGGGAGGACGACGGTGGCCAGGACCGGAATAACACCGTCGGCAACATAGACTTTCTCGAATTCCAGCGGCCCGATCGCTCCAGCCGGATCGATCGCTGGGATTACGGGTCAGACATCGACTGGGCCGGTGAAGAGGACTCTTACTACGCGGTCGGCCTCGCGCGTTACGGTGTAAAGGTCAATGGGCTGGTCGACCACCTGGAGATCCTGGTCTACAACGGCGAGCTGGCGGAACCGGACAGCCTGATACTGATGGGCGGGACTCCTGCCGGGTACCCCGACCACGAGGCGGATTTTTGGGTGAACTCGGCCCCGCCGGATGATTACTGCCCGCCGATGCTGGCAAATGCCAACCCGTTCATCATGGGCCACTTCAAGACAGGGCCCACGCCGAATCCGAAGGATACCGGTGCCGACGGCGTGGCCGAGACCGATGCCGATTTCTGTTTCTTGGGCAGTGGAATCTGGCAATCCGGCTATATAGATCCTCTCGATCCGGACAGCATACCGTTTGCACCCAACAACTTCGAGACCTTCGACCTACCCCAGTACAACTACCTCGTTACCTGGGAGTACGACAGAGCCACCAACACGGTCCACTACGACAAACCCTATCTGCGCGCGCAGATAGGCATCGATCTCGACTATCAGACAGGCGCGCCGGTAGCTCACGGCTTTGCGCCATTGCCGGCACCGCCGGGTGCTGCTCTGTCCGATTTCGCCAGCTATGAGGACTTTCTGGCTGACCCGCTGGTTACGCCCGGCGTGACGAGCCTGGACATGCTCGTCTTCGACCTGAAGCCACTGGCTTCCGGCTCGAACTACCAGGTCTGGCTGTTCAACGAGCTGGACGATGCCGTGGTGCGCGTCAGCCCGACCTACACGTTGCAGCGGCCGGACACGGTCGGGTTCGACGAGCTCGACAATCCGATCATCGAGTGG
>JBDHAS010000032.1:0-25497 GCA_039588015.1 Gemmatimonadota bacterium | reverse complement strand
AACGGCGCCAAGCCGGCCTTCCACCTGCTCTCTCAGTTCGCGTGTCCGATCGATGGCCTGCTGGCGGGCGGTGTGGAAACGCTCGACTTCAACGTCTACCTCGTCATAGGATACGGTGGCGTGAGGGACATCCAGCCCCGGCCAACGCACAACGCAGCCTGGACCGAATACTATTCCCGGCGAAGCCGGGATCCCTTGCACGATCTCGCCCACTGCTTCAGTCCTCTCCGAAACCACCAGCGACAAGCTTGACCAACGCTTTGACGGCCGTCTCCGCGTCGGGGCCGCGAGCCTTGATCTCGATGGCCGATCCCTTCTCCGCTGCCAACATCATCACACCCATGATACTCTTGCCGTTCACCTCCATGCCGTCCTTGCTGACCAGAATCTCCGATTCGAACTGGTTGGCCAGCTTGACGAACTCAGCCGCCGGGCGCGCGTGCAGACCGTACACGTTGGCAACGGTCACAGTTGCCAGATATTCCTTTTCCTCCACGTTCACCATACGGTCATCTCAAGGCCGAGAAGAATGATCGAGGCTGCTACGAGACCTACAGTGACGGCGCGCCGCGCGGTCGTGGGACGCGAATATCCCAGGGCCGCCAGGACGAGGGCAATACCGATGACGGGAATCGGGCTAGCGCCTGACGGGCCGCCGAAGGCGAGAACCAGCGGCGGCAGTACAGCTCCTCCTGTGATCGCCAGGGGTATCGTAAGCCGATCCGGCAGCCGTCGCAAACGTGAGCTCATGAGCGCCCTGCCGACGTCTCGGCCTTCGCGCCAGCCGAGGCGCAGTCCCCAGAGGCGCAGGCCCATCTGCATGGCGTTGTAAAGTATTAGAAATAAACAAGTTGAAACCCACCACGGTGCGCCGGCCAAAAACGGCACCAGCGCGGCGAACACGCACAGCGGGCGCCAGCGGGCCCATACCAGCCGATCACCCAGACTTCCGAGCGGGCTGACGAGCGCGCCTTTGAACCGCTCGATTTGATCGACCGTCGCCCCTTGCTCCTCCATGCGCGCCAGAGCGGTGATGGCCACGGTCGCCAGATAGGGGTGGGCGTTGAAGAAGCCGGCGTGCCGGCCCACAGAACGGTTCAGGGCCTCTCGATCCTGCCCATAGAGCTTTCGTAGCAACGGGACGAGCGCGAATCCGAGGCCAGCTCCCTGCATAGTCCGGTAGTTCCAAGAGCCTTGGATCAGCAGACTCCGCAGCAGGAATCTCAGGCGCAATTGACGGTTCAGCGCAGCCATAGAGTAGCAATCGTGCTGATCAACACGCCCACACCGAACGCGATCATCACCGCGCGTCCTCGCGCCATAGTGCCGATGACCACTCCCAGCGCCGCAGCGGCAGCGACCAATAGAGCGACGTAGGAAAGCGTGACCGCGCTCTGTGGCGCCCCGCCCATGTTCGGTGTGACCACCAGGACGCACAACACGGCGGTCAACGTCAGCAGGGTTGCCCGCAAGAAGTCGATCGTCATCGCGGCTAGGTGCCTGGAGTCGAGCTCGCGCGGGGCCATAGGCCGACCGACCTCGGACGCCACCACCCGGGCATTCAGATGGCGCATCGCGTGAATGCTCCAGCTTCCCGCCCAACCCACGATGGCGCCGAAGCCGACGCCTACAAGAAGCGCTGTTCCCGCCGGATTGACCATCGATGCGGCCACCGTGGCAGCAACCGCTGCAGGCCCCGTGTCCCAGTGCCGGTTAGCCCCGATGGGCAACTGCTTGAGGCTCACAAGCTCCAGCAGCGCTCCAGCCCACATCCCGGCGGCCGGGTCACCTATCACGAGCCCCGCCAGCGGCCCCGCTACGATCGGGCGCGCGACCATCGACTGCACGCACGACACGCCGTCGAGGCCCAGCAGACCTCCCAGCAGGCCTAAGCCCAGTAAGTGTGTGAGTTCCAGCTCTACCCCGACGCCAGGTTGAGAAGTTCTTCGAGTTTGATCTTGCGAGCCCCCGGCAGGTCCTGCGCGCTTACCGCGCTGCCGGCGCGTTGGAAACGCAGGAGCTCCTCCCTGTCCTCATCGCCAAGAAACAAGTAGGGCAGAATTCGACGTCGCCCCGGCGCGTCGTGCAACCCTCCGATGTTGATCTCGACCTCCGCTAGCGCTCCGCCTTCAGCCAATCGCCGCATCGTCGCGAGGTCGCGCGTAAGGACAAAGCCACGTTGGGCGCTGGCCTTCCAGTCCGGGAACTCGCGGATCGCGGCTTCGACGTCCGGGAACCGGGCCTCAATATCATCGGGCAGCCCGGCCCGATAGAGGTCCTGCTCCCACTCGCTCGCGGAGAGCTCATCATCCACGACCACCAGGAAGTCGAGACCCAACTGCGAACCCCACCCGACCACAACCTGACCATGAATCAGTCGGTCATCGACCCGGCACAGGAGAATCGCCATCCGTAGTATATTCTATCGAAACGCCTACATGCGTGCGTAGCCGAGCGATAATCTCGTCTAGCGGCAATGTACGATGGAAGATGAAGTCGAGAAGTAGAGGCAGATTGACGCCGCAAACGACGGCGACGTTCGCTTGATGATGCCTGAGGCGGCGAGCGGCGAACGCGCAGCTTCCGCTCGGCAGATCGACGAAGACCACGCTCGGCTGGTCGCCGGCCAGCTGACCGAGCCTTTCTTCCAGCGCTTCCGGCGTCAGGCCCTCGTTGTCGAGCGTGACCAGCCCTTCGCCCAGACCCGTGATCTCCTGCACGGCGTCCAGCATCCCTTCGGCTAGCTTCCCGTGCCCGACCAGGATGCCCTGAACCTCATCACTCATAGTCTTCCTCGAGGTACTCCCGCACGGGCGCCATCGCGTCCTTCAGCCTCTGGTTGAACGCATCCGCCGAATCGAGGCCGGAGTACCTCAGCAGGTGGTTCATCGCGACGACCTCGGAAATGACTGTGATGTTCTTGCCCGGATTCAGAGGAACCGTAACCCGGCGTATCTGGACGCCGAGGATCTCGGTATGGTCGGCGTCCAGTCCGGTGCGATCGTACGCCTCCTGCTCGTTCCAATCGACCAGCTGGACCACTACTTCGATTCGCTTCTGCTGTCGGATCGCACGAATGCCGAACAGGGCGCGAACATCGATGATACCGATCCCGCGGATCTCCATGTGATGGCGAGCCAGCTCCAAACCTCTTCCAATCAACACGTCGTGCCCTTGCCGCATGATCCGAACGACATCATCCGCCACGAGCCGATGCCCGCGCTCGACGAGGTCCAGAACGCACTCGCTCTTGCCTATTCCGCTGCGACCGATGAACAACAGGCCCACGCCGTATATGTCGGCCAGCGACCCGTGGACGTGGGTCGTCGGAGCGTAGTGCTCGTTCAGAAAGGGATTGATGCGACGATAGAACTCGGCGGTACCCAGGCCGCTCACCAACACCGCCACGCCCGCTTTTTCCGCCACCTCCAGCACCACCGGCGGCGGTTCCTGGCTTTTGGTGACGATCACGACGGGCGAATCGAAGGAAAGGAGCGTCTCCATCACCTCTCGGCAGCGGCGCGGCTCGAGCGAACTCAGGTAAGATACTTCCGTCTCGCCCAAGACCTGGATTCTGCCCCTGGCGAAGCGCTCGGTATACCCGGCCAGAGCCACGCCCGGGCTGGAGATCTCCCCGTCCGGCACCTCGCGCTCGAGCGCTTCCTCCGAACCCGTTGCCGTCGTTAGTTGGAGACTCTGGCCGCGCAGGTCCAGAAGCTCCCGAACAGTCAGGCTCACGACTCGCCGCCCTCTACAGCCTCCTGAGGTTGAATCTCCTCGTTCAATCGCGGCGCCTGGTGATTGCGGCGCCGCTCGTGACGCCGTTTGAGTTGCCGCGCCAGTTTTTCGGACACCCGGTTCACCGCCGTTCGAAAATCGCCGGCGACCGCTTCTGCATGGATATCAACATCTCCGTCAACCGCTGCAAGAGCCTCAACGCGTTTCTGTCGGTTCTCGTCCGTTAATGTGACCTCCAACCGCGACATTCGCTGGTTGTAGCGGTCCAGCCGCGCCAAACGGCTCTGTACGTGTTCGCGCAACGAATCGTTCAACTCAAAGTGCCGAGCGGTCATGGAAATGTCCATCTCACCTCCAAGACGTACAGGTTGAACTGAATCTGGTCTCCAATGGACCGTGATCGAGGACCTCAAAGAGGTGGGCTTCGGTCTCGTTCGCCGTGCGGTCCCAACTGAACTCGCTGGCGAACTCTGCGGCGCCGACTCGAAGTCGCCGAAGTAGCTCGGTGTCCTGCGCGATTCGACGCATCGCTTCCACCCACGCCTCCACATCCCCGTGGGGCACCAGCAGCCCGCTTCGCTCGTGCGCCACCGACTCCCTGAGGCCAGGTGAGTCGGACGCCAGGGCGGGCGTGCCGGAGGCGGCCGCCTCCACATTGGTGATGCCCCAGCCTTCCTTAGGGGATGGGTACACCGTTGCCCAGCCTTTGCGCAATAGGTCCAGCTTGTCGTCCTCGGAGACGTACCCGAGGAACTCCACACAATCCGGCGCCCGTTTGGCAGCGTAGTCGCGCAGAGCGGCTTCGTGATCGCCCTTGCCAGCGATGATAAGCCTCGTCGCGACACCCGCCGCCTTCAGCCGGACTACAGCATCGATGACGAACTCCAGACCCTTGTAACGTTTCAGCCGACCCATGTATACGAACGTCGGCACCTCGAAACGCCGCATGCTGCGGTTAGGCTTGAAATCGGAGTGATCGATCCCGGGATAGATGACGCGGATGCTCGCCTGCGGAATGCCCCGCCGCTCGAGATCCTCGGCCGTCGACCCTGAGATCGCCTGGAAGGGTACGCCATCGTAAAAGAACGGAACCGGTCGCTCGGCCAGCCAAGCGGCCGTCGCGAACGGCACCGACGCTTCACTAAATGCCGTGGCGCCAAAGAGATGTGGTACCAATGCCACGACCTGCGGTCTCACCCAGAGAGGGCTGTACAGCGGTATCTTATTGATATCCTCCACGACGAGGTCGAATTCCTCACCTCGAAGCTGCCGCCAGTAGTACGGGAACGCAAGAAGCGTGAAACTGTGGCGGCCGCCTACCCGGTGCACGTTGATCCCGTCGACGTGCTCCCGGGCCGGCGAACCCGGCCACCCCGAGCAAAGCAGCGTTACCTCGTGGCCGCGCTCGACGAGCCTGCCGAAGATCTCGTGGAGATGCACCTCGGCGCCGCCCGCGTGCGGGTTCTTGATGTCCTGCCAGTTTATGATGAGGAGTCTAAGAGGGCCCGCGCTCATTGGGCCTCAGGAAGTCGCTCGGGTTCCAGTTCATGTAGGAAGGCGTCGAGCACTCCGTTGACGAAGCGCCGGCTGTCTTCGGTACCGAACCACTCAGCCAGCCGGATCGCTTCCCGGATGGAGACGCGTAGTGGTACGTCGTCGATCCTGAGCATCTCGACGGCGGCTACGCGAAGGATGTTTCGATCGACGGCCGTCATCCGAGACAGACGCCAGTTGTCAGCGTGGGCCTCGATGCGAGCGTCGACCTTAAAGCCATCCCGTTCGATAGCGTCCAGCAAACGCTCCGTGTATTGACGGACTTCTGGGTCCTGCGACAACGCGTCGTGAGTTGACAGATCGCGGTATACTTCCCGCAACGACTCTCCGCCGCCGCGCAGTTCCCAAGCGTACAGAACCTGCAGCGCTCGCGCTCTTGCTTTAGTCCGACTCCCCATCCAGCTGGTCGAGAAGGTCGGCCATTTCAATGGCGGCCAGGACCGCTTTCCAGCCGTGATTCCCCGCCTTACTGCCGGCGCGCTCCAAGGCTTGCTCCATCGTATCGGCGGTGAGCAGGCCGAAAGACACGTAGGTGTCCGTGTGAGTGGCTAGATTCGCCAAGCGCGAACTTGCCGACCCGGCGAGGTAGTCGAAGTGCGGCGTCGCACCCCGGATCAGTGCACCCAAGACAACGATGGCCGAGTAATCGCTGCGACGCGCCAGCCGCGCAACGGTTGGCGCCAGTTCCCATGCGCCCGGCACCCAGAAGACGTCTACCTGCTCGTCGCTGGCGCCGTGTTGCCGTAAGCAATCGATCGCGCCCGCCAACAGCTGACGAGTCACCAGTTCGTTCGTCCGGCCCACCACGAGAGCGAACCGGCGATTCTTCGTTTCAAAGCGCCCGTATATCTCACGCATTTCTCTAGCTAGCTCTTACCTCATCGACCGGAATCAAGTGGCCCAACTTCTCCCGCTTCACTTTGAGATAGCGCTCGTTGTGACGGTTGGGCTTCACGGTAATCGGCACCTGCTCCGTTACCGTCAGCCCGTAACCCTGCAGGCCGATGATCTTCTTGGGGTTGTTCGTCATCAACCGCATGGACTTGATGCCGAGATCGAGCAGCACCTGCACGCCTATCCCGTAGTCGCGCAGGTCCGCCGGAAAGCCGAGCTTCTCGTTGGCCTCGACGGTGTCCATCCCGCTCTCCTGAAGCTGATAGGCGCGGATCTTGTTCAGCAAGCCGATCCCCCGTCCCTCCTGCTTCATGTAGACCACTACGCCTTGTCCCTCTTCCTCGATGTGCCGGAGGCTGGCGTGCAGCTGTTGGCCACAGTCGCAACGCTGCGAGCGGAAGACATCGCCGGTAAGACATTCCGAATGCATGCGGACCAGTACGTCCTGTTTGCCCCCCACGTCGCCCTTGATCAGCGCGATGTGTTCGCGGCGATCGACATCGTTCGTGTAGGCAACTACGCGGAACTCGCCGAAATCGGTGGGAAGCCTGGCCTCTGCCACCCGGTGCACCAACAGCTCGGTCTTCAAGCGATGCGAGATGATCTGGGCGACCGTCACGAACTTCAGCCCATGGCGCCTGGCGAAGTCTTCCAGCTGCGGCCGCCGCGCCATGGTGCCGTCCTCGTTCAGGATCTCGCAGATGACACCCGCCGGCTCGAGGCCAGCCATCCGCGCCAAGTCGACCGATGCTTCGGTCTGACCTACGCGCTGCAGCACGCCGCCCGGCCTCGCTCGCAACGGAAACACGTGGCCGGGACGCTGCAAGTCTTCCGCCCGCGAGTTGGGGTCGATCGCTACCTGGATCGTCTTCGCCCTGTCCCAAGCGCTGATCCCCGTGGTCACACCGTGCTTCGGCGTCGCGTCAATGGACACCATGAAGGCGGTTCCCTGAGAGCCGACCGAGTGGTCGCCCATCGGGGTGAGCACCAGCTCTTCCACGCGCTCGGGGCTCAGAGTCAGGCAGATCAATCCGCGCCCGTGAGTCGCCATGAAGTTGATGATCTCCGGCGTGATCAACTCGGCGGCGCAGACCAGGTCGCCTTCGTTCTCGCGATCCTCGTCATCGGCGACGATCACCATCTCGCCGCGACGTATCGCGTCTACCGCATCCTCAACCTTGTCGAATTCTATCTCGCTCATTGCTCTTCATCTAAGTCGGCACGAAGGCCGATCCTCACTCATTGCCCGCTGTAACCCCACTCAGCCAGCCGCCCCGTTAGGTCATCCGGCGGCAGACCCTCCCCCCCGCCAACAAGAGCCCGGGCGACGTATTTGCCGATCATGTCCGCCTCGAGATTGACACGATTGCCGGATGCCAGCCGAGAGAGGTTCGTATGCTCATAAGTATAAGGTATTAGAGCGACTTCGGCAGTCCCGTCCTCGGGAAGGTCGTTTATCGTTAGCGATACCCCATCCACGGCGATCGACCCGTGCAGAATCGTGAACGGGGCCACCGTCTCGGGCAGCGTGAACCGCAGCAGCCACATATCCCCCTGGCGCTTGACCGACGTCACCTTTCCGACCCCATCGACGTGGCCCTGGACAAAGTGCCCCCCAAAGCGCTGTCCTGCCGCGATGGCTCGCTCGAGGTTCACCTTTCGGCCGCGCCGGAACTCGCCCAGAGTCGTTCGCGACAGAGTCGTCGCGATCGTCTGGACCGTGAACGTCCCGCCCGCCACCGAGACGACCGTCTGGCAAGCGCCGTCGATGTTGATGCTGTCGCTGGTCTTCAGATCCTCCAGCACACTGTCGGCGGCGATGACCAACTCGCGCCCGTTACCCTTTTCCGCCGCCGATTCGACGACACCCAGTTCCTCGACGATACCGCTAAACATCCCGCTGCTCCGTCGCAGCTGCCGCCGGACTCAGCACCAGCAGAGTATCCGGCCCCAGCTCCTCGCGCCCGATCAGCTGCCAGTCGCGAGCCGCCAACCCTCGTTCACCTGGGAAGGCGGGCACTCCTGACCTCCCCACCAACACCGGCGCTATGAAGACGTAGAACCGATCCACGTGGCCTCCGGCGAGCCAAGCAGCACCCAGCTCGCCGCCGCCTTCGCACAGCAACGATCGGATCTCTCGCTGCCACAGCGTGGCAAGAACCGCACCCAGATCCAGGCCCCCCGAATCGGCGGCCCGTGGGATCTTCACGACCGTCACCCCCGCCCCTTCCAGTCGGGCCGACCGCTGGGCGGAGGCATACGGAGCTGCTAGTACCCAAACGGGTGTTTCGCGGGCGCTCGCCACGAGCCGGGATGTCTCTGGCAGGCGAAGATCCGAATCGAGGACCACACGTACCGGCTTTATGCGCGGCGTTTCCCACTCCCGGACCGTCAGCTGCGGGTCGTCGACCAGCGCGGTTCCAATTCCGACCATGACGGCGTCATGACCGGCACGCAATCGATGGGCCTTTCTGACCGCTTCCGGGCCAGTGATTCTCGTAGACTGCCCCGCGCCTTCCGACAACCTGGAATCGAGCGACAGCGCGTATTTCAGGGCTAAGAACGGGCGTTCGCGGCGAAATGCGTTGAAATAGACCGCGTTCAACGTCTCCGCCTCCGTCTCGCAGACCCCAGACTTCACCTCGACGCCCCGATTTCGAAGCCAGGCAGCCCCGCCGGCGGCTTCGGGATTCACCTCGGCCACAGCATACACGACCCGTGCGATTCCCGACTCGGCCACCAGATGAGAGCAGGGCCCGGTCTTTCCCCGGTGGTGACATGGCTCGAGCGTTACGAACAGGGTCGCTCCCCGGGCACGCTCACCCGCCGCTCTCAGCGCCACCACCTCGGCATGTGGGCCGCCCCACCTCTGGTGGAACCCCTCGCCCACAACCTCACCCGCTCGCGCGACCACCGCCCCGACCATCGGATTGGGGGCGACTTCCCCCCAGCCAAGCTCGGCGAGCTCGAGCGCTCTGCGCATGTGGATGACATCTCGACCGCGCGTCACAACGACACCCTTATCCCTAAGGCGCCAAAGAAGTTACCCGATGTCATCTCATCTCCGCTAGAGGTCGTGACTCGTCCCTGTTCCTGCCAGCCCGCCTCGAGCGCGATGTTTAGGAACAGCACGATATAGGAGACATCGACGGCGGCTAGCCAACGTCCGTCCGACAGCGAGGCCGGCGAATCCTGCGGAACTATCGTCACCAGGCCCCCGTCCGAGCCGGCGATCCCGAAGTCGACCTCGCTCTGGTAGTGATCCCACCCTACCGTCAGGGCCAGTCCCACGGCGACGAAGCTCTTGCTCAGGCCCAGTCGGAAGCTAGCCGCCTCCAGGTCCATCCCGAATTGAGCGTCGTCCCCCTGAGCCACGCTTCCATAGCGAATTCGTCCTGTCCACTGGTACTCGCCGGAGATCGAGATGCCGGGAGCGGAGAACGACTCGCGCAGCAGCCCGATCCGAGCACCCAATCCCAGGCCGGTGGCGTCGTTCTCGAACCCCTCGCCGGCGGGCAGGATCATCGGACCCAGGGATCCCAAAAACTCGACGGAGCCGAAGCCGCCGAGGGTCGAGCCAACCCGGAACCCGTCGAAGACGCCGACCGAGACGTCGATCTGTGGCATCGGCACCGAGAAGGAGCGCGTCCCTACCGCCCCCGACGGGTCATCGGGGTAGTCGAGCACGTCCGGAATCCCGGCCCACACGAAGTTGATCCTGCCGCCGATGAACACCCTCGGTATGAAGCGGAACTTGGTACCGATGGGACTCGCCGTTCCCAAGACCGGGTTGCCGCTGGCCAGGGCGATCCCGAGGTCCGGCTGCAGAAGTTGAACGGAGGCGACCACGTCGCGGCACAAGGCCAGTTGCTGGGAAGAAAGCTGCGCGTCCGCGCAGCGCACGAGAAGATCGGGGTCCAGGGCTTCCTGGCCCCGGGCCGCCGGCGCCGCGAGCGCGAGCAGAGAGAGCAGTGATACGAGTGACGACAGTTTCATCGAGCGACTTGCGGCCATCACATTTGCTCGGGCGCCTCGAGGCCCAGAAGCTCGAGTCCGTTGCGCAGGACCACCTCAGCCGCGCGGGCGACTACCAGCCGCGCGTTGGTCACCTGCTCCTCCTGGCCCAGCACGCGCAGGGAAACGTCCCGGGTCCCGGCGTGATACCAGCTATTCAAATGATTCGCCAATTCCTCCAGGTACGCGGCGACGCGATGGCACTCGCGGTCGCGGGCACACGACTCCACCACTTCGGGGAAGTCGAGCAGCGTCTTGATCATCTCCAGCGCGCCCGGCTGCGTTATCGGCGAAAGGTCCACGTCGAGGTCGATCTGGTCCGGATCGATGTCTCCGCGTCGATAGACGCTGCGGATCCGTGCATGGGCGTACTGGACTTTGTAGACCGGATTCTTTTCGGAGCGCTCCTTGGCGAGATCGAGATCAAAGACCATCTGCTGCTGCGGACCGCGCTCGAGGAAGAAGTACCGAGCCACATCCGGCCCCACTTCCTCGACCAGGTCCCTCAGCGTTACGAACTCGCCCGAGCGCTTGCTGAACTTGACTTCTTCACCGCCCCGTTCGACGCGTACTAGCTGGACGATCAACGCTTCGAAGAAGTCGCGCCCCAGACCGAGCGCCTCCATCGCGGCGGTCATCCGCGGCACGTAGCCGTGATGGTCGGCGCCCCAAACATCGATCGCGGTGTTGAAGCCGCGGACGGCCTTGTCGTGGTGGTAGGCGATATCGGGAAGGAAGTACGTGTAGCTGCCGTCGCTCTTCACCAGGACCCGGTCCTTGTCGTCGCCGAAGCTGGTCGTCCGCAACCAGCGAGCTCCGTCCCTCTCGTACAGCAGGCCGCGTTTCTCGAGGTCGTCCAGCGTCGCCTCGATCTGCCCGGACTCGTACAGCGAGGTCTCGCGGTGGAATTCGTCGAAGTCAACACGCAGGAACTGCATGTCCCGGCGTTGCTCTTCTTGCACGCGGTCGAGCGCATAGCCGCGGACGAACTCGCGCGCATCACCTCCCCATTCTCCCGTCAGTCGCTCCCCGTATCTGTCCTCGAGCTCGCGGGCCAGATCGCGAACATACTCGCCGTGGTATCCGCCTTCCGGGATCTCCTCGGCATGCCCATGCATTTGGCGATAGCGAGCGTAGATGGACTCCACGAGCTTGCCGATTTGAATGCCCGCGTCGTTCACGTAGAACTCGCGGTGCACTTCGTGCCCGGTGAACTCCAGCAATCGCGCCACGGTGTCACCCAGCGAGGCGCCTCTGCCGTGGCCGACGTGGAGGGGGCCCGTGGGATTGGCCGAGACGAACTCCACGTTGACGGTCCGCCCCGCCCCCCACGTACCGCGCCCGTAGTCGTTTCCGGCGCGGGCGATGACGGGAAGCTGGCTCCTGAGATAGTCCTTGCTCAGATGGAAGTTGATGAAGCCGGGCCCTGCTATCTCGGCCTTCTCGATGTGGACCGCGGAAAGATCGAGCCGACCGACAAGCTCCTCAGCCAGCTCGCGAGGCCTCCGCTTCATCCGCTTGGCGAGTACCATGGCGAGGTTCGTTGCCAGATCGCCGTGCGCCAGCTCGCGAGGTCGCTCGAGCAGTACCTCGAAATCGTCCCCGGCACCCACTCCCTTCGCCGCCTCCGCGAGCGCCGCACTCAGTTCCGGCAAACGCATCTACGTCACCCTTTCTTCGGTGCGTTGTCCTTGGCGCTCGTCGACTTCTTTTCCTTGTCCTTGCCGGACGAAGTCTTGGGGCCGGTCTCGCCTTTGTCTTTCTTTTCCGCCTTCTTGTAGGAATCGCTGCGGTAGTCGGTGGTGTAGAAGCCGGAGCCCTTGAACAGCAAGCCGGCACCCCCCGAGATCAAGCGCTCGGCCACGCTCTCGCATTTAGGGCATTCCTCACCCTTAGAATCAGTCATCTTCGCAGAGAACTTCTCGAAGTGATGACCGCAGTTCCCGCACCTGTACTCGTAAGTCGGCATGCTCCGCTTCCCGCCCTCGTATTCCAGGCTATGTGCGGCCGAAAGTTATCCGAAGGGACATCCCGCTTCAACTCGCGGGACGGTACTCGCCCCAATCATCCCGCAGCGCATCGCTGATCTCGCCCAGCGTGGCACGCAGCTTCACCGCACCCACGATGGAAGGGACCAGATTCTCCTCTCCTCGAGCCGCCTGCCGCAGTCCATCCAGCGCGCTCTGAACCACGTTTGCGTCGCGGCGGCGGCGGATCTCGTCCAGCCGCGCCCGCTGCCGGGCTTCCAGCTCGGGGAATGCCGGCTGCTCGATGCGGGGCTCGGGCTCATCTTCCTGGTATTCGTTCAGCCCGACAACTACTCGTTCGCCCGCTTCGACCTCCAGTTGGTACGCGTACGCGGCACGCTGAATCTCGTCTACCATGTAGGGGATCGAACCGGCCGCGCCGCCACGCTCATCGATCTGGGATAGGTAATCGCTCGCTCGGTGCTCGAGCTGCGAAGTGAGCGTCTCGACGTAGTAGGACCCGGCCAGCGGGTCGGCGGTGCTCGCCGCGCCCGATTCGTGTGCCACCAACTGTTGCGTGCGCAGCGCCAGCTTGGCTGAGTCCGCGGTGGGAAGAGCGAGCGCCTCGTCGTATGCGTTGGTGTGGAGCGACTGGGTCCCGCCGAGCACCGCCGCGAGCGCCTGGACCGCCACGCGCACGACGTTGTTCAGCGGCTGTTGCGCCGTGAGCGTGGACCCTCCCGTCTGCGTGTGGAAGCGGAGCAAGCAGGCACGATCGGAGGCTTCGTATCGCTCTCGCATCAGGCTCGCCCAGAGGCGCCGCGCGGCGCGGAACTTTGCAACCTCCTCGAACAGATCGTTGTGAGATGCGAAGAAAAAGGACAGCCGCGGGGCGAAGTCCTCCACCTGCAGTCCACGCGCAATCGCCCTCTCCACGTATTCCAGACCGTTCGCAAGAGTGAACGCGATCTCTTGCGCCGCCGTGCATCCCGCCTCGCGCATATGGTAGCCGCTGATCGAGATGCTGTTCCAGCGCGGCAGCTCTCGCGCACAGAAGTCGAAGATGTCGGTGACGAGCCGCAGGCTTGACTCGACCGGGAATATGTACGTACCGCGCGCCACGAACTCCTTGAGGATGTCGTTCTGGACCGTGCCGGCCAGCGTATCGCGGCCGATTCCCTGTTCGTCCGCCAGCGCGACGTACATGGCCACCAGGATCGCCGCCGTCGCATTGATCGTCATCGAGGTCGAGACACGCGAGAGATCGATGCCCTCGAATAGGACCGCGAGGTCGTCTACGGTATCGATGGCAACACCCACTCGCCCCACTTCCCCGCGCGCAATGGAGTGATCGGAGTCATAGCCCATCTGAGTCGGAAGATCGAAGGCTACCGAGAGCCCGGTCTGCCCGGAGTCGAGCAAGAAGCGGAAGCGTCGGTTCGTATCTTCGGCGGTGCCGAACCCGGCATACTGCCGCATCGTCCACAGGCGGCCCCGGTACATCGATTCGTATACACCGCGGGTGAACGGAAAGCGGCCGGGTGCTCCCGGATCCGGCGCCTCGGCCGCCCGGATATCATCCGGCCCGTAGAGGGGATGAACCTCGATCCCGCTCGTATTCGCTACCTTTCGCTCTGTCATCTTAGAGACCAGCTGAAGTGAAACGTGAGAGGGAAAGGGCGCCTCAACTGCGCGGCTCGATCACCAGCAGGGGCTCGCCCTTGTCCACAGCCTGCCCGGCCGCGACGCGCACGTCGGTCACCCGGCCGGCCAACACCGCTTTCAGTTCGTTCTCCATCTTCATGGCTTCGATCACGATCAGCGCCTGGCCGCGCTCGACTTCGTCCTCGGGACCGACCTCCACCTTGATGATCAAGCCCGGCATCGGCGCCTTGACCTCCACCGGGCCATGGCTCACGGCAGCCGAGCCCGACAGCTCGCGGATGGCTTTGCGACGCTCGTCCAAGGCGAGCGCCTGGTGACGGCGACCGTCCACCTCGATATCCCACTCCCCACGTTGGTCGCGACGCCGCGCGGAAAGCGCGTAGGAGCGACCGTCCAGCACCAGGTGCCAGAGATGAGAGTCGTGATTCGGCCGCAGATCGGCCTCGACCTTGCGACCGTCAAGCCGCAGACCTTGCGGGCCAATATCTATTTCGTAGGTCCGGCCTGCGATATCGACGAAGTACTTCATCCTCGCGTTCGGTTCGAGTGGCTTGCGGCCCTCCCACCAAGCAATCGCTCACAAAATCAACGCCTCATCCCTCCCGCGCAACGGTAGCCCCCATCCCGTCGTCGTCCTCGCCCCGGCCGCGTCCTCGCCCGCGCCCGCGCCCGCGAAGCGCCTGTCCCACGCCAACTGCCCCGCCTAGATTACTCGCCATGTCGAAGCAGAAGACTCCCCGGATCCTCGTCGTCGAAGACGAGGCCGACATCGCCGCGCTGGTGGCCTACCAACTGGCTCACGCCGGGTTTCAGGTCAGGACCGCCTCCACAGGCGGCGAGGCGCTGAGAGCACTGGACTCCGATCCGCCCGACCTGGTCGTCCTGGACCTCATGCTGCCCGAGGTCAGCGGGATCGAGATCCTCGAGACTCTTCGCGCGCGCAAAGAGACGCAGAGTACCCCAGTCATCATCTTGACCGCTCGCGGCGAAGAGGATGACCGGCTGCGCGGCTTCGCGCTGGGCGCGGACGACTACATATCCAAGCCGTTCAGTCCCAAGGAGCTGGTAATGCGTGCCAAGGCGGTACTCAGGCGCGCATCCCCAGATCAAAGCCGGGCAGTCCGCGGACGCGTTCTGAGAGCCGGAACGTTGGCCGTCGACGTCGATGCGAATCGCGCTACCGTCGACGGCGAATACGTCGAACTCACGCCCAAGGAATTCCAGCTCCTCATATGCCTCATCGAGCGGAGGGGGCGTACGCAAAGCCGCCGCGGCCTGCTCGAGACCGTCTGGGATACGACGGCGGAAATCGAGACGCGGACCATCGACATGCACGTGGGCCGCCTGCGCGCCAAGCTCGGCTCGGCGGGTGACCTGATCGAGACGGTGCGCGGCTTCGGTTACCGCTTTCGCGCCGCGGAGTAGCCGAAGGTGAGCGTACGGCTGCTCTTGAGCGTCGCCGGCATTTCAGCTCTCGCGCTTCTGCTTCACGCTGCGCTGCTCGCCGCGGAAGTGCCCGGGCCCGGCGCTATCGTCCTGATAGTTTGCTTCGCCCTCGCTGCCGTGCTCGCGCTGTTGCTCGAGCGACCGATTCGTCGGGCGGCCAGCTTCGCGGCCCAGCTGTCACACGGTGAGCTGCCCCCTCGATTACCGGAAACAGCCCTTGGCACAATCGGCGACCTGTTCCGAGCTATGAACCGGCTCGCCGAAGCGCACCGCACCGGGCTCGAGGAGCGTGGGGCCGAGAAGACCGAAACCGAGGTGCTGCTGCGGGAGATGGGCGAAGGCGTTCTGGCTCTGGACAGCGAGGGCCTGATCGTACGAGTCAATGCCGAGCTTCAGTCGATCATCGGGGCTGCCGACGTGGTCACAGGTCATGCCGCCGGAACGGTCTTTCGCAACCCGCAGCTCGTGACGTTCCTATCTCCGGCAACCGTTCCCGAAGAGGGTCACACGGATGAATTCGAGGTGTTCGGCCGCACGATGCTGGTCACAGCGCGAAGACTGCCGGCCGGCGGGGTCGTGGCAGTCTTCTCTGACATGACCGAGTTGCGCCGATTGGACCGGGTGCGCACCGAGTTCGTCGCGAACGCGTCGCACGAGCTGAAGACACCGCTGACGGCGATCCGCGGCTTCGCCGAGACGGTCGCAGACGCGAGCGTCCCCGAGGCGGACCGCGCCGCCTTCGCCAACCGAATCGTCGGTCACTCGGAGCGCATGGCGGCCATCGTCGACGATCTCTTGACCCTAGCGCGCTTGGAAGACCGCTCATATACGATCCTGTCCCAGCGAGTTTCCATAAGGCCGCTTGCGGAGAGGATCCTGGAGGGCTTCGCCCAACGAATCGAGGCGGCGGGGACATCCGTTACGCTTGCCATCGAGCCGCCCGATCTGGAGTTGAACGCCGACCCCGAAGGATTGCGGCAGATCCTCGAGAACACCATCGACAACGCGATCCGGCATTCAGGCTCTACCGAACTACACGTTAAGGCCTCCGAGCGACCGTCCGGGAGCGTAAGACTGAGCGTGGAAGACAACGGCCAGGGGATCCCGGCCGCGCATCTCGAGCGCGTCTTCGAGCGTTTCTACAGGGCGGATCCCAGCCGCTCACGCGCCACCGGAGGCACGGGCCTCGGGCTGGCCATAGTCAAGCACTGGGTCGAGCAAATGGGTGGCCGCGTCAGCGCCGAGAGCTCGGTAGGGCAAGGCATGCGTATCCAGGTCGAGTTTCCCACCCTGTAGCCCTCACTCCATCCCAATTCGACCGATTCAGGCGTCGACCTGCGCTGATACAGGTTCGTTACAGAGCCGATACTCTACCGTTCCAAACCCCGCGTAAGTTGCCGGCAAATGGGGGTTACGAGACTAAGGAGGAATCAGAAGCCATGAACGGTATCTTCAAACGAATCAGCGTGCTGTTCGTCGCGGTTGCTCTCGCCGGAGTGATCGGCGCCTGCGGTGGCGGCGAGAGCAGTGCCGGCGGTCTATCCGGGTATGTAAGGATCGACGGCTCCAGCACCGTCTTCCCGGTCACCGAGGCCGTGGCCGAAGAGTTCCAGATCGCGAACCAGGGCGTGCGCGTCACGGTGGGAATCTCCGGCACGGGCGGCGGCTTCAAGAAGTTCTGCAGCGGCGAGACCGACATCTCCGACGCCTCGCGTCCGATCAAGGACAGCGAGCGCGAGATGTGCGCGGAGGCCGGAATCGAGCCAATCGAAGTCACCGTCGCCTACGACGGGCTCGCCGTGATGGTGAACCCGAGCAACGATTTCGCCTCGTGCATGACGGTGGACGAATTGAAGCGAATGTGGGAACCCGGCAGCGAGATTTCGCGCTGGAGCCAGGTGCGCGACGGCTGGCCGGACGAGGAGGTCATCCTCTACGGGCCCGGTACCGATTCCGGCACCTTCGACTACTTCACCGAGGCGATCGTCGGCGAGGAGGACGCCAGCCGACCTGACTTCACCGCCAGCGAAGACGACAACGTGCTGGTGCAGGGCATCGCCGGTGACCCCTACTCGCTCGGCTATTTCGGCTACGCCTACTACGCCGAGAACACCGACAAGCTCAAGCTGGTGGCTGTCGACGGCGGCGAGGGCTGCGTGGCGCCTAGCTCGCAGACCGTACAGATCGGCGAGTACAAGCCGCTCTCACGTCCGTTGTTCATCTATCTGAGCCGTACCGCTCTGCAGCGTCCCGAGGTGGCGGCGTTCGTGCGTTACTACCTAAAAAACGCGAGCGAGCTCGTTCCTCAGGTCGGGTACGTCCCGCTCGCCGCTCAGGCCTACCAAGCAAGCCTGGCCGAGATCGGTTAGCTGTGAGAGCCCCGATCGTCGCGCCCAACCGCGTTCGATCGGGGCCCGGCGCCGAGCACCATCGCTATCTTCGAGTCCCCACGCTCAGCCACCTTCTCGTCGCACTTTTCAGGTCGCGTGTTAGCCCTTACAGTTAGCGCCAGACAGGCTCGATCAAGCGGCACCATCATCCTCGAGTGAGGTTTCGTGGGAAGGACCGGCGCGATTCTTCTTGCTGCTGTTAACCTTGCAGCGCTCCTTTTGCCAGGCGGTCACCTCCTGGCGCAGGAGGAAGACACGACGATCGTCAACACCCAGCTGTGGGTCGAGGTCCTGGCGGACAAACGCCTATCTCAGAAGCTCCAAGCCGACATGTTGGTGAACACCCGCTTTCTGGTCTCGGGCGAATCAAACTGGACCCGGTTCGACCTAAGACCCAGCCTGACGTACAGGGGCGGCTGGCTCGTTGTACCGGTCGGGGCGCTCCTCTCGTTTACCGCACAGACCGAGGACGTCAACTCGTTCGAGCTGCGGCCGTTCGTAGGCGCCCGGTTCAGTTGGTCTCCCAAGCTGCGATTCATCTTCAGGAGTTATACGCGGCTCGAGTATCGCTATTTCACCTATTCAGACGATTCCCACGAATCCAGCTGGAGGGCCAGAACGCGCCTCGAGGCGGACGTCGCCCTGAACAATCGGAGTCTGCTCCTGGACCGGACGCTGAAGTTCCTGACCGACGCCGAGGTGTACGCCGACCTAGGGGGCAGTATCGGAGAGACGTTCAACAACCGGTGGCGTTTTCGCTTCGGTCTGGGATACCGGCACAGCTACGCGTTGCGCATCCGGTTCTGGTACGTAATCCAGCGCTCGAGGGGCACTCTGGACGAGAGCTTCAACACGACCGACAACATCTTCCGATTCCGGGTCGGGTACTACGTCCCGTAGTTGGCCGCCACGTTCTCCGAGGACTCTACTGGCCACTCAATTTTTGGGGTTGCACCTCGCGTCGCTCAGCCATATTCCTTAGCGCCGTGAAGGCACAGGACCTCTCCGAAACCCGCAGATTCGTGCGACGCCGCCGGACATCGGTCGGCATCGCGCTCGCGCTATTGTCCGCCCTATTGCCGCTGACCGCGACCCCGCTCACAGCACAAAAGACAGACGTGGTGATCCTGGAGAACGGCGATCACATCACAGGTGAGATAAAACTTCTGGCGCGCGGGAGGCTCTCCTATTCGACCGACGATATGGGAACGCTGTCAATCGAGTGGGAAAAGATTGTCCGCATCTCGAGCCGACACTACCACGAGGTCGAGCTGGTATCGGGCCTGAGGTATTTCGGCAACCTGCAGGAGGCCGATACCGGACAAGTGGTTGTCTCCTTGGCCGAGCAAAGTGACACTCTCGATCTGGCGCGTATCGTGCGTATAGAACCCATCGAGAGCTCCTTCTTGCAGCGTTTCAACGGCCGCATCGATCTGGGATTCACCTACCAGAGCGCCAGCCGAATAATGCAGTTGAGTCTAGGCGGTGAGGTGAACTATCGCACGCAAAAGTGGAAACACAAGCTGAACTTTGACGCGTACTTCCAAGACCAGGAGGCCGCGTCGAGCACGAAGCGAAGCTCGCTCGGGTTCCTCGGACAGCGGTTCCTGGCACGCAAGTGGTCGGGTTTCGTCGGCAGTTCGCTGGAGCAGAACCAGGAGCTGAACTTGGACCTGCGAATTCTGCTGTCGGCAGGCGGTGGCCTCTACTTCGTACAGACCAACCACGCCATCTTCAACGTGCTCGGCGGGCTAAGCGTAACAGACGAGCGATTCACCGGCGAAGCGGATCGATCGAACAGCCTGGAAGCCTTGCTCGCAGTGGAATACTCTTACTTCCGCTTCGACTCCCCGAAGACCGACCTCTCCACGTCGCTCTTCGCCTATCCGAGCCTCACGGACTTCGGGCGTGTGCGGCTGGACTTCGACGTTTACGTCTCCTACGAGATACTCTCGGACTTCACGATCGGTCTTACGATCTTCGATAAGTTCGACAACCGGGCCTCCGAGGGCACGGCCAAGAACGACTTCGGTACCACGCTCTCGGTCGGCTGGAAATTCTGAGCGCCTGCCGAAAGACGCCACACCCAGCTGTACGCGTCGACGCGGATTCCTTACAGGCTCTTCAATATTCGATATTGGACAGCCGGTGATCGACTGACGAGTTCTTCTCGACTACCAACGCTCGAGGCTCAATGTTCGACATCCCGTCCAACATTGGTAGTCGTGCTTCGAGCGTAGGACGTCGAGCGTCGAAAAGAACCTGGAATTCGGCCGTCGATTATCGGTTACCGACTATTGAAAACAATCCACGTTTACATTCCGTTGTCCCTCGTTTCTGTGACCCGATACTCGAACGCCTTGTTCGGATAGGGCGGAGGCGGTGGCACATCGCGCGGATCCCGCTCGATCTGCTCGATCAGGTACCGGATCGCCGCATCGAGCTGTGCGTCTTCGCCGTTGAAGGTCGCGTGAGGCAGGTTGTCGATGACGATGTCCGGCACCACCCCGATCTGCTCGATCAGCCACTCTCCCTCGGGGCCGTAAACACCCATGCTCGGAGCCCGGGCCAGTCCGCCGTCGCTGAGACGATTGGACGAACCCAACCAGATCTCGCCGCCCCACGTGCGCATCCCGATGACCGCACCCAGGCCGAGCCGACGGAAGCCGTCGGCGAAGGCCTCGCCGTCGGAGGCCGTGTTCTGATCTATCAGGACGACCATGTGGCCGCGGAATGCGTACTGCATGTTCCAGCTGGGCTGGCCGACCCTGCTCTTCCAGTACATCCAGGCGCGCCGCATCAGCTTCTCCAAGATGAAGCTGTCAATGTTGCCGCCCCAGTTGTTGCGCACGTCGATGATCAGGCCCTGCCGGTTGAAGACGGGATAGAAATCGCGATACCACTGGGTGATATCGTTACCGCCCATCGCACGTAGGTGGACGTATCCGATCTTCCCCTCCCCTTCGTCTTCGACGATCTGACGGCGTGTGTACTCCCAGTCGCCGTACCTGAGACCGAACTCGTTGGCGGTCGGCACGACGATCAGGTCGCGGGATTCACCGCGTGCCGTCGAGCCGCCGCCGCCCGACCGAACGGTCAGCAGCACCTGGCGGGCCTGCTGATTGCGCAGCAGCGCTCCGATGTCCGGTTCCTCCAGCGTCTGTACCCCGTTCACCGCCGTGATCACGTCCCCCGGATGAAGGTCGAGTTCGGGATCGGCCAGCGGCGACATCTCGTCGGGGTAATCGGGGTCCGATTGATAGATGTAGTCGATGCGATAGCCGCCGGCGCCCGGGTCGCGGAAGAGCCGCGCGCCCAGAGTGGCGACGCTCACGTTGTCGCGGCCGCGGCGCAGGTCACCGCCGCGCACGCTGGTGTGCAGCGCCGAGAGTTCGCCGACCGCACGTCCGATGAGGTCGGACAACTCGCCGCGCGTCGTCACCCGGTCTACCAGTGGCATGTACTTCTGTAGCGTCGCGTCCCAATCGACGCCGTGCATGCCGGGGTCGTAGAAGTAGTCGCGCTCCATCCGCCAAGCGTCCACGAATATCTGCCGCCAGTCTTCCCGCACATCGATCGGGAACGTCCAGCCGCCCAGATCGACCCTGCTGTCGCCGAGGTTGTTGACCTTCGACGGCTTGGCGTCGATCACGTGCAGGTTGTTGCCCTTGCGGACAAGAATCTTCTTCCCGTCCCGCGACAACTCGAAGCTGCGTATGTCCTCTACGACGGGCTTCGGCTCGAGCTTCTCGTTGTCGATCTTGAGGCCCATCAGGTCATAGTTCGCGTTCGGCCCCGATCCGCGCGCGCCAAAGAACAGGGCGTCCTCGGTCACGTACAGCCGGTTGTAGTTGCCGGACGCTAGCGGTACCTGCCTCACGCGGCGCTGCAGACCGTCCATGTCGACCCGGATCGGCTCGGCATCCAGCGATCCTCCACGCCCCGACTCTTGGCCACCGCGCGCGTCGCGATCACCGCGACGATTGTCGTTCGTGCTAACCGCTGGGCTCAGCTCGTCGTCCGGCTTGAAGGGAGACCGCAGCCCTTTTCGCAGCGCGACGTGGAAGATCTCGATCGGTCGGTCGAAGTACGGCTCCGGCTGCCGCGAGCCCCACGGACTCCGCACCAGCGAACGCAGGTTGCGGTCGGAGAGGAAGTAGATGAACTCGCCCTTCGGGTCCCAGGCGACGCTGAAACTGTTGACTCGATCGCCGGTCAGCGGCACCGTCACTTCTTCTTCCACGCCGTACAGCTTGATCTGCCTGAAGCTGTTCAGCGCGCTCATCGTGTACGCCAGCCAGCGGCTGTCGGGCGACCAGGCGAAGTCGCCGATGCCTTGCCGGTGCTCAGAGATCTTGCGCTGGCTCCCATTCTCGACGTTCAGCAGCCAGAGGTCCCTATTATGGTCGTCGTAGGCGACCCACTTGCCATCCGGCGACGGGACTCCCTGGTAGCGGAGGACGGTGCCGTCGCTGGTGAGCGGCTCGTCGCCGCCGACCCCGTTGGCCGGGATCTTCACGAACTCGAACTCACCCGTTTCGTCCGACAAACCCAGTAACGTTTCACCGTCGGGCATGAAGACGACATCGCGATACCGCACCCCAGGTTTGCGGGAAGCCCGTACCAGGCGCCCCTGCCCGGCCGGCGCCACGAACACTCGCCCACGGGCGGTCAGCGCCACGCTCTCGCCGTCGGGATGGATGTGGGCGAAGGTCAGATACTGCATCGGGTCTTGGACCCACTTCTCGCGCAACTGGTCGAAGTCGGAGGCCAAAGTGATCGCGACGAGTCGCGCCTGGTCGGACCCGATCTCGTAGATCCAGAGGTCGGCACCCAGCTGGTAGGCGATCCTCCCTCGAGAGAGCGACGGGTTCCTCACATCCCAGCCGCTGTGGCGAGTGTGCTGGCGTAGGTCGCCTCCATCTTCGTTCATCGACCAGACGTTCATCGTGCCGTCACGGTCGGTTACGAAATAGACTCGCCCCTCCCACCACATGGGCGAGTGGCTCTCGCCGTCGTAGTCGCCGGTCAACTCGACGGCCTCTTCCGCACCGTCTTCGAACTTCCATACGTCCCGTGCCGTGCCGCCCCTGTAGCGCTTGGTGACGTTGTTGTGGAAGGCAGGTCGGACGAAGAACAGCTTCGTCCCCGTCGCGTCGTAGGCGGCTTCGCTCGCCGTCGCGAGCGGGACCAGCGACCGCGTCCCGTCCGCCAGGTCGAGCTTCACCAGCATTGGCTTCGGTAGTCCCGAGTAATGGCCCGTCGTGTAGACGAGCCCCCCGTCCGGCGTCCAGCTAGTAGCTGCCGAACCCTCGGCCTCATACGTGCGCCGGATCGGAACGCCTCCGGCCAGCGGCATCGTGTAGAGTTCCGCCGGCCCCTCGTAGCGCGCGGTGAACGCGAGCGTTCGGCCGTCGGGAGAAATCCTCGGGTTCGTTTCCTCGGAGGCGTGCGTCGTCAACCGCCGCGCGACGCCTCCAGCAACAGACACCTTCCACAGGTCGCCCTCGGCCGCAAAGACGATCGTGTCGCCGTGTAGAGCCGGGAAGCGGTAGTAGCCCAGGTGTCCTTCCTGCTGGGCCGGTGCACGGCCCTGAGGCGCCTCGACGGCTGCCAGAGGGAACGCAAGGGCCGCTCCGAGCGAGAGCGCAACGACGACTAGGACGGACACTCGAGCAAACGGGTTCGCGCGGGCGAGATACGACATCGTTCCACCTCACGGTTGTGAGTCAGCACGCCTAGTGTCTTCGATTTTGGTCGCAGGAATCTGGCGCACCGATCGCCGGCAAGCAAATGCGGTAGGCGACCTCAGTTACTCTTTCTACTTGCATTACAGACATGGGAGGCGAGAGTGGACGAGGCCCTGATAACATCACATCATAATGTTCTTGCACTCTCAAGGTTGAGACTATTCAGAGCGCCTTCACGGGAACAAGAGCGGGCCCGATTTGCGGAGAACGGGTCTTGAGGTCGCCTTCGTTTATGCTATTCTCATGACCATTCGTAGAGGTGAAACTGGCGAATCGAAGCGGTTCTTGTGATCCGGACCCGGGACGGACTATCCCCTCGATTCCCACTCTTACCACTCTCAGTAGGAGGGTTCAGCACATGCGGCAACTGAAGATTCTGGGACCAGCGACCGCTGCGTTGTTGGCGCTCTTTGCGCTAGCAGGCTCGTCTCAAGCGCAGGATCGCCCAAACATCTTGGTCATCTGGGGCGATGACATCGGGTACTGGAATATCAGCGCCTATAACCAGGGCATGATGGGCTACCGTACGCCCAACATCGACCGGATCGCCCGCGAAGGTATGCTGTTCACCGACGCCTACGCCGAACAGAGCTGCACAGCTGGGCGCGCAGCCTTTATCACTGGGCAGCACCCCGTTCGTACGGGATTGACCAAGGTCGGTCTGCCGGGCTCCGAGCTGGGCCTTCAGCCTGAAGATCCTACGTTGGCAGATTTGCTGAAGCCTCTGGGCTACGCGACCGGCCAGTTCGGCAAGAACCACCTGGGTGACCTGGATGAGATGTTGCCGACGAATCACGGGTTCGACGAGTTCTTCGGCAATCTCTACCACCTGAACGCCGAGGAGGAGCCCGAGAACCCCGACTACCCGCAGGACCCGAGTTTCGCCGAGCGCTTCGGGCCCCGCGGTGTGATCCACAGCTACGCCGATGGGCGGATCGAGGACACGGGGCCACTCACCCGTGAGCGCATGGAGACGGTGGACGAGGAGTTCCTGGCGGCGGCCGTGGATTTCATCCGTAGCGCACACGAACAGGGCAAGCCTTTCTTCGTATGGTCTGCCGCGACGCGCATGCACATCTGGACGCATCTCAAGCCTGAATCCGAGGGCGTTACCGGTCTCGGAGTCTACCCGGACGGCATGGTTGAACACGACGGTGTTGTCGGTGTGCTGCTCGACCTGCTCGACGAGCTGGGAATCGCCGATAACACGATCGTGATGTACTCAACCGACAACGGCGCCGAGGTCTTCAGTTGGCCGGACGGCGGTACGACGCCCTTCCGCGGTGAAAAGAACGACAACTGGGAGGGTGGATTTCGCGTCCCACTGGTTCTCAAGTGGCCCGGCGTGATCGAGCCCGGCTCGATCTCTAACGAGATCATCTCACACCAGGACTGGGTGCCAACCTTTATGGCCGCAGTCGACCAACCGAACATCAAGGAGCAGCTGAGCGAGGGCCTCAGAGTGGGCGACAAGACCTTCCGCGTCCACCTCGACGGTTACAACTTCCTGCCCTATTTCCAGGGCCGAGAGGCACAGGGACCTCGCCGCGAGATTTTCTACTTCAGCGACACCGGTGACTTGCTCGGCCTCCGCTACAACCAGTGGAAGGTCGTATTCATGGAGCAGCGGGCACACGGCTTCGATGTCTGGCAGGAACCGTTCGTCTTCCTACGGCTACCGAAGCTTTTTAACCTGCGCACCGATCCGTTCGAACGCGCCGACCACGAGTCCATTAGCTACCCTGAGTGGCGTATCAACCGAGCATTCGTATTCGTGCCGGCACAAGCGTTCGTGGCTCAGTTCTTCCAGACGTTCCAGGAGTTCCCGCAGCGGCAACGGCCGGCGAGCTTCAGCGTCGACCAGATTATGGAGATGCTGTCACCGCCGACGAACTAGGCACTAGACCGAGGGCGAACGGGGCCGAATACTGGCCCCGCTTGTTCTCGTTGAAGTGGTGTCTATCGCACTGCCCGACAAGATCATTAAGCACGATGCGGTCGTCTAAGAACTAGGAGTTGCCGTATGTCCCGCATTTGTGTCCCCGGCCTGGTCGGTATAGCCCTGCTGGGAGGCTGCAG
>JBDHAS010000031.1:0-25632 GCA_039588015.1 Gemmatimonadota bacterium | reverse complement strand
TTCCGTCACTATCCGGCGGAACCGCCCGGCGAGCCGAGCGTCGAGATCACGCTCCGAGCGTTGGCGACTCTGCCGCAATGGGTCTCCTCGGCTGTGGCCGCTGCTTCGGACGAGGCAACACGCGCGCGGCCGGCCGAAGGGAAGTGGTGCGCGAAGGAGCAGATCGAGCACTTGGTCGAGAGTGATACGATCATAGGTCAGCGCATCAAGCTCATCTTCAGCGAGGATAAGCCGTCCATCGCGAACCGTGATGACGATGTAGAAAATCGGAAAATCTTCGACGGCGGAGCCCGCGAGGCGCCTATCGAGTCGCTGCTGTCACGGTTTCGCGACGGTCGCGCCCAGCTGGTCGCCCTGCTCGAAGAAGCGCCACGCTCGTTGTGGGGCCGGACGGGCAACCACGAGCTGTACGGGCCGGTTTCCGTCTATCAGACGCTGCGGCACATCGTATGGCACGATTACGTCCACCTGCGGGCAATCCGAAGCTTGGTGGACAACTGAACCCTTATAGATATAGAGCCTTGCCGCTTCGCTACTTGGGATTGATGTCCGGCACCTCGCTAGACGGCGTGGACGCGGCGCTGGTCCAGATCGAAGATGGGGGAGACCGTCTGGGCGCCCGCCTGGAAGCGTTCATATCGGTCCCCTACAACGACCAGCAGAGGGAAGCCATCAAGGCAGGTCTGGTCGGCGACCCGCGCGAGCTCTGCCTGCTGAACTTTCGTCTGGGCGACTGGTTCGCCGACGCCGCGCTGCAGCTACTCGAGGCTGCAGGGATCTTGGAGGTCGATCTGGAGGCCGTCGGCAGTCACGGCCAAACGATCTGGCACGAGCCACCGGCAGGCGGCCGGCGCGGCGCGACGCTGCAGATGGGCGAGCCCGCGGTGATCGCCGAGAGGCTGAACATTCCCGTCGTGTCCGATTTCCGAGCGCGCGACATGGCGGCGGGAGGGCAGGGCGCGCCGCTCGTGCCGCTGATCGATCAGCTGCTGTTCTCGATCCCCGACGCCTGGCGAGCGCTTCAAAACATAGGCGGCATGGCCAACGTGACGCTCGTGCCCCCGGAAGGTTCCGACGGCATGGTCATCGCGTTCGACTCGGGACCCGGCGTCGCGGTCATCGATGGGGTGGTCGAGATCGTCTCCGGCGGAAGCGAGCGGTACGATGCCGACGGGTGTCGCGCCTTCGCCGGTCAACCTCACGGTGGCCTGTTGGGCGAGCTTCTGGATGACGAATACTTCCGGGCGAAACCGCCGAAGTCGACGGGTCGGGAGCGGTACGGGGCAGCGTACGCCGGCGGGTTAGTGGCCAGAGGTAGAGAGCTGGGCTTGGGCGACGACGACCTCGTCGCCACGGCGACGGCGCTCACGGCCCAAACGATCGGCGACGGATATGCTCTGGCTGGACCGGAGCCCACACCGGAGGAATGCATCGTTTCGGGCGGCGGCGCTCGGAACCCAGCGCTGATGCAGATGCTCGCCGAGCGGATCGACCCGATCCCGCTGACCGATCTTGCCGCGCTCGGTTGGGACCCGGACGCCAAAGAGGCGGCCGCGTTCGCCATTCTCGCCCACCTGTGCCGGGTCGGTGCGCCGGGCAACCTGCCGTCGGTAACCGGCTCGCTTGGCGCGAGGATTCTTGGGAAGGTGACACCGCCATGAACCCGGCTCGACTCGTCTTTCCCGGCTTGCGTTGGGGCGAACGCAGCCCCGACGAAGTCTGGCCCGAGGTCCGCCAAGCTCTGGACCTGGGCGTGGGAGGCTTCTGCGTGTTCGGCGGCAGCGTCGAGCGAATGCGAGTAATAGTCAGCCGCGCCTTTGAGCACGCTGGCCGGCCGCTACTGTTCGCTTCGGACCTGGAGCGGGGAGCCGGTCATCAGATGGACGATGCGACGCCTTTGCCACCGGCGGCGGCGCTCTCGGGACTCGTCGATACCGAGTTGCTGGAGGCGGCTAGGATCACGGCGCAGGAGGCGGCAGCGGCGGGTATCGGCTGGGTGCTGGCCCCGGTAGTGGACCTCGATATCGAGCCGTCCAACCCGATCGTCGGAACCCGCAGCTTCGGGGAAAGCCCTTCTGCCGTGGCGGACATGGCGCGCGCGTGGATAGTCTCGGCCCAGTCCGAGGGCGTGGTCGCCTGCGCCAAGCACTTCCCTGGCCACGGCCGCACCACGCAGGACTCGCATGCCGAGCTACCGGTCGTAGAAACGACGCGTGAGGATCTGGAGATGGACCTGGCTCCGTTTCGCGCCGCGATCAAAGCCGGGGTTGGCTCCGTGATGTTGGCTCACGTAGCCTACCCGGCGCTCGATCCATCCGGAGTGCCGGCCAGCCTCTCGCGAAAGATCATCGCATTCCTGCGTGAAGCGATGTCGTTCAACGGTCTGATCGCGACCGACGCCCTCGTCATGGAAGCTATATCCGCCTCCGGCCGGTCGGAGGCCGAGGCGGCGGTCGAGGCCGTGCGCGCCGGTTGCGACGTCGTCCTGTACCCACAGTCACCCGAGGATACGGTGCAGGCTCTGGCCGCTGCTCTCGACAAGAAGACGTTGGATCCGCAACGGGTCGCGCAGGCCGCGTACCGCATAACGGGAGCGGCTGCGTCGGTTCAGATCGACCTGGAGCGGCAGGGGCCCTTCTCGAGCTACGCGCAGGCGCTCGAGATGGCGTCGGCGTCGGTGAGGCTCGTCCGCGGTGCGTGGCCAGATCTTCGCGCCGGTGACAGCGTGCGGCTGCACGTCGTGGATGACGATCAGATCGAGCTGCCATCGTTCATCGCGGCGCCCGGTCTCGTGCTCCCCGACCGCGGCCGCCTGGCTATGGCGCTGGCGGAGCGCGAAGTGAAGACGGAGAACGCTTTGTCACCAGGGCCGACGGCGGATCTCGTCGCCCTGTTCTCCGAGGTGAAGGCGTGGAAGGGCCGGTCGGATCTCTCCGAGGACACGGTAGCGGAGGTGCAGCGGATTCTGGCGGAGGCGCCGAACGCGACCGTAGTTCTGTTCGGGCATTCACGCCTGGCCGAGCGGCTCCCCTTCGCCGACAACGTGATCTGCGCCTGGTGTGGCGACGCGCTGATGCAGGACGCGGCCGCCAAACGCCTCGTGACTTCCGCCTCCTGATGAACGCCCTCGACTGGTTGGTCATAGGCGTCTACCTCGCCGGCACACTCTTCATTGGCATCTGGTTCTCGCGACGCGGAGCGAAGAGCTTCGCCGACTTCTTCGTCGGCGGCCGAGCCCTGCCTTGGTGGCTCGCCGGCACCTCGATGGCTGCCACGACGTTCAGCGTCGACACGCCGCTCTACGTGACCGGCATGGTGTCGCGCCGTGGGATCGCCGGCAATTGGGAGTGGTGGGCATTCGCCATCTCGCACGTGCTGATGATCTACCTCTTCGCGCGGCTCTGGCGGCGTAGCGAGGTGGTCACCGACATCGAGCTGACCGAGATCCGTTTCGGCGGCAAGCCCGCGGCGCTGTTGCGGACGACCCGTGCCTTCATCATCGCGATTCCGATCAACTGCGTCGGCATGGGCTACGCGATGTTGGCGATGAGAAAGGTCATCGAGGCGCTTGGTCTCTGGGACGCTCTACAGATAGACCTCCCCGGCGAGCCGAGGCTGTGGATCGTGATCGGCGTGTCTGCCCTCGTCCTTTTCTATGCGGGCTTGGCGGGTCTGTGGGGGGTCGTGGCCACAGACTTCATCCAGTTCGTGCTCGCGCTGGTCGGCGCTCTGCTCGTCGCCGCGTACGCGCTTCCCGATGTCGGCGGCATCGCCGGAGTGAAGGCGGCCTTGATCGAGCAAGGGCTGGCGGACCGCATCGATTTCATGCCCTGGTCCGACGTGGCCCAGCTGTCGATGACGACGTTTCTGGCTTACATCGGCATCCAATGGTGGGCGTTCCGCCTCAGCGACGGCGGCGGCATGTTCATCCAGCGGTTCGTCTCCTCGAAGACGGAGAAGGACGCCGCGAAGGCGGCGTGGCTGTTCAACGTGCTGCACTATGTCATTCGAACCTGGCCTTGGATCGTGGTCGCTCTGGTAGCCGTCGTGCTCTATCCAACGGCGGCTGATCCGGAGATCGGCTACATCCAGCTCATGCTCGACTATCTGCCGGCCGGCCTGCTCGGGTTGGTCGTGGCCTCGTTCCTCGCTGCGTTCATGTCTACCGTGTCGACGCAGATCAATTGGGGGGCCAGCTACGTGGTCAACGACCTCTATACCCGCTGGTTGAAGCCCGAGGCCGGCGACAAGGAGCAGGTCTGGGTCGGCCGCCTCGCTTCCGTTGTGATCGTAGCGTTCGCGGCTACGGCGGCCTTCTTCGCGCAGGACATCGGGACCGTCTTCCGCTTCATGATCGCGATCGGCACCGGACCAGGCGCGGTGCTAATCCTGCGTTGGTTCTGGTGGCGCGTGAACGCGTGGGCCGAACTGGCGGCGATGCTGGCGGGGATGTTCATCGCGCTGCTGTCGTATCTTCCGGCCTTCGGCGAGATCGACTTCGGAATCAGGCTGGCGGTGACGGCGTTCGGCGCCGCGGCGGTGTGGATCCCGGCCATGTTGTTGACGGCGCCCGAGACAGAGGAGACGCTGGAGCGCTTCTACCGGCGCACGCGGCCCGGCGGACCCGGGTGGCGGCGGCAGCGGGAAGCGACGGGCCTGGCTCCGCTGCAGGATCTGGGAGCGGACCTGCGATCCGGCGCTACGGCGATCGTTCTGCTCATCTCGCTCATGCTGGGCATCGGCTGGCTCGTTCTCGGTTTCTGGGCGAAAGGCGCAATTGCGTGCGGCATCGCGGGCGTTGCCGGACTGGCACTGCGTTGGGCTTCCTCGGCGCGGACACCGGCCGTCTCACCTTAGCGTCGCGGTACACATGAGGAACGTCGACGAGAAAACTCCGCGAACATCGCCCAAGGCGGAAGCGCTCATGGCGGCAGCCCTCATCATGCAAGGGCTCTTGGCGAACAGTTGCGCAACGCGGCCGCCTGAGGTCGCGGGTCCGCCACCGGTGCCCGAGGTCGAGGGCGCCCTGGCGATCGATGTCGTCTATCCTCGATCCGGCAGCCTGATCAGCGCGCGCGACTCCAACTTCGTCTTCGGATCGGTGGGTAACGGGAAGGCGCTGCTGACGATCAATGGACACGGCGTGCCGGTTCAGCCAAACGGCGCGTTCATCGCCTGGCTGCCGGTCCCGGCATCGCCGGGGGACTCCGTCGCCCGCTACGAGATCGTCGCTTCGCTGGGCGATGAAGAGCGGCGGGCGGCGCACCTGGTACGACTGCCACGGCCGCCGGCTCTGCTCAGGGCCGACTCGGCGGAGATCGATGCTGCCGGGCTGAGCCCGCGAGGGGCCTGGTGGGTGAAACCGGGAGAGGCCGTACCCATCCGCTTGCGCGCGTCGCCGAGCGCTCGAGTCCGGTTGCTATTGCCTGACGGAGATACTGTCCCGTTGAGCGAGGTCTCTGCTCACGGAAACATCTCTTCGGCGAACTGGATCTTCGGCCGGATACCACAGGCGGCCGGGACCTCTTCGGTGGCCAGTGGCATCTACGAGGGAACGCTCGTGGCGCGCGAGCCGCTCGGTCTCGGGACCTCGAGACCCGACATGCCGCCGGTGCCGGCTACTCCGGCCGGCGCCTTTCCTTACTGCTCACCGCGCGCGACTCCTGATGAACCGGCCGCGGATTCGGTATCAAAGAATAGAGACGAGACCGTTCCCCAAGGGTGTGCCGTGGTTGAAGCCGTGGTTGCGAGCGACACGGCTCGGTTCCCGCTTCCGTTGGACCTGTGGGTTTTGAGCGGGGAAGGGCCGGTCGTTGCCTTGCAGGGTCGGCCTTCCTATGCGGGCGAGCGCGGGTACGTGGTGGGACGCGCCGCGCCGGGAGCCACGACCCTCTGGATGTGGGCCGACGGGGTCGTGACGCGCGTGACCGGTCGACGCAACAACTCGGTCCGGCTGTTCCTCGATCAGCAGACCGAGGCTTGGGTGTCGCTGGATGAGCTCGTCCGCCGGCGTCGTGCGTCGCTACCGGCTGCCGCACGCGTGGGCACCGTCCGGTTCGAAGGATTGCCCGGCCACCTCGCCGTGAGCGTCTCGGTCGATCACCCGGTGCCTTACTTTGTCAGGGTCGACGGGCGACGCGTGACCCTGGTTCTGTACGGCGCGTATTCGAATACCGATTGGCTGCGCTACGGTCCGGACGATCAATTCTTGAGGGCGGCCTGGTGGGAACAGGTCAGCTCCGACCGCTACGAGCTGCACATCGATCTGGCGGCTCGGCCATGGGGCTACCGGGTGAGCACTGAGCGGGGCGCTCTGCAGCTCGATCTGCGGAGACCTCCTGTTATCGACATCGAGCGACCGCTCGCCGGGCTGGCAATCGCGGTCGACCCGGGCCACCCGCCGGGCGGCTCGACCGGGCCCACGCGATTGGTAGAGGCCGATGCGAATCTCGGCGTGGCCTACCGGCTTCGGCGGCTGCTGGAACAGGAAGGCGCAAAGGTCATCATGACGCGGACCGACCGCGGCTCGGTTCGCGTGTACGATAGGACCACCTACGCCGACCTGTTGGACGCCGAGATCTTGATCTCGATCCATAACAACGCTCTTCCAGACGGAGTGGACCCGTTGGAGAACCATGGCACCAGCGTCTACTACTTCCAGCCGCACTCGCTCGACCTGGCGCGAGCGCTTCAGCGTAATCTGCTCGACAGCATGGGGCTCCCGGACTTGGGGTTCGGGCGATCGAGCCTCGCGCTGGCCAGGCCGAGTTGGTTGCCGGCGGCGCTAACTGAGGGCGCCTTCATGATGATCCCGGAGCAGGAGGCCGGCCTGCGCAGCCCCGTTTTTCTGGAAGCTTACGCGCGAGGGGTCGTGGAAGGGCTGCGCGAGTTCGTCAGAGGGCGCGCCGAGTGAGGCTGTCAGGCCCGGCGCTGGTTCGGAGCGGGCTGGCGGCTTTAGCGCTCACGTTCGTCCTGCCCGTCCAGTCCATCGCTCAGGTCCCACCCGACGAACGCTATCTGTCCTTCGAGACCGACCACTTCCGCGTCGTCTACCCAGAGAGGATGGAGGCGTTCGCGCGCCTGGCCGCGTCGAGCGCCGAGTGGGCATACGACGCTTTATCGCGGCAATTCATGCAACCGCCCTCGGGCCGCATCGCCCTGGTGATCACCGATCACACGGATAGGCCCAACGCTTCGGCGACACCGATACCGACCAACCGCGTCGTGTTGATCGCGACGCCGGATATCACCGCGAGGACGCTGAACTACTACACCGATTGGATTGCCTCCACGCTCGTGCACGAGTTGACCCACATCTTCCATCTCGATCGAGCCGACGGCATTTGGGGGCTAGCCCAGACGGTGTTTGGCCGCGTGCCGGCTTTCTTCCCGGCCTTCTATCAGCCTCGCTGGGTGATCGAGGGTTTGCCGACCTACTACGAGTCGCGCCTGACGGGTGCCGGCCGCGCCTATGGCAGCAGCATCGCGATGATGCTAGACGCCGATGCGGCTGGCGGAGACTTCCGTACCATCGATGCGGCTGACGGCTTGTCGCCGCTCTGGCCGTCCGGTCACACGCCCTACGCGTACGGAGGCCTGTACTTCCGCTCGATGGCCGAGCAGTACGGTGACTCGGCCGTCGCTCGTTTCACGCGACGCGGCGCCGCGCGGCTGCCGTACACTCTCAACTGGGCCTCGACGCCGTACTTCGGCCGCACGCTGTCCGGCAGTTGGCAAGACTGGAGCCACCGGTACGAGCGCGAGGCCCACGCGCGGGTCGATTCGCTCGGTACGCTGGGTCTTACGGAGGGAAGGCCGTTGTCCGGCTACACCTGGGTTGCTCCTTCTCCTCGCTTTTCGCCGGACGGCGGTTGTGTGGCTTTCGAGTACATCACGCCACGCGACGACCCGGCGACGATGATCGTCGATGTCGGCAACGGTGAAGTCGTTCTTCGGAAGCGGAGAAACAGCAGCGGCGGCTCGACTTGGGGGCCCAACGGGGAACGGCTCTACTTCGTGCAGATCGACTACACCGGCCGCTACACCATCCACGGCGACCTTTACCAACTGGACGTCACGTCGGGGAAGGAGAGGCGGCTGACCACGGAACGCCGGGTCACCTCACCGGATCTTGCGCCCGATGGCCGGACGCTTGTGGCGGTGGAGATCGGAGACGCGTCCAACCGGCTCGTTACGATCGATCTCCGGTCCCAAGAGTACCGCCCGCTGACGGAGTTCGACGAAAGTGTGAATTGGGAGCGGCCGCGCTGGTCGCCGGCCGGGGACTTGATCGCCGCCGAGTGGACCGAGCGTGGCCGAGTGCTGGATGTCGTCGTCGTAAACACGGCCGGAGAGATTGTCTGGCGCGTGACCCGTGACGATGCCGCGGACATGAGCCCCGCCTGGTCTCCCGATGGGCGCTACCTGCTGTGGGCGTCGGATCGGGACGGCGCGTCGGACATCTACGCGGCGGAAGTGCCTGAGACGTTGCTTGCTGACAGGCCCCTCCGTGAAGATGACCGAGCTCCCGTCACCGGAGAACGTGAGTGGCGCGTCACGCGAACGGCGAACGGCGCTAACGATCCCGACGTGTCGCCGGACGGCCGCTGGCTGGTCCTTACCGCAGTGTATGGCGACGGCATGCGGGTCGAGGTTCTTCCGCTCGACACGGCGATGTGGCAACCGGCCGGTCCCGGCCGGCGGTTCCTGCGCCAGCCCTCGACGCCCGCGATGCGGGCGGCAGTGGATCCCGGGATTGAGCAAGCGCCGGCCAAACCATACTCGCCGTTTCCATCCCTCTGGCCCAGGTCGTGGCTACCGATCGTCTACACCGGTAGCGCCGCCGTGGGAACGTTCGTCGGCGCGACGACGTTCGGAGCTGACGATGTGAGGAGGCACTCGTACGCGATCCTGGCCGGATGGCGCACCGAAGTAAGCGACCTCGAGGCGGCCGCCGTCTATCGATACGCGGGGTTGGGTGATCCCGTTCTGGAGCTGGGCCTCTGGCAGGACTGGTCATCTGCACGGCTCGCGACTACCGACGGCGGTTCGGTCGATGTGGTCGAGCGGGAGAGGGAAGCGCGGATCTCAGCCAGATTCTTCCGCCCGCGGATGCGGAGTGCCGTGAGTGTCATCCCTGCTCTCGGTATCGAAGAACGTCGCTTCACACCCGCCGACACCGCGTTCTCCGAAGTGACGGTGACCGATGCGATTGCCGGGCTCGTGCTCGGCTATTCGAGGGCGCGTGGTTACCCGCGATCGCTGAGTGCCGAAAGAGGATTCGTTGCCATTCTCGACCTCGGGCACCGCCGCCGTACCGATGACTTCGATCGTTGGCGGATCAGCGCCGAGGCGGAGTTACGTGGTTATCTGTCCTTCCCGGTCTTTGGCTATGCGAATCACGTCGTCGCCGCGCGCCTGGCCTTCGGCGCGAGTGACGGGCGCGATCGTAGCCCGGAGTTGTTCGAGCTTGGCGGAGTGCCCGGACGCGCCATCGATGTCATCGCCGGCGTTGGGATCGGTGGCGGAAGCCAGTACCCGGTCCGCGGCTTCAGTGAGGGCGTCATATTCGGTGATAGGATAGCTAGCGCGAGTCTTGAGTACCGACTGCCTTTGGCGCTCGTAGGACGTGGTTACGGACTGTGGCCGGTAATGGTCGATCAACTTTCGCTCAGTCTGTTCGCCGATGCAGGCTCCGCTTGGCGCGAAAGCGACGACATCGATGTTCTCGCATCGATCGGAAGCGAGTTGTCCATCGATCTCGGTCTCGGTTATCAGTTCGTTTATCGTTTTCGTGTTGGTGTTGCTCAACCCATAGTCGACAGCGGCGAAAAGTTTTCGGTTTACTTCACAACCGGCATCGCTTTCTAGTCCGTGTGAGCTGAGCCCGAGCCTTGAATTGCGAACGTTGAACGTCGAACGTTCTATTTCCAAGAACAATCCTTCGCTATTAGGTGTTCGATATTCGATGTCGATATTCAAAGGGAGCAAAACACATGGGTCGATTTTCCCGCGGAACGACCCCGCCAGAGCGGCCAACTCGTTGGGCCACACGGGGTTCTTGACAACAGCCGTGGCGTCCTATATCTTGGGTCGCGCGGTTAAGCACAGTACAATATCTTGTGTTTGAGCTTGGCTCGAACTAGACTGTGCCCGGCTGTTGGGCGGCCCCTCCCCCGCCGCTTTAGGGGGCCGATGCGGGAGCTTGAATCAAGTTACAAGGGTAATAATGACGTAGACGCGCGGGCGACGCGCGAACAGGCCCTATATACTTTGCCGAAAAGCCGACATTGCTGACAGAGAGACGAACTGCAACGGAACAAACGACTTCGACGACTGCGTCGAGAGCGAAAGAAGCCGAGCTGCCGGTAGCGCCCCCGGCGGATCTCCCTGACCCGGAGCTGAGCGAAAACGCCATCACGGTGTTGGAGCGCCGCTATCTGGTCAAAGACGACGACTTACGTCCGGTGGAGACCCCGCGCGCCATGTTCTGGCGGGTGGCTCGAGCGATCGCCGCGGTCGATACGCACTACGGCGCGAGTGCGGAGGAAGCGAAGAAGTCGGCGGAGCGGTTCTACGATCTGCTAGCCAACGGGAAGTTCGAGCCCAACTCGCCCACGCTGATGAACGCGGGCCGTCCGTTGGGGCAGCTTTCGGCATGTTTCGTGTTGCCGGTGGAAGATTCGCTTACGGGTATCTACTCCACGCTGCGCAACATGGCACTTATCCATCAGTCTGGAGGCGGCACCGGGTTCGGGTTTTCGCGGCTCCGGCCCAGTGGTGATGTGGTGCGGTCGACGATGGGTGTCGCCTCCGGACCGGTTTCCTTCATGGAGGTCTACGACGCTTCGACGGAGGCAGTGAAGCAGGGCGGTACGCGTCGCGGTGCCAACATGGGGATCCTGCGGGTTGACCACCCGGACATCCTCGAGTTCATCCAGTGCAAACGAGAGAATCACCGGGTAACCAACTTCAACATCTCGGTCGCCGTGACAGACGCCTTCATGAAGGCGGTCGAGGCGGACGAAGAGTACGACTTGACGAGCCCGAGGAGCGATCAAGTGGTGACGCGGCTGCGGGCGCGAGATGTTTTCGACCAGATCGTCGAGGGCGCCTGGCAGAACGGCGAGCCGGGCGTCTTCTTCGTCGATCGGGCGAACCAGTACAATCCCGTACCTCACCTCGGGTCGTACGAGGCGACGAACCCATGCGGCGAGCAGCCGCTGTTGCCGTACGATGTATGCAACCTCGGTTCGATAAACCTCGGTGCGTTCGTGGCGGACAGCACCATCGATTGGGATCGCCTACGTGATGCGATCCACACGTCCACTCATTTTCTGGACAACGTGATCGATGCGAACCGTTACCCGCTGACCGAGATCACCGACCTGGCGCAGCGGATCCGGCGGATCGGCCTCGGTGTGATGGGTTGGGCGGACATGCTGGTGCGCCTCGGCATTCCCTACGGCTCGCAAGAGTCGTTCGAACTGGCCGAGCGTGTGATGCACTTCGTCGATGAAGAGGCGAAGGTCAAGTCGGAGCAGCTGGCCGTCGAGCGCGACGTATTCCCCGAGTGGGAGCTCTCGATCTGGGGACCGGACGAGACGTGCGCTCGCGATGCGGAAGGCAAGCGGATTCGGCCGATGCGTCGCCTGCGCAACTGCAACCTCACGACCGTGGCTCCGACGGGCACGATCTCGATTATCGCCGGCTGCTCCGGCGGCATCGAGCCGCTGTTCGCGGTCGCCTTCATGAGAAACCAGGCGGGCACGTTGATGCCCGATGTAAATGAGGACTTCGTGGCCCTCGCGCGTCGGCAGGGGTGGTACTCAGACCAACTTATGGAGCGGATCGCGCGCGAGGGCCACATCCATTTTGACGAGATCCCGGAGGATGCGCAGAGCGTCTTCGTGACGGCACACGACGTGACTCCGGAGCAGCATGTCAGGATGCAGGCGGCATTCCAGAAGTTCGTAGATAGCGCCATCTCGAAGACCAGCAACTTCCACAGCGATGCCCAGCCTGATGATGTCCGCTCGATCTACGAGCTTGCATTCGAACTGGGTTGCAAGGGAGTGACGGTCTATCGCGACGGCTCACGCGAGAATCAGGTCTTGTCGACCGGAAAGACTGCAGAGGCTGTCGTGCAGTCGGTCAGCACAGAGGGCTCGGTCTCGGAGGTTGGGCGGAAGGGCGAAGACGTGGCAGGGGATGCTGGAGTCGCCTTCGAGGCCGAGCTCACTAGAGAGAATGGCGAGCTCCGCGAGGAGCTAGAGAAGCTGACGAAGGAGAACGAGCGGCTCAAGCGCGAGCTCTCTGCGAAGCAGGGCGAGCTGATGGGCAAGCCGTTCGTGCGCGAGCGGCCCGACACGCTGCGTGGGATCACGCGCAAGATGATGTCGCCGCTCGGCACCCTCTACGTCACCATCAACGAAGACGAGAAGGGGCGGCCGTTCGAGGTCTTCACCACGCTGGGCAAGGCGGGCGGAGCGGCGATGGCCGATGCCGAGGCTATCAGTCGGCTCATCTCGTTGGCGCTGCGCAGTGGCATTCCGCTGCGGACCATCTGCCACCAGCTGCGCGGTATTTCGTGTGACCGCGCGGTCGGCTTCGGGAGCAAGAAGATCCTGTCGATGCCGGATGCCGTCGCGCTGGCGATCGAGGAGTACATGGCCGACAAGGAAGGTCAGCAACAGGTGCTGCCGCTGGCCGATCCGGAGACGGGCAGAAAGGGGAACGGCGGCAGCCAGAGCGCCGAGCAGCCGGAGATCAACGGGTCTGGGCTTGACGATCCCACCAAGCACTTGGGCCGAGACATCATGGCCATCATAGAAACCTGCCCGGACTGCGGCACGTCGCTTCAGTTTGCCGAGGGTTGCCTGAAGTGCTTGGCGTGCGGGTATTCCGAATGCGGCTGATCCCCCGGCCGGAGTTCGGCTGAGACTGGGGCGCCGATCACGGCGCCCTTGCTTTTTCCCCACATGTCGTCGGCGGCCTGGGGCTGCGCGGATCGTCGCCCGAAACCTTTTCGTCATTTTCTTGTTAACTACGTGAGTGGCTAGCGGGCGTCCTGCGCGCCTGGGATTCGCTACTGCGATATGGTAAGGGCTATGGGACAGACGTTCGAGGAACTGATCGGCAACCATCTGGACCATCTGTACACTGCAGCGCTGTGCTTCACGTTGGATGAACACCGCGCCGAGGAATTGCTACAGGAAGCGACGATTCGAGCGTTCCACGAGTTCTGTAACGTCAATGCAGTGAACGAGTTCCGGGAGGGCATGCTCGCGATCCTCGTATCGACCTACCTGCAGCGGCAGCGGCGCATGGGCCGTGATCCGCTCGCATACGATTCCGAACTCCTGGAGGAAATGTTCGCGAGTGGTTCTACGTACACCCTGGAGCCTTTTCCAGAGCCGGGCACGGCCGGCTACAGGCTGCTGCGCGACTGGATGAGCCGCGTCTGGCCCGAGCTGAACGACGGTGATCGCTTGGTCCTCTGGTTGGCCGATGTTGAGAGGTTCCGCCACTCGCATGTCGCCGACATGACGGGACTCGACGAAGAGGAAGTCCGGGTCCGCCATTACCGGGCGCGGCGGATGCTGAGCCGACGAGCGGCCCGCGAGCTCGGTGGCAGGACGACGAGGGACGCCGAAGCATGAGGATCGATTGCAGCGAAGTACGACGAAGGCTCTGGCCCGCCGACGTATTGCGCGTCAGCGATGCCGAAGTGGAAGCGGCGCTGGAGCACGCCGAGCGTTGCCCGGCGTGCCAGTCGTTCCTCGAGGAGGATCGGCACATAGCGCAGATGGTGCGGGACCACGTGCCGCGGGTGCGCGCTCCGCGCCAACTGCGGGAGCGTCTTTACACCGTTCTGGCGCGTGAGCGGGCCGGATCCGCGACGGCGAACGTCGCGAGGGGCGGAAAAAGCCGCTCGAGGGTAGCGATGGCGGCCCTGGTATTGGCAGGGGGATTGGTCATCGGTGCCGTCGGCCAACATCTGGCGAGCCGCCGTGTCGGTGCTTCACCGGCGCAGGAATTTGCGGAGGACTATCTGAGGCGCGTGGTCGAGGAGGAAGAGCTTAGGACCGCCGACCGGCAGGAGATCGCCTCCTTCTTCGCTCGCGAGCTGGGTGTTTCCATGCCGCCACCCGATGTTCGCGATTTCCAGGTGGAGCGTGCCACGATCTGCCTGATGAACGGTCGTCGAGGTGGCGTGGTCGAGTACAGCGGCCAGGGGCGCCGACTCACCTATTATCTGCTTCCTTACGTCGAAGGCGCTGCTGCGGAACCGGCGCGTGTAGCTGACGGCGGCGTGGCCAGGGCGACCTTCGGGACGCCGGCGCTGGCTGAAGAGCGGGGACTCGGCGTGGCAACCTGGTGGGACGACAAGCACCAGCATGCGTTGGTCGGCGACTTTTCGGCACAGGAACTGAGACGGCTCGCCCCTCTTTTCGCCTGCCCAGCACCTCCTATCTAGCATCTCCGGCGACCCGGTTACTACTTTACCGCCGCGATAAATGGTCCAATCCTTGGAGGGCGGTAATGGGGAGTACGTCCGGAGTCATCACATCTCTACAGATTTGTCTGGGTCACGGCGTTCCGATGCGGCGCGTCGACCCGGCCACGTTTCAGGCGGACCTTGGCCTCGAAGGGTGTCGTCACGCGGTAGCCGGTAGTCGTCGGCAAGTACTGCTGATGGACGAGGAAACGCTGTACGACCTGAACCTCGAGCCCACCATCCTCAAAGAGAACGTGACCACGCGGGATATCGACCTCGCCACGCTGCCCGCCGAGACGCGACTGCGGTTGGGAGGCGAAGTAGAGTTGTGGATCACGGGGCCATGCCACCCTTGTCACCTGATGGACGAGATCCGAGCCGGCCTGAAGGAGGAGCTACGCGGACGGCGCGGCGTACTCGCTTGGGTGAAGACGGGCGGCACGGTCAAGATCGGTGACCAAATCGAGGCCCATCCGGCCGGTACTGGCGAGGAGTAGAGTCATGAGGATGCATGACGTGCTGTGTCTGGCGGCCGGCGTGTGGACATTGGCCGCCCCCAGTCGAGCCTTCGCGCAGTCGGACGAGATATTGTCGGTACGCGAATACCGGTCCGCGCATGAGAAGGAGATCGTCCACGAGTTAGAGAACTTCCTTGCGCTGCGGAACGTCGCGGAGAACGTCCGGGACATTCGCCGGAACGCCGAGGCGCTGATCCAGATGATGGAGCGGCGCGGCATCAAGACACGCATACTGGAAACGGGGGGATCTCCTTACGTTTACGGCGAGCTGGATGCGCCCGGCGCAACGCGCACGGTTCTCTTCTACGCGCACTACGATGGCCAACCGGTTGACCCCAGTCGCTGGGAGGGCCACGAGCCATTCGCCCCGGTCGTGCGAGACAGAGCGCTCGAGGCTGGCGGGGTGATCATCGAACCGCCGGCAACCGGGGGCCTGGATTCCGAGTATCGCATCTACGCGCGATCCGCTTCCGACGACAAATCGCCGATTGTGGCGCTTATGGTCGCGCTGGATGCACTTGCGGCGTCTGAGCTCGAACCCATGGCCAACCTCAAGTTCATCTTCGAGGGCGATGAAGAGGCGGGCTCCCCGAACGTGGAGAAGATGATCCGCGAATACGGTGAACTGCTGGCCGCCGACGTATTGCTCGCCGCCGATGGGCCCAAGGATCCGTCGGGACTACCGACGCTGAACTTCGGTGCTCGAGGCATCGTCAGCGCGGAGATCACCGTCTACGGACCGCTTCGGCCTCTGCACAGCGGCCACTACGGCAATTTCGCGCCGAACCCGGCGATGCGGTTGGCGCAGCTTCTGGCCACAATGAAGGATCCGCAGACGGGCCGGGCGCTGGTGGACGGCTTCTATGATGATGTCGTGCCGCTGAGCGAGTTCGAGCGAGCGGCGATCGCAGAGGCGCCCGATACCGACCCTGAGCGGATGCAAGCCTACGCCATCGCGAGGCCGGAGATGGAGGGTGGCCGCCTGACGGTCATCAACCTGCCGTCCCTTAACGTTCGTGGCCTACGCAGCGGCTGGGTCGGCAACGAGGCTCGGACCATCGTGCCGGACGTGGCTATCGCCAACATCGACCTACGTCTCGTGAAGATGATCGATCCGCAAGAACAGGTGGGCAGGTTGATCGCCCATATCAAAGAGCAAGGCTACCACGTTGTTAGCGAGGAACCCGACGCCGAGATGCGCCGCCAGCATGACAGACTGGCCCGCGTGGTCACGTCCGATGGGTACCCGGCGTACCGAACATCTATGGATCTTCCGATCTCCCGCGCGCTGATCGACGCGCTAAGGAGTCACATGGGCGAGGACGTCGTCAGGCTACCAACTAGTGGCGGTAGCGTTCCGCTCTACGTCTTCACCGACATCTTGGGTATCCCGGTCGTGAGCGTACCGATTGTGAACCATGACAACAACCAGCACAGCCCGAACGAGAACTTGCGGTTGGGTCATCTGTGGTCCGGCATCGAGATTCTCGCTTCGGCGATGCTGATGAATTGAGGTACGTGAGAGGCAAAACCATGGATCTGCATTACATCACTGAGCTGCTGACGCCGGCCGAGTCGAAGATTCTACTGCTCGTTCTGGATGGTCTGGGCGGCCTCGCCGTCGAGCCTGGCGGGCCGACGGAGTTGGAGGCTGCCGACACCCCGAATCTGGACCGGCTCGCCGCTGAAGGGATGGTCGGCCTACACCAGCCGGTCGGCCCGGGAATGACGCCAGGCAGCGGCCCCGGCCACATCGGCTTGTTCGGCTATGACGCGCTGCGGTATCAGATCGGGCGCGGCGTTCTGGAGGCGCTGGGCGTCGGTTTCGATCTGCAGCCCGAGGACCTGGCCGCCCGCGGTAACTTCTGCACAGTGGATGCGAACGGCGAAATAACGGACCGACGGGCCGGTCGCATTCCGACCGAAACCGCCGTCGAGCTTTGCCAGGAGCTGCAGGGCATAGAGTTGCCCGGGGTAGAGATGTTCGTGCAGGCCGTCCGTGAGCATCGCTTCCTTCTCGTGCTGCGGGGTGGCCACCTGGTCGAAGGGATCGCAGATACCGACCCCGATCATCTCGGTGTGCCCCCGCTTCCGGTGACAGCCGAGCGGCCAGAAGCCGAGGAAACGGCGCGGCTGGTGGGCCGGTTTGTCGAGCAAGCATGGGAGAAGCTCGTGGGCCGTGAGCCGGCGAACATGGTTCTCCTCCGCGGTTTCGCCCGGAGGCCGGACTGGCCGACGTTTCCGGAAGCGTTTGGCCTCCGGTCCGTTGCCATCGCCCAATACCCGATGTACCGCGGCGTCGCCAAGCTCTTCGGCATGGACACCGTCGAGGTAGGGGCGTCGCTCGACGAGCTGGGCGCGGCGCTCGAGCAGGCTTGGGCCGACTACGACTTCGCCTTCGTGCATGTCAAGGGAACGGACAAAGCCGGCGAGGACGGCGACTTCCAGCGGAAGGTGGAGGTGATAGAACAGATCGACCGCATCGTTCCGCGGCTTGCGAAACTCGAGCCCGACGTGGTGCTTGTCACCGGCGACCACTCGACTCCGGCGGCGGTGCGCAGCCATAGTTGGCATCCGGTCCCCTTCCTCCTTTGGTCTCCGACCTGCCGTCGCGATGAAGCGTCGCGGTTCGGCGAGAGATGGTGTCTGCAAGGTGGCGGAGGCATCTGCCGGTCCGAAGATCTCATGCCGCTAGCTCTGGCTCACGCCGGAAGACTGGTTAAGTTCGGCGCGTGAGTATCGGGCCGGACCGTCTCTGGCCGGCCTGTTCCGATAAGGTTCGCTTGGGTCTAAAAGAGGGGTTATGACACCGAAACAGCAGCGAGTGATCATTCTCGGCGCCGCGGGGCGTGATTTTCACGATTTCAATACGTTCTTTCGCGGTAATGAGGATTATCGGGTTGTAGGTTTCACTGCGACGCAGATCCCAAACATCAGCGGGCGGGTCTACCCTGCCGAGATTGCAGGAGCCGGCTACCTCGAAGGGATTCCCATTCTTGCACAGCCACGACTAGAGGAGGTCATCGAGCAAGAAGGAATCGACTTCTGCGTTTTCTCTTACTCCGATATTTCCCATGAGTACGTGATGCACGTGGCCAGTCGTGTGCTCGCGGCCGGCGCCGGGTTCATGCTTCTCGGACCGCGGCAGACGATGGTCGAGTCGCGCAGGCCGGTCATCAGCGTCTGCGCGGTACGCACTGGAGCCGGTAAGAGCCAGACTACGCGTCACGTGGTCGAGCGGCTGCGGAGTTTCGGGCACACCCCCGTCGTCGTGCGCCATCCGATGCCGTACGGTGATCTCCTCAACCAACGCGTGCAGCGCTTCGAGACCTATGAGGATCTCGAGAACCACAACGTGACCATCGAGGAACGCGAAGAGTACGAGCCTCACATTCGCCGCGGCACCATCGTTTATGCCGGCGTGGACTATCAAGCGATTCTACAGCAGGCGGAAGAGGACGGGGATGTGGTCCTGTGGGATGGAGGTAACAACGATCTGCCCTTCTACTGGTCGGACCTTCACATCGTCATCGCCGATCCGCATCGGCCTGGTCACGAGCTGACGTATCACCCGGGTGAAGCGAACCTGCGCATGGCCGATGTCGTGATCATCAACAAGGCCGGTTCGGCGCGCCCGGAGGATATCGAGACCGTGCGCCGCAATACCGAGTCCACCAATCCACGAGCGCGGGTGCTGATAGGGCGGTCGCCGCTGACAGTCGACAAGCCGGAGCTGCTCCTGGGCAAGAAGGTGCTGGCCGTCGAGGACGGGCCGAGCCTGACGCACGGTGAGCTTCGGCTTGGTGCAGCCAGCCTGGCCGCCCAGGAGCACGGTGCGAGCGAGTTGGTGGATCCTCGGCCGTTCGCGGTGGGCTCGATCATCGGGACCTTCGAGAAATACTCTGCTACCGGACCCGTGCTCCCGGCCATGGGCTACGGCGATGAACAGATCGCCGAGCTGCAGGAGACCATCCAGAACTCCGACGCCGAGGTGGTTGTAGTAGGCACCCCGATCGACCTGCTCAGGTTGATCGAGATAGACAAGCCGGTCGTGAAGGTGTCTTACGACCTGGCTCTGGACGAGGACGATGTGTTCGATGACATGCTGCGATCGGCGATCGAGCGTCGGAAAGGCAATGCGTAGAGTAGGCGGCTCGGCGCCTGCGCGACGCGCTGGAGCTATGGCCAAGCCAACCGGCTGGGTGTCGAGCCGGACGATCGTGGCCATTTGTGCATTTATCGCTGTGGCAAGCCTGTCCGGTTGTGCGCGGGGTCAGGAGGGTACGGTGGCGGAAGAGAAGGAGACGGAATCGGTTGGACGCGCGGCGTTCGTCATTGACGGACACAACGATCTGCCGTGGCGCGTGCGGACGGAGTACGACTCGAGCTTCGAGGAATTCGACCTGGCCGAGCGGCACGAGGTAGGACATACCGACATTCCCCGGCTTCGGGAGGGTAATGTCGGCGGCGCGTTCTTCGCGGCCTACGTGCCGTCCGAGTACGCTGGTCAGGGGGCAATGCGATGGGCGCTCGAGCAGATCGACCTGATCTATCGGATGACCGCCCGTTATCCGGAAGATTTCGCCTTAGCCCGTACGGCCGACGATGTCCGCCGTATCGTAGCCTCGGGAAGGGTCGCGGCGCTGATCGGGATCGAGGGCGGACACACGATCGAGAACTCGCTCGGAGCTTTGCGCATGTTCTCCGAGCTCGGCGTTCGCTACATGACTCTGACGCACGCAAACACCACCGACTGGGCCGATGCAGCGACCGACGAACCCAGGCACGGTGGACTGAGCGAGTTCGGCGAGTCGGTTGTGCTGGAGATGAACCGAGTCGGCATGTTGGTGGATATCTCGCACGTGTCGGCGGAGGCGATGGAGGACGTATTGCGTGTCAGCCGGGCACCGATCATCGCCTCGCACAGCGGAGCCCGCGCCGTCGCCGACCACTCGCGCAACGTTCCGGATGAGATCCTGCGCCGGTTGCCGGAGAACGGCGGCGTGGTGATGGTGAATTTCTACTCGGGGTTCGTGGTGCCCGAGGCGGCGGCTATCGTAAGAGACATGTTCTCCGTCATGCGCGAGATCAGAGCGCAGCACGGCGATGACGACGAGGCCGTGGACAACGCTTGGCAAGAATGGTGGGAAGCTAACCCGATCCCGCGCGGAACCGTTGCTGATGTGGTCGATCACATCGACCATATCGTCGAGCTAGCCGGAGTAAACCACGTCGGCCTCGGCTCGGACTTCGATGGCATCACAGTCGCGCCCGAGGGGTTGGACGACGTGTCCAAGTACCCGGCCATCGCCGAGGAACTGGTGCGGCGGGGCTATTCGGAGGAGGATGTCGCCAAGATACTGGGCGGCAACATTCTTCGCGTGATGGCTGAGGCGGAGGAAGTGGCGCGGCGATCACAGACGGCGCCTTAGGTTAGCACCGACCGACGTTCAGCTCCGCGGCTCGCCGCCGCGCTCGAGGATCGTTAGCATCTCGTCAATGGTATGTCGGTTGCGGTCCTGACGGTACCACTTCAGCACGGGTTTGTTGACGTCCTCGTTCTTGTCGGTCAGACGCCCCGCCTTGTATTCGCTGAGTCTCTCGCGAAACATCGCTTGGGCCGGCCCCGGACGTGGCCCCCACCACCCGAGCTTCTTCATCTTTTCATCAAAAACGATGGCTATCGGGATCGAGCGACCGCCGTGGCTTAGATGCTGGTCCATTATGTCGAGGGCTTCGTCGCGGTTGAACACACGCAACTCGATCACACCGTGGGCAGCGTCAGCCAGTTTGGCGAGCGCTGGAACCAGGGAAGCAGCGTCCCCGCACCAATCCTCTGCGAGGACCACAACGTGGCGTTGCCCGGGAAGGTTCTCGAGGCGGCGTTGCGCATTGGGCGGTATCTGCAGGTGATCGTAGACGCCGTTCCAGAGGCGCTCGTGCTTCCTGACCGACTTGCGATACTCGTCGTAAGTATATCCGCTCTCGAATCTCTCCCTACTGATGCTCTCCATTCCGCTCCCTCATAGCGTGGTCGATTGGGCTCTCGCAGTGGTGGTTCACTAAGAAGGTCAGGGGTCCGTTCTGAGTCAACGGTTGAGCGGCCGATGTGGCATGATTCTGGCGACTTATTACAGCGAAGATCCGGCCCGGGCCGTCGCTTCGGCTTGGTCCGGGCACCTTGCCCGGTCGGCTCGGGCATTCTGTCCGGGTCTTCTATGTGGAGATAGCGCGATCGCGCGGATTGACCCCGCTGCTAGCGACCTGCCGCCCCCGATGGGGGCTCTCCCGAAGTAAGGGCTTCCCCCCGATAAACAGCCCGGTAGTGCATCGGTAATGATAAGTCAGAGCCAGAATACGAAGGGAAACGGCGGCAACAACCCCTACGGTCGGTCTTCGAAGACGGTCGCGTTGGAGTTGTACACGCTTGGCCGGGTTCGCCTGTTGCAGGGTGGGTCGGAGCTGGATGTGAACCTCGGGCCCAAGCATCTGGGTCTCCTCATCTACATATTCCACGAGCGGCGCCCGTTGCATCCAATGGAGGTTGTAGAGCTGTTCGGCCGCGGCCAGGATGACGAGAAAGAGGTAGAGGGCCTCAAGCGAGCGATCGGCTGGCTTAACCGTGAGATACCGTTTCTCAACATCCGCATGACGTCCGAGACGATCGAGGGAGTGGGTGGCGTATGGCTCGACACCCGCGATGTGGACGCCGCCATCGACGCGTGCAAGCCTGAACCGGTGAAGCGACTGTACGTGGGCGAGTTTCTCGAAGGATTCGAGTCCGGCGTCAAAGCATTCGACGAGTGGGCGCGTAAGGAGAGAGGGCGTCTCAAGCGGGCGTGGAACCATGGTATGACTCGGGCCGCTCACCAGGCCGAGGAGACGAATGCATGGAGAACGGCCGTCGAATGGTGGCGGATAAAGGTATCGCTTGCGCCAATGCGCTCCGAACCCGTCGCTCGCTTGCTCGAAGCCTATGCGAGAACCGGTCGGCGCGACGAAGCGGCGAGGGCCCTGGCCGACTATAGGGCCAGGCTGGACCGCAGCGGTGTGTCGGAGGTGCCGGGCGTCATCAAGCAGGTGATCGCTCGGTTTCCGGTTCTGTACAAGGTCGCTGCGGCAACGCATAATACGGAGGCTCACAATAGAGTCGCTAAGGCGACGACGACGCCGAAAGTTGTAGAAAAGCAGGTATCGGTAAGGCCTCAGGAGCAGCCGGCGCCCAAGCAGGATAGACCGGACTGGGCGGTGGAACCGGTTCCTGCGCCGCCGGGAGCTTTTGACCTGTCCTTCGAGCTTCCCGAAGTCGTGATACCAGAGATTGGGGAGCAGGTAGGGACCGTTCAGGCGTCAACCGCTCCGGCCTTGGGACTGGCGGAGTCGTCCAGTGATGAGACCCAGTCCTTTAGGTATTTGGACAAGCCAATCCAGTTTGGCACCGCCCTCGGGCCGTCACCGGTCCACTTGGCGAAACAGAATGGCATTGGCGAGCTGCCGGTAGACACAGTGGCAGCTTCCTTCGTGAAGATCGCAGCCAGTTCGTCCGGCGAAGAGACGGCCGAGGACAGGACCAACGGCAACTCAGTGCCGGGCGTATCCGATGCGGAGCCTGAGATGCCTTCTACCGACCCCGACGAGTCCGCGACGCCTGTCAGTCCGCGTGGCAACGGCGGTCAGGTACACGGCCACACCGAGCTGGATCAGCCGAAGACCGACAAGCCAGCCGTAGACGACGGCGAAGAGGGGCTTAAGCAATCGGCCAGCGGAGAGGCAGCGCCCGTCAGCGCAGCGGCGGGGCCGACTCCGTTCGTGTTCGAAGCCTCTGGGCATGACGGCGGTGAAATAGATGGCGACGAAGATAAGGGTGAGGACGGGGATAGAGGGCGTGGGACCGGTGATCGTGTAGAGCGCGACCTCCGCAAGGCGACGGCAGCGATTCTAGCTGCCTTCGTCGAGGACGATGGCGCGAAAGATGGGGACGGGCCGGCGGCCGTCGTGGAGACTCCGCCTCCGCCCAAAGTAGTCCTGTTTGATGACTCGTTGGATTCGGACCCTCTCGCCGAAGAGGAAACCTGGGAGAGCGGCGATCCTTGGGAGGATTTCGCCGACGCTCCGCCCGACGGCCCGTTAGAGGAAAAACCCCGCGAACAGGCTGCAACCGCCGAGCCTGCCTTCGTAGTTCCCGATTTCGACGACGTGGAGGTTCCGGACTTCGACGAGGAGTACTTCGAGGGCTACGGTGACCACGTCACACGCGTCCGCCACGAGGTGACCTCCGTTCGGAAACCTTGGCTCCCGTTCCTGCAGAACGCAGCGAGCGACTTGGCTGGGTGGCTTAGCGACCGGGTCGACCGAGTCCGATCCCGATCGGGTGGCCGTGGTGTCGAGGCCTACGACCGTCGCGAGGCGTCTCCTCACGAATTCGCGTACGATGCGCCCAAAGCGCCCGATGACTGGATGCGCCAGGACGCTGTCCACGAGCCCGAGGCGGACCAGGGACCGGTCACGGAACCTGCCGCGGGACGGGCTCCGGAATCGCAGGTCAAGCACGTCGAAGAGCCGGTCATCGAGGCCGCCGCAGAACCGCCGGTTGAGCCGGAACCGGTCTTGGACGAGCAGCCGGAGCCGCAGCTGTTCTTCGAGCATGAAGTGAAGCCGTACGACGCGCCTGAGTCGGAGCCATACGCGGGGCTGTCGCAAGAGACCGAGGACGAGTACGAGCAGGGGCTGTACGAGGATTACGAACAGGAATCGTACGGACAGTACGTGCCCGACCCTGACGAATGGGAGTTCGAGTCGACCGACGCAGATCCAGTCGCGCTGCTGAGACGCTTCTGGTACGCTCCGCTGGTCGCCCTGATCGCCGTGGCGGCCTTCGCGTTCGGCCCGGGACTCGTCAACATGTTCAGTGGTGGGGCGGCAGATTCTCCCGCACCGAGCGGAGCCACTGCGCCGGAAACTTCACTCCCTAAGGTGACGATCAAGACACCCTCATTCGTCGAGAAGTCGGTTGCCACTATCAGTGGACTGTTCTCCGGCTCGATACTCGATGGCCCGGGAGAATGGGTGCTCGTGGCCGACGTGCAGACGACGTCGGCCGTTGAGAGCGGCGGTGTGGGTGAGCAAGGGGCGGCGGAGCCGGCGGAACGCGAGCTGTCTCCATTTGCCCTGACCGTGGCCCTGGAAGCGGACCTGATGCAGGCCAGGTACTTCTACGTCTTTCCACAGGGCCGCGCTAAGGCGGCGCTCGATAGTCAGGGTGCCGACCAGACACGGGCTCTCTCTTTGGATGACGCCCTGGCTTTGGCCGGTGCGGAAGGGATTTCCGCGGTGGTCGCCGGCACGCTGCACCGTGGGGCCACGGTGGACACGCTCGAAATCGAGGTGTTCGACGGCACGGGAGCTTCTGTCTACCATGCGTCGGCCGAGGTCTCGGAGGAGACCGGTAGGCTGGGCGCGCTGGCTCAGCTCGTAACGGGTGTTCGGCGCCGACTGGGAGAACCGGCTGAGGACATCGAAGCCAGCCTTTCACCTCAGGAATTCCTGTCGGACAGGCCCGAGGCCGTGATAGCCTACGTTGAAGGGATCGAGCACCTGCGTGCAGGACGCTTCCGTGAGGCCGGCCTGGCTGCCAGGGAGGCAACGCGTCACGATTCGACGTTTTCCGTCGCTCACCGCCTGCTGGCGGAGTCATTCGCCAGGCGCGGCATGCTCCGCCGGGCGAGGGGCGCGCTGGAGGCTGCGGTCCAGACGAACGATCACGCTACGGAGCGTGAACGCCTCCGGACTCTTGGCGACTGGCTGACCTGGACGGGGCGTCTGTCGGACGCGGCGCTCACCTACGACGAGCTTTTCCAGCGGCACCGGGACGATGTGGGGGCGCTGAGGAGTCAGGCAGTCGTGCAGCGAATGGTCGGTGCACTGGGCGGAGGAGGAGGGAATCTCCGCGTCTCGTACTCGATCGATCGCTACGATTGGCCGCAGCTGGAGAGTATCGCGCGCTACCTGGGTTACGATGGCTCACTTCCGAACGTCGACTCGTTGGTGGCTTCCGTCCATCCTTCTCCGGTCACCGACTCTTCCGAATAGCAGCGGCCGCCCCGGCCGACTTCTTCACAGCCAACCGCTAGACCATATGACGGCGCCGAATCTGGCGCCGGGTTTCTTGTTGGTGTTGCCTCGCGGTGATAGCTTGCGGATCGGAATCGCGCCCCACTGTAAGTGATCGTCTACACCGCAAGGAGGAACTCGAGTTCTGACATGGAAGTAGACCTCGCCGTGATCGCCGACGCAGCGAACGTCAGCCAGGAGGGGAAGCTCAACATCCTGGGTATCTTCGACACTATCTGGGCGCGGGAATTCCCCTTTCGGCACGCTGCGATGGTCTTCGTCCTCCGGGTGAGGGCCGATTTCACGGAGGAGGGTACTCACCAGCTCGAAGTGCGTCTGCTCGACGCCGACGGCGAGCAGCTGTTCAAAGCGGAAGGCCCGATCCAGGTCCCCAGCAGCGCACCGGGCCGGCCAGTGAAGCCCCACGTCATCATGGGGCTGAGTGGGGCCAGCTTCGATCGGCCGGGAGATTATTCGTTCGAACTGGTCATAGATGGCGAGCAC
>JBDHAS010000030.1:0-28150 GCA_039588015.1 Gemmatimonadota bacterium | reverse complement strand
CGCCGGGCGCGGGCTGTTGATCCGCGAACGGACGGCGTTCGAGCGGGCCCGTGACATCGACGCCATCATCTTCGACAAGACGGGCACGCTTACACGCGGCGAGTTCGGCGTCACCGACGTCGTGAGCTTGGGCGGATCCAGTGAGGAGGAGATCTTGCGCTTAGCGGCGTCGTTGGAGAGCCAGTCCGAGCACCCGATCGCTGCCGGTGTGTTGCGGGGAGCCGTCGAGCGCGGCGTGAGCTACGATGCGCCGAAGGACTTCCGCGCCATCCCCGGCAAGGGGGCTGAGGCGACGGTGGACGGGCGTATCGTGAGAGTGGTGAGTCCGGGCTATCTGGCGGAAAATGATCTCTCGATCGAGAGCGATCGCGTCCTCACGCTGGGTAGGGAAGGCAAGACGGTCATCTACGTCCTCGTCGATGACGAAGTGTGGGGTGCCATCGCCCTGGCCGACATCGTTCGTGACGAGTCGTACGAGGCGATGCAGCACCTGAAAGCCATGGGCATTCAGGTGATGATGCTCACCGGCGATGCCAAGGCGGTCGCCCGCTGGGTCGCCGGCGAGCTGAAGCTGGACGACTACTTCGCCGAGGTGTTGCCGGCTCAGAAGGCCGAGAAGATTAGAGAAGTCAAGTCGCGCGGCCTGACGGTGGCGATGACCGGCGATGGCGTCAACGACGCACCAGCGCTCGTGGAAGCCGACGTTGGGATCGCCATCGGAGCCGGTACCGACGTGGCCGTAGAGTCGGCGGACATCGTGCTGGTGCGATCGGATCCACGGGACGTGGGAAGATGATCCAGAACCTGTGGTGGGCTACGGGCTACAACGTGGTGGCGATCCCGCTGGCGGCGGGCGTGCTTTACAATGTTGGGATCGTGCTATCGCCGGCGGTCGGCGCGGTGCTCATGTCCTTGTCGACGATCATAGTCGCGATAAACGCACGATTGTTGACGGCGTAGACGAGCGGGCTTCGAGTTACTAACGGGTCGAAGACGCCGCCGGATGGCGGCAGGAAAGTCAGAGAGGAACGGCGGTTGAAGAGAGAATCGGAGAGCGGAGCGACACAGGTGAAGGGCAAGGTCGCGGAAAGATTGGCTCTAGGGGCATTGGACTACGAGGTTCCGAAGGTCGCCTACAAGCTGCCCTACTTCCTCGGCGGCCTCACCGCCGCTTTGATCGCCATCCTGCTGCTGACGGGCCTCTACTTGGCTCAGTTCTACAACCCCAACCAGGCGGGGGCGCACGACAGCGTACTCTATATCATAACGCGCGCCCCGTTCGGGGATTGGGTGCGGAGCCTGCACTACTGGGCGGCGGGAGCCGTGGTCGTGAGTGTCACCGCTCACCTCGCCTACGTCTGTTGGCGACGCTCGTACAAGAGGCCTAGAGAGGTGACGTGGTGGGCGGGCGTGGGGATGGCGGGCTTGCTGTTTCTACTCATCGTCACGGGTACCGCGCTCCGTTACGACCAGGAGGGCTTCGAGGCGCTGGCGCACTTCGTGGCTGGCGGCGAGTTGACCGGCGCGCTGGGCGAGTTCTTCACCGAGGGCTTCACGCGGAGCACGCCGATCCTGAATCGCATCTTCAGCTTCCACACTAGCCTGTTGCCGCTGGCGCTCCTGGCGCTCATGGGCCTTCACTTCTGGCTCGTCCGCCAGCACGGCATCCATGCCGACGCGTCGGAGACGATCGTCTTTCGCCAGCACGCCGTGCGCCTTGCCGGGTCAGCCTTGATGGCATTCGCGTTCATCGGCATTCTGGCAGTCGTCTTTCCGGCTGGGCTTGGCTATCCCCCGGTAGCCGGGTACGAGGTGACCAAGCCGTTCTGGCCAGTGCTCTGGGTGTATGGACTCGAGAATCTGTTGGGTGCTTGGGGCATGGTCGTCGGGCCGGCCGTGCTGTTCGCGTTTCTGGTCGCTGTGCCGTTGCTGGACCGGAGGGTAGACGACACGCCGGGCCGGCACGGCTGGCTCGGTTGGGCCGGGCTGATCGTCGCGGGGGCAGTCCTCGCCCTCTGGCTCTATGGCGTCTTCAGCGCGCCGCAACAACACATTGGGATGTGATGCCCCATCTCCGAGAAAGGATCGTCATGCGAATTGCCGACTCGACTTCGAGGTTGCGGATGTCCGGGATCGCACTCCTGACGGCGTTGGCTTTCACCACGTCCGACGCGTTGGCGCACGAGAAGGCCGTGCTGAGAAGCACGCTATCGACGGTCGCGGCTGGCCGCTCTCTGCCACTCACCGGCGCCGATTTCACTCCGGGTGTCTCGTACAGGCTCATCTTGCTGGGTGCACTGCGCGAGTACGACCTGCGGCATATCGAGGGCGAGCCCGACAGTACGTTCGATCTCGCCTTGTCGATCCCGCCTAGGGTTGTTCCCGGCGTCTACAAGCTGGTGGCGATCGCCCCTGACGGCGACCGCGTCGCCAGCCTCGACCTGACCATCCTCGAGCCGGTGGCCACTGAGACCGATAGTCAAGGTGACCCGGACGAGCGCGGTGAGCCAGAACGCGCGGAGATGCACGAGGCGGCGCGCGCGGACGAGATGCCCATCCAGCGGTCGCGGAACGGCTCGGAGTGGGGAGCGATCGGGCTGGTGATCGGCTTGGCGGCTGGCCTGGGCGTCACACTGATCCGCCGCTCATGAGCGCGAGCCGGGCCAAGATAACCACTGGGAGGAGAGTCAGATGGCCAGAGAATCCATTCGACGTGGCGTTGTCGCGGCGGCCTTCAGCGCTGTGGCGACAGTGGTTTTCGTGGCGCCGGCAGCGCCGCAGACCGACGACCAGGATATTGCAGCAGCGATCGAGGCCGTTTTTTCAGCCACCCAACGGGCTGACTTCGCGGCGCTCGATTCGCTGTACGCGCGCGATGGGCTGACGATCATCGAGGGTGCAGGTATCGACCGGGGGTGGAGCGAATATCGGGACCATCACTTGAAGCCCGAACTGGAATCGTTCAAGGGCTTTGTCTATCGTCCCCATGAGATCGAGCCGCATGTCACCGGGATGTTTGGCTGGGCGATCTTTCGCTACGATCTCAAGATCGAGCTAGAGGGCCGAACGGTCGACAACGTCGGGCGCGGCACTGCCATACTGGAGAAGCGTGGCGGCCGCTGGGTGGTGAGACACATGCAGACGGCCAGCCGGCCGCGGCGTTGACCCGCAACGGCAGACCTTAGTCACTGGCGTCCAGGTCGTACTTCTCGATGCGGTAGCGCAGCGTGTCGCGGGTCAAGGACAGCAGCTCGGCGGCGCGGGTCTTGTTTCCTTGCGTTCGCAGGAGTGCCTGCCGGATGATCTCTCGCTCCAGCTCGTCCAGATCCACTCCGCCGGCCGGCAACTGGAAACCGGGCTCGAGGTCCAGCGGCCTCCCGCCCGGCTTCATCTCGTCGGGCAGATGGTCCGGTAGGATCGTCGGACCTTCCTCGACGATCACTAGGCGCTCGATGACGTTGCGCAGCTCGCGGACGTTTCCAGGCCAGGCGTAGCGCTCCATGATCGCCAGTGTTTTCGGGCTGATCTCGCGTTCGGGCCGCCGGATCGCCTGAGTCAGCCGTGTCGTGAAGGCATGGGCCAACGGCTCTACGTCCTCCGGTCGCTCGCGGAGGGGCGGGATGTGAATCGGCACGACGTTGAGGCGGAAGAACAAGTCGCGGCGAAAGCTGCCTTCGCGCACGGCCGCTTCGAGGTCGCGGTTGGTCGATGCGATGATGCGCACGTCCACCTTGACGTCCCGCACACCGCCAACGCGCTTGAAGGTCGGCATCTCCAGGAATCGGAGCAACTTGGCCTGAGAGCCCGGCGGCAAGTCACCGATCTCGTCTAGCAGGACCGTGCCGTGGTCGGCCAGCTCGAGCAGACCGCGTTTGCGCTCCCGGGCATCGGTGAAGGCACCCTTCTCGTGGCCAAACAGCTCGGACTCGAGCAGCGTTTCCGGCAGGGCGGTGCAGTTTACCTCGAGGAAGGGATACTCGGCGCGTGCGCTGTGGGCGTGAATGGCTCGCGCGACAACCTCTTTGCCCACGCCGCTCTCGCCGCGCAGCAGCACGGTAGTGCTCTCACTGGTTGCGACCTTCCCCACCAGATCGACTACGCGCTGCATAGCCGACGAGCGCCCCACGATCTCGACATCTGCGAACTGCCAACCGGTCTGCCGCCTGAGCCCCGAGACCGTACGTTTGAGCGACCGCGTCTCCAGTCCGTTGGCCAACGTGTTGAGCAGCTCTTCCAGCTTGAGCGGCTTCTCTAAGAAATGATAGGCGCCTAGCTTTACCGCTTCGACCGCCGTCTTAATATCGCCGTGGGCGCTGAGGATCGTCGCGACCACTTCGGGATCCGCCTCGGTGAACTCTTTCAGCAGCTCGATGCCGTTACCGTCAGGAAGCTTCAGGTCGAGGATGACGGCGTCGGGGTTCCCGTCCGCGAAGCTCCGGCGGGCCGCGGCGGCGTCGGCGGCGACGCTCACCTCGTAACCGGCGTCCGACAGGTGCCTTTCCAGCCAGACGCGAATCAGGTGTTCGTCGTCCACGACCAGCACGCTACGATAACTATTGGGTGGCAAGGTTTTCCTCCGCGTTAAGCGGGAGCTCGACGACGAACGTCGCGCCGCCGCCGGGTGTGTCCTCGACGTGGATTGCGCCACCGTGACGATTGACGACCTGCTGGGAGATCGACAGCCCTAATCCAGTGCCCTTGTGCTTCGTGGTGAAGAAAGGGCGGAAGATATTGAGCCGCAGATCTTCAGGAATTCCGGGCCCCGAGTCTCGTACGGAGATGCAGACCTGCGAGTTTTCGCCGCTCACCGCAATCGAGAGCGGGCCACCCTCAGGCATCGCGTCGATGCCATTGAACAGCAGATTGACGAGCACCTGTACCATTAGCTCGGGGTCGACGCGCACAAGTAGGACAACACGAGACGGAGCCACCTCGAGCTCTATACCGGCGGCGCGGGCGCGGGCTTCTACGACGTGGACGGCCCGGTCGACCAGCGTGTTCGCATCCACGACCACCTCGCGGAGATCGGGTGGGCGCGCGTAGTTGAGCAGCTGCGATGTTGTGGTCTCGATCCGCTCGAGTTGAAGATCGGCCTCCTCGAGCAGAGGCAGCGAAGCACTCTCCTCTGGTAAGTCCCGCATCGCCAACTCGAGCGCGCCGCGCACCCCGGTGACAGGATTGCGGATCTCGTGCGCCACGCCGCTCGCCAGCTCGCCGACGGTGGCGAGTTGCTCCGCCCGCTCCAACTCGCGTGCGTGAAGCCGCTCGATCTCCTCCCGCGAACGCTCCAGGTCGTCGACCATGCGGTTGAACGCCGCGACCAGCAGGCTGACCTCGTCCCGGCCGCGCAACTGCAGCTTGTGATAAGTGCCCTCCGTACCGAAATGGCGCGCCGCATCGGCCAACTTGCGAAGCGGCGTGGTCACCGAGCGCGCCGCAACCGGCGCGGTAAACACGAGCAACACGAACAGTATGGCCGTGCTCACCGCAGCAGTGTCGCGCAAGCGCGAGAGCGGTGCCAAGGCGATCTCCAGCGGCAAAGCCGCGGTAAAATACAGGTCCCAGCCTGCCAGTGGCGCGGTCGCCACCACCGCAGGCCGGCCTTCTACCTTAGCGCGGGTGACCGTCAGCGTGTCGCCGTGATCCAGCGCGAACGCCTCGACCAGGCCGGAGCGTGCGTGCTCGTGCCCTACGACCAACACCTCGCCGGTCGCTTCGAAGATCGCGGGCTCGATAGCACCGGCCAGGTGCGCGGGCAACGAGAACAGGCGTCGGAAATCTTCGGCCCGCACGTGACCCTCCAGCCACAGCCCGGAGCCGGGTGCTCCCACGGGATGAGAGATCAGGTAGGCGATCACGCGGTCACCATCCCGGTGAACGACCAGGGAATCTCTTGCCCAAGCTGTCGCCGGTGCGTGCTGCGGCCATTGAGCCGCCATGGTCCGCAGTGAGGCGGCCACCAGCACCCGGCCGTCCTCAGTCACGACCCTTAGCCCGTCGAACACCCCGTCTTCCGGGAGACTGCCCATGAGCTGGCGCGCCATCCTGCCGTCAAGCTCGGCGCCTCTCTCAGCCGATTCGGCCAGCTGCCCGGTTATCGTTCGAAGCAGCAGCTGCTGGCGGGTCAGTTCGGTGGCCAGCTGAACGGCCTGGCGCGCTGCCAACTCCCTTAGCGCGCGTTCCGAACCCTCGGTGATAAGTGCACGGCTCGTCGAATAGCCCACCGTGATCGAAAGTCCTACCGGCACGACCCCGAAGGCGAGCAATAGCAGAAGTAGCTTGGCGCTGAGACCGAAGTGGGAGTGCTCAGCCGTCACCGACACCCATCCGCCGTAGTGGGGTGGGGGATTTCCCCCGACCCGCAGGTGATATGACCCGGCGCAACATGATGTCCCGCGACCCCCTAGTAGTCCTAATCTCCTTAAACACAAGCTCTTGCGAATTCCGCCAGCGGGGCTTGAAAGTTGCCCTCCCAAGGGAGCGAGGCGCAAGCCTCGCGCCGCTTTAGAAGATAGCGGACTGATTTGACACAACAGATTGATCGCGAAGCCCCAACGACGAGCGCCTTTAGGGCTTGAACGCGAAACAACCAGGCAGGGAGGTGACAGCGTGAGACGGACAGTGTTAGCAGCGGCAGCCCTCGCCGCGATCGGTGCAGCCGCGTGTGCCGGGTGGGACAACCCGACGGCGCTGGCCGATCTCGATCCGCAGGCGGAGTTCGAGGTCGGCGCCGCGCGGGTCGAGACCTTCGAGGAGGTGGAGATCCACGTGCACGTCAGCGAGTCCGGGATGCCGATGCACTTGACGCACGCCGAGCTTGAGATGGAGCACGAGGCGAGCGGCAGCGTTCGCGTGGTCGACATGGAGCCTGAAGGCGACGGCTACGCAGCGCACGTGACGTTCTTCGAGGCCGGTGATTACCATCTCCATTTCGGAGGTGTAGTTGACCGGCACTCGATCAGTATGGAGATGGGCGAGCACGAAGTAGAAGTCCATCGTCACCATCAGGTCATCGGTCCGTATTGGGTCGAACTCGAGGTCGAGCCGGCACCGACCAGGCCGGGCGATGAGGGGCACATCCACCTGCACGTGTACGAGGATCTGGGTGACGGCCCTGGCAACCCGGTGGGCAGTCTGACCATCGGAGCCGAGATCCACGATCCGGCTGCTGTGGAAACCAATTTGACGATCTTGGAGGAGGAGGTAGGTGAGTACGAGGCTGGCTTCACTTTCGGTGAGGAAGGCGTCTACGAGCTCCACGTCGAGATCGATATCGGAGGACAGCACGCGGATGGTGAGTTCCATATTCCAGTCTTCAGCGAAGCAAACGAAGAAGAGCCCGGCCAAGACGACGGGGGGCATGGTCATGGACACGGTTAGTGGACGAATGCGCCTCGCTGCGATCGTCTCCTGCTCGGTAGTCGGCACATTGCTCGTCTCTGCTTCTCTCCGAGCCCAGGAGCCGGAAACTCGAATCGTCCCGACGACGAATACCGTTCTTACCGGCTACGGAACGGCGGGTTACGTCTACCGCACAAAAGGGGACAACCAGAACGAGTTCACCGCCAGCGTCAACCCGATCTTCCTGTTCCAGTTCCAGGACCGCATTCTGTTCGAGGCCGAGTTCGAGTTCGAGCTCGAGGGCGGAGTAACGGAGACGGGGCTCGAATACGCCCAGGTCGACTGGATCGTGAGCGACAACCTGGTGCTCGTTGGCGGTAAGTTCCTGTTGCCCCATGGTGTGTTCGGCGAGCGTATTCACCCGAGCTGGATCAACAAGTTCCCAACGTCTCCGCCGATCTACGGGCATCACGTGTCGGAGTTCGGCGTCGAGCCCCTGCTCCCTGTGCTCTCGGATCTGGGCGCCATGGGTCGCGCTACCGTGCGGCCCGGGAACTGGAACGTGGCGTTCAACCTGTACGCGACCAACGGCCCCCAGGGCGAGGAAGGCGAGGAGGGCGAGGTCCCCGAGATCGAGTTCCCGGCGTCCTCCAGCGACAATAACACCGACAAGATGGTGGGCGGGCGACTGGATGTCGTTTTGCCGCCCTGGGCCGAGCTGAACATCTCGGCGTTCAGCGGAGATTATGACGAGAACAGCGTGCTCGATTTCACTAGCTGGAACGTGGCGGCGGAGGCCCGCCACGCCAGCTTCGAGCTCCGCGGTGAGTATCTTCAGACCCAGCAGGAGATCGAGACACTGGAAGGGTTTCCATCCCTCAAACGCCAAGGGTTCTACGCTCAGCTGGCGTACCGGTGGCGCAATTGGGAGCCCGTCCTCCGTTGGACGCAGATCTTCGATGACAAGCTCGACGGCCAGCTTGTCGAGGAGGGGGAGGGCGCCTGGCAGGCTGGGATCGGACTCGACTACTGGTTTAGCCCATCCATCGCGATCATGGCCGGCTACGAGATCAATCGCGAGGACGGAGTGGAGATCGACAACGACCGTTTGGTGGCACACGTCGCCTACGGCTTTTGATTAGAGAGGACAGGAATGAAAAAGATCAAATATCCGAAGACATTCGCAGCCGCAGGGGCCGTGGCCTTGGGGACACTGGTCATCGTCTCCTCCGTCGGGTTAGGCCAAGAGGTCGACCCTGTGGCCGAAGGTGCACGCGTATATGGCGCTGTATGTGGTAGCTGCCACAACGCGCGGTCGCCGATTGAACGGTCCGACCGCGATTGGGTAACCATCGTGAACCAGATGCGCGTCCGCGCCAACATGACGGGCGAGCAGGTTCGGTTTGTACTCGCCTTCCTGCAGGCCGCGAACTCTGACTGGCCTGCGGCGGGCTCGGGGGCGATGGCCGCTGAGGCCGGCCAGCCGAGCACCGACCCGCCCTCCACCGACCCGGCGGTCATCGCCCGCGGCCGCGAACTCGTGGCTACTCGAGCTTGCTTGGGTTGTCATGTGATCGGCAAGGAGGGCAGCCAAGTCGGTCCATCATTGAACGGACTACTCGATCGCCGCGATCCGGATTACGTTCGCAAAAAGCTGGCCGACCCCACGTTCGACAATGCAACGTCCATGATGCCGAATCTCAACCTTATCCGGCAGGAGATTGAGGCAATGCTGGCTTACCTGGCCACCCTAGATGGTAACTGAGTCACAAGCACTCCAAAGAGCGAGCCGACCGGGGGAGGCATCCCGCGCCGCTCCTGGTCGCTTCGTTTAGCCGTTCAGACCTAGGAGGATGAATGCCCCCAAGGTAACTCCGGAGCATCTCGAAGTGCTGATGAAGAATCACCGGCAGTTTCGCGAATTCCTCGAGCATCGTGTGGGAAACAGCTCGGAGGCCGAAGACATTCTTCAGGCGGCTTTTCTCAGAAGCGTCGAGAAAGGCGGCACCATCCGCAATGATGAGACCGTCGTGGCATGGTTCTATCGTCTGCTCCGGAACGCCCTCATCGACCATTACCGGCACCGCGGCGCGGAGAACAGGGCGCTGGCACGGGCCGCCGGAATGGCCAGCGACGGAGACGAACCCGAGCCTGTGGTCGAGCGTGCGATCTGCCAGTGCGTAAATGACCTACTTCCGACGTTAAAGGAAAGCTACGCCGCGTTGCTCCGACGCGTGGACATCGAGGGGTCAAGCATCGCGGACGTAGCCGCCGAGACCGGCATGACGCCGAACAATGTCCGAGTGAAACTCCACCGGGCACGCGCGGCCCTACGGAAGCAGCTCGGGCTTTGCTGTGGCACGTGTGCCGAGCACGGGTGCCTCGACTGCACCTGCCGCCATTCTCCGGGCCACCACAACTGATTCAAGCAGGCATCGATCGCAGGGTGTAATGGGATCGGACGCCACCCGTCTGCCTGGGTGAGCCGGCCGACAGAGGCGGGCGTGGCGTTCCAACGGTCCTGCGAATCGAGGTCGACACCATGAAGGAAGTCGGCGAAGGGCTGACGAATCAGGGAGGGGACCCGGACACTCAGCTGCCTGCGGTTCACGCTGTTTCTGGCAGCGTCGAACTCTCGGCTACACACGGCATCTGCGACGCTGTTGGGTCTGAGGGCCAGCGCCAGTCAGGGATCGACTCTGACGGCGCTCACGGTCGCTTCACCGAGTGGGTCATTCGCCGGCGGGGCGTCGTGCTCACCGTAGCCCTGCTTCTCATGGCCGTGGCTGGCCTGGCAGCTACCCGTGTCCGCCTGAACGCGGATTTCGTCACTTACCTCAACGCGAAGACCCCGCTCGTCCGCGCCTACAACTACGTCCGCGACGTATTCGGCGGGAATGAGACCGGCATCGTTCTGGTAACGGCGCCGGACGTCTATCAGCCCGAGGTGCTGTCGCTGGTCGATGAGCTCACCGACGCCTATCAGGCGATCGATGGCGTCGACTATGCCACGAGTCTCACCAATACGTTGGAGTTCGCAGGGACCGAGTGGGGCATCGAGGTAGGGCGACTCGTTCGGCGGGACGCGTTGCCAGCGACTGGGGCGGAGCTGGCCGAGCTGCGGCGCCGGGTAGGCGCCAATCCGCGCATCTCCGGAAACCTTGTGAGCGCCGACGGGACGCTGGCTGCCATTCAGCTGCGGTTCGCCAACGGGGGTGAGGATCGTCAAGCCACAACCATCGCGACAGTAGAGCGCGTTGTCGGGGCCACGCGAGCCCTGATCGACGCGGGCGGCGGGCCCTCCGGTGTGGAGGTGCACTTCGGGGGCATGCCGTTCCTGATGTACAACATCTCACTGCAGATCGCCAAGAACATGGCGGTCCTCGTGCCGCTGATGGTGGCCTTCTTGGTGCTAGTGCTCTACGTGGGGCTGCGCCATTGGACGGGCGTGGTCTACCCGCTCGCGGTCGTGCTGGTGAGTTCGGTACTCGTGCTCGGCATCATGGGTGTGCTCGGCTTGCCACTGGATCTGCTTTCCGGACTCGTCCCCGTGGTGCTGATCGTGCTCGGGAGCGCCGACGGGATCCACTACATGAAGCGCTACTACGAGCACCGATCTGGCGGCGAGCCCGCCCCGAGGGCTGCGTCGGGCGCTTACCGGGAAATCCGGGTCCCGCTCGTCTTGACGACGGTCACGACGATGATCGGTTTCGGTAGTCTAGCGATCTCCAACGTCGCGATCATTCGTCAGTTCGGCCTGCTCACCGCGCTCGGTCTCTTCTGCGCGCTCGTCGTCACCCTCGCGCTCCTGCCTGCTCTAGCGGCGTTTGGGATCGGCGCGCCGAGGTCGCGCGCTGAGCGAGCGCACACCCGGCTCATCGGTGGACTCACCCGTGTCGTGACACATGCCCCGAGGGCCGTGCTCGCGGCAGGGCTCGCCACGGCCTTGGCCGCCGGCGCCGGCATGGTGCTCATCGTCAAGTCGGTCGACTGGACGCTCTGCCTTGAACGCAGCAGTTCGCCCCACCGCGCCGAACTCCTGCTGCGCGACAAGCTGGGCGGTTCGCTGCCGTTCCAGCTGCTCGTGCGGGGCGATCTGCTCGATCCCGCAACGTTGCTGGCGATGCGGACACTGGAGCGGCGCATGGATGCACTCCCGACTGTGAGCAAGAGCCAGTCACTCGCAAGCCTCATTGCCGAAATGAACGCGGCGGTAAACGGTCGCTACGCGATCCCTGACACTCGAGAGGGTGTAGCGAATTTATGGTTCTTGATCGAGGACGAAGACGCGATCGAGCAGCTCGTCGTGTCCGGTGCGGCGACCGAGGGTCTGGTCCAAGCGCGAGTGGCTGACTGGGAGACGCCATCGATCCGCAAGGCGGTGGACGGTGTCGACGGATGGCTCGGCACGCAAACGGCGGCCATGGTGGTCGTGGATAGCCGCGAGCTGGACGATGTGCCGGACGCCGCCGTACGCGCCTTGCGGACGGCGGAACTCGTGACTCAGCTCCGCTGGGAGTTCGCGGGTCGGGGTGTGGAGGCTCCTGCCTCGCTCCCGGTGCTGGCGGGGGCCTTCGCGGAGTGGACGCCGGACACGGTGGCGCGAGCACGAGTCCGCCGGGCCGTGCGGCGATACCTCGAGAGCGCCGAGGCCGAAGCAAACATCGAGCCGCCGTCGGCCCGCCAGCTGGCTGAGCTGCTCGCCGACGCCGCTACCGTGTGGGGCGTGGACGCGGCGGGCGTGGACGCAGCGGTCCGAGCCGCGGTGCCCGGAATCGGCGAGTGGGAGCGGGAGGCCCTCGACCTCTCGCTCGAGCAAATCACGTTCGACGCGATGGGCCGCGAGCGTGTCGGCGCGGCCATGGCCACACTGGGGGCGGCAGCGCCGGCGCTGGTTCGAGACAGCGTGCTGCGGCGGAATGTGCGCGGCGCATTCTGGGAAGCCCACGGTCCCGTCATGGTCGTGAACGCCACGGTCGCCGAACAGTGGGGCCTGGAGGAAAGCGGCGCGGAGAGGCTCGTGCCGGTGAGCATCGGTCGGTCAGGACTCGCGTCGGTGCTCGCGCAGATGGAGGATGAGCTGCTCCCGACGCAGATCCGAAGCGTCCTGCTGACGCTCGTCGTCGTGCTTGTACTTCTGTCGCTCGTCTTCCGCTCACCCGTGGCCGGCGGTCTGATGGTTGTCCCCCTGGCGGCGACCATCGCCGTGAACTTCGGGGCGCTGGGGTATCTGTCGCTCGGGCTCGATTCGTTCACTGCGATGGTGGCGTCGATCGCGATCGGTCTCGGGGTCGATTACTCGATCCACTTCACGCACCGCTTCCGCCGGGAGCTCGCCCGCGCCGGCGGTCGAACCTTCCAGGCGCTAACGAACGCGTTACAGACGAGCGGCGTCGCGATTCTCGTGAACGCGGTGGCGGTGGGTTTCGGGTTCATGGTGCTACTTGCAGCCACCTGCCAGCACATCCGCCGTTTCGGTGGCCTGACGTCGCTCACCATGTTCGTCGCCGGATCGTTCACATTGCTGCTTCTCCCAGCCCTCTACCTCACCGTGCGTCCGCGGTTTCTCCAGGCTCGATCACGAGCACCCGGCCGCTTGGGAGAGGGAGCAGGCCTCGTGTCCATCCCGGGGGTTGAGCAGGATGAGGCGGGCCTGCGGGCAGAGGCCGGAAACGAGGAGGCACGATGCTAGTGAACGGCAAACTGAGTATAGCGGTCGCGCTGACGGGGCTGCTGGCACCTAACGCGGCGGCACAGGACGGAGCGTGGGTCTTGAAGCGGGTGGACTCGACGCTCAACGCACCGCAGGACGTGGTAGCCACACAACGGATGACGCTCATCGACACGGACGGCGGCGAAAAAGTCCGCACTCTTAGAATGTATCAGAAGGGTCCCGAGCAGCGTTTGGTGAAGTTCGTGACGCCGGCGGACGTCCGCGACGTGGGGTTTCTGCGGCTGTCCGAGGATCGGATGTACCTCTACCTCCCCGCCTTTAGGCGCGTGCGACGGATCTCCTCGTCGATCAAGAACGAGGACTTCATGGGGAGCGATCTCTCCTACGAAGATCTCTCTCAGACGCGGTTTGGGGATGACTATCGCGTGGCAGAGGCCGCATCCACTTCTCAAGGGTACGCTCTCACGCTCGAGCCGTTGCCCGATGCCGACGTGAGTTACGGTCGGATTGTGATGCAGGTCCAGCGCGATACCTGGGTCATCACAGGCATGGAGCTGTTCGGCCGGGACGGAGGGCTCGTAAAGACGGTCGTGGCGTCCGATATCGAACGTGTGGGCGGGTACTGGATCGCGCGCTGCGTGGAGGTGACGACGACCAAGGACGGGCATCGAACGGTGATCGATCTCCAGGAACTGCAGTTCGACACGGAGCTCGACGATGAGTTCTTCAGTCAACGGCAGCTCAAGCGTCCGGCCTGAATCTCGGGGCCTCGGGCGCGCCGCCGGATTCTTTGTCTTCCTAGCCGCGGCGCTGCTCGGGAGTCCGGTGCAGGCCCAGCAGGTGCACGTCGGCGGATTCGTGCAGCTCGACCGCCGCTTCGCTCTGGGAGGGGACTCGGTGCGGCTCGCGGACTTCTACAACGTCTTCCGTCCCGAGCTCACCGCCAGCTTCGGCGGGCGGGTGGACCTTGTCGTCAGCCTCGACTTCCGGTTCTACGACTTCACAACAGCACGATCAACTGACGATCTGAAGGACGCGGACCTCCACGTTCCCAGCTCGCTCACCGTGTGGGAGGCGCAGGCGCGTATCTCGGGGTTCCTGCTCGACCCGCTTGATCTCACGATCGGCAAACAGCGGGTCCAGTGGGGGACGGCCGACGGGATCAACCCGACTGACCGGCTAAACCCATACGACCTGTCAGATCTGACCGACTTCACGGCGCGAATCCCGACGTGGGCAGTGCGGGCAGAGTACTATGCGACGGATGATTGGAAGGTCGAGGCGGTCTGGACCCCGACGGCGCACGGGCCGCTGCTGCCGCCGGGGGCGGACGGCGCGCTAGCGGGGGCAGGGGGACCAGCGCCACCAGGGTCCGTCTCGTCATGGGAGGAGCACTTCGAGGGACCGTTGCGGCGTATGAGTGACAACCAGTACGGGCTGAAGATCGCAGGGCACACCGCGGGCCTCGATGTCTCGATGAGTTACTTCTACGGCTTCGACGGTATTCCCGCTGTGGACCGTGTGCTGCTGGTCGGCCAGGCGGAAGCCTCTGCGTCCCAGGCGTTCGAGGGTCACGCGTGGACCGCGCTCCCCCACATCCGCGTGCTCGGCGCTGACCTTGCCACGGATTGGCGAGGCGTCGGGCTGTGGGGAGAGGGAGCCGTCGTGTTCCCCGAGGAGATCGCTCGCGTTACCGTTGTCGTGGCGAACGGGGACAGCGTACGGAACCGATCGGTCACACTCAAGGACCGGCCGTATGCGACCTGGACGCTCGGAGGCGACTACACGTTCGCCGGCGGCTGGTATCTCAACCTTCAGTGGGCGCACGGGCTGTTCCTCGAGCGTGGCGCGGACGAGCTCCACGACTACCTGGTCGGCAGGTTTGAGCAGCGACTCTTCCGCGAGACCGTTACACTGACCCTAAAGGGAGCCGTGGAGGTCGCCCGGTGGTCCAATCCGTTGGCTCACTTAGGGATTGGGGCCTTTCCCGAGGTCGTGTACGCACCGGTGGATAACGTCGACGTGTCACTCGGCGCCTTTCTCGCAGGCGGAGCCGGCACCACGCTGTTCGGCCGCTGGGGCGACGTGGACCAGGTCTACATCCGCGTCAAGGCCAGCTTCTGACAAGCCATTCTTCCGGAATCCGCAGTAATTCCAAGTGTTTTGCCTAAGCCTCGACTTGAGTCGCCTTCCGTGGTCCGCGCGGTGACAAAGGTAGTGGCGTTGAGTGGTCAGGGAACAAGCAAGAATGGCTAAGAACTGGAGTGCGGCCGGTCGTGCAAGGACGCTTGGCTCCAGTAGCAGCCATCAGCCTAACGGGGGCCGTTAGGCGCCAGTGTGGACGCGATCGTCCGGAGCTTTCTACTCGAGCCGCTCGAGCCGGTCGAGCTCCTGCTCGTACTCGCTCAGCGAAAGCCGCCCCTCGACGAACTTCTGCTGAAGCTCCTCGAGCGCCGACTTCCGCTTCGCCTTCATGCGAACCGGCTCCGCTTCCTTGGCTCTGCCACCCCGGTACGTCGCTGGAGTGACCCGTCGGTCCCGCGCGGCCGCTCGGTCGCCCAGCCGCTTGACTCGCGACTCCAGGTTGGACAGCCGGCGATCGCTGTCGCTCTCCCTCTCCCTGGAATCGAGACGACCGCCGTGGCAGGGTCTGCACCCGCGCCGCCCCCAACCGCACAGTCGGCCCACTCCGTAGAAGATCACTCCGAACAGTATTAGAAAGCCGAATCCGAATTCCATAGAACTGCCTCCGCGCGCTAGGCGTTGCCGGTCGCGCCCGGTTTCACTTCCTCGATCTCCCGAATTGCCCGGTCGAGGATTTGCTTGATCCTCTCCATCTCCTCCGGGGTCTCTGTCCAGCGAACACCGCGCTCAAATGTAACCTGAGCGAGCCTGCGAAACGAGCGCGTGAGGTCCCGCATCTCGGTACGAAATAGGCGGTCTGTGACCTCGCTTACACGATCCAGGATGTCGTCCACGAGGTCGCCGTTCTCCTCCAAGAACTCGCGGCCCTCGTCGGTGATGCTGTATACCTTCTTGCCCTCCTGCTCCTCGCAAACTACGTACCCCTGATCCTCCAACATCTGTAGCGTGGGATAGACCGAGCCGGCGCTTGCCGAGTAGCAACCGCACGACTCCTCCTCTAGCGCCCGCATCACCTCGTACCCGTGCATGGGTTTCTTGGCGAGGAGCTTGAGGATGACGTACTTGAGGTCACCTCGGTCGAAGAATCGGAAGCCGAAGCCCCGGCGGCCGCTCCCGAAGGAAAATCCATTGGGACCGCAGAAAGCGGCGAAGCCGCCGAGTCCGAAGTCACGAGATCGTCTTGACATGCCACTGCTCCGTGCTGGCGTAACTTTCGGTCACGAGCCGAGCGCGAGGCGGATCCCGACTCGTGAGCCCTCCTGGATATATCGGCCGACATATCGGTCCGATATATCGATAAGATATATCTAGCGATATATCGTTTGACTGTCAATGGGAAAATTCGCCTTCATCCAGCCCAGCGCCATCAATTCTCTCTAAGCCCCTACTTGAGGTCGATTCCCCATCCCTAGACAATACAGATACTTGCGGAGTTTCCACTCATCCGCAGGCGCCAGAAATATCCCAAGCGTCTCGCCTAAAATCTGTATTAGAGGGCGAGATGAGGAGCGAACCTTGGACCCTCGACGACCTCCTCGAACACGAGGATTTCATGGAAGCGGCGGCGCTTGATGTCGCACGCATCCTGAAAGGTGATCCGCACCTATGGGCCCACTCGCTCCGGTTCCTGCGCCCACAGCGGCGAGCGGCCATTGGCCAGTCCGTGGCCCAGGCGCTTCTCCAACTCGCCGCACTGACTTTGGAGGCCGGTATGATCAGACTCCGCACCCCCCCCCGAATTCCGGGTCGAGGAATTCGAGGATCACATGGTCCACGATCGGGGCCTCGCCTGGCGGACGATCGTGAACTACACAATCGACCTCAAGCAGTTCTTCCGGTATCTGGAGTCCGAGGGGATCGAGCACGTCGACCAGATCGACCGCAACACAATCCACGGGTTCCTGGAAGTCCTGCGCCAGGAGGGCTACAAGGGCTCCTCGATCGGCCGGAAGCTCGGCACGGTCAAGGTCTACTGCCAATTCCTGACCATCCGGGGCTACATCCCCTCCGATCCAACCAAGAAGATGAAAGGCCCCAAGCCCGCCGAGACCTTGCCCCGGCACCTCACCGAAGAGGAGGTCGAGGCTGTCCTCGCCCAGGCCGATGGCGATGACCCGTACGACGTCCGCAATCGAGCCGCCCTCGAGCTGCTCTACTCGGGCGGTCTGCGGATCGGCGAGTTGACCAACCTGCACATCAACGACGTCAACCTGAAAGAGGCCAGCGTCACCGTTCGCCAGGGCAAGGGCAAGAAGGACCGCCTCGTCCCCATTGGTGAGCGGGCGGTCGAGATGGTGACCCGGTACCTGACCGAGTCTAGGCCCACCTTCTCCGATGGTCATCCCAACAGGCCGTTCCTGTTCCTCAACCGGCGTGGCCACGCCCTCGACCACCACGGGGTCCGAAACGCCCTCACCCAGTACGCCAAGGCGGCGGAGATCAAGAAGCGGGTCACGCCGCATATGCTCCGGCACTCCTTCGCCACCCACCTGATTCGCAACGGAGCCAACCTGCGGGCGCTCCAGCAGATGCTGGGTCACGCCAGCATCCAGACCACGCAGCGCTACACCTCGTTCGACCTCCGGGAAATCCGCGAGGTCTACGAGGACTGTCACCCCCACGCCACGGCCCACACTAAGGAGGAAAGAGATGAACCTCATGTGGGAGGGCGAGTATCGCCCGAATCCGAGGACGTGGCCCGACCCGACGGAGCCACAACCTCTCCAGGAGGAGCTGATCGCGGCGGCTGAGGACGGCATAATCTCGGCGACCGACGGCTGTCGAGTGGAGCCAGACGGTGTTTGCCCGCATGGGCACCCGAGCTGGCTCCTTCGTTTAGGGCGCATCTGAGGGAGGCAACCGTGCCCTCCATCATGCGGCGCCTTCGCGCCCGGAGACGACGACGGTGGCGCTCACTGCGGCCAGCAACGACTTCGAGTTGGCTATAGCGGTAGCCATCGCCGTGTTCGGGATCGCGTCGCAGCCGGCGTTCGCGACGGTAATCGGCCCTCTGGTCGAAGTGCCGGTGATGATCGGTCTCGTGCAGGTGTCGCTGTGGGCCAAGCGTCGATTCTTCCGCGAGCCAGTACCGGCCGCGGCGGTGGTCAGTGGAGGCGAATAGCGAATGGCCTAGCTTGTGTCCATGCCAGGAAGTTCTTGCAGTAGACCCTCGGTTGCGTCCCGGCAGGCACGGACCGCTGGGGTGGCTCGCCCGCGCGAGGCCGTTATGCGCTGCGCGCCACCGCCTTCCGCTTCGAGTGCCGCCGGCTGCCCAGGAGGTTGAGCTTGTACCTCCGGACGGTCTCGGGCGTCACCACGTCGCCGCTCGGGCTCTGGAAGTAGAGCGCGTCCAGCGGGCACTGAACGATGCAGGCGCCGCACTGCACGCACCCGTCGATCCGGGCCAGGCTGGCTGCGTGCAGCTGTTCATCCACCTCGATCACGCCCGTCGGACACACCTCCTCACAGATGCCAACTCCCTGACAGAGATCTCCGTCGAGAGCTATCCGCATCTGCCGATCCTCCTGCAGGCCGCCCTTGTACGTCGGGGTGCTCCCTGTCACGTCGATACCCAAGATCAGCAGGACAACCAGCGAGGGCAGGCCCCAGCGGAAGACGAACGACCAGGAGAACTCCGCGGCCAGCGCCGAGTAGCTTGCTAGCCCGACCAGGAAGAGGATCCAGAGCAGGACGGGCAGGCCGCGCTCGCCGAACGAGAAGAAGACGAATCCGGCATGTTGGCGGCCGCTGCGTATCACTCGCTCGTATAGCGGGAAGCCCAGGAAGAGAGCCAGGGAGGCAGTCCATACGAGGGCCGCCATTGGGAGCGCGCCCGCTTGCCAGAAGGGGAATACCGCGAACGCCAGAAGCGAGATCGGGAATGCCCAGGCCACCGCCATCTCGAGTCGCTCCGGCCACCGGAAACTCACCACCCGCATCGCCTCGCTCTTCCTCAGTCCGCTTGCCAGGAAAGCGGGAATCGAACGCGCATAGACGGGGCCCCAGATGACCCGCCAGCCGGTCTTCTCGCGGATGACGTCGCCCTCGAGTCCGGTCGCGGCGAGCTGCGGCAAAATCACCTGCCGGTGATCCACGAGATCCTCGATCCCGCTGGTCTTTATCACGGAGATCGCGTCGTAATTGGTGAACAGGCCGCCGGTCGCCGCGCACCATACGTTCACCCCGCGGCTGTTCGCCACCAGCAAGTACGCGTCGAGACCGGCCAGCGCGCGGCGGACCCGTTCTACGGTGAGACGAAAGTTGCAGGTCATCAGCACGGGCGCGTCTCGCCCCGGAGCGCCGATCCTCACCACGCCGGTCCTGCAAGGAAACGGGAGCAGCCGCAGCAACGTCTGAAGAACGGTTACCCAGGCGAATCTCACATCCTTCACGACGTTGCTCGCTCCGATTTCCGGGCCACGATATCACAAAAACTCCCGAGATGATTCCACTTCGTCGATACGATCGACAGACCCGCTCCCATGATCTTCTCCGGTAGGTTCGAGACAGCTCTCGTGGTCTGCTGGGTAACCAGGTAGGTGAGCCCCGCCAGCGGCATTTTGATTAGAGAGTGCATCAGCCGGGTGAGAACGCCTCGCGACCTGACCTCGTCGGCCACGAGCAGCAGGCCCCCGGGCCTCAGCACTCGCGCGACGTGCTTCAAGGTGTAAGCCAGCTCGTCCTCGGACAACTCGGAAAAGCAGAGGCCGCTCATGACAGCATCGTAGCTCTCCGCCTCTTCCTCGTCGAGCTGGGCCACGCCCATCTCCTTCAGCTCCACCCGCTCGGCTAGCCCCGCGTCCCGCGCCCGTTGCTCCGCGATCTCGAGCATCTGGGGGTTGACGTCTATGCCCCTGACTACCGCGCCGCGCCGCGCCGCACGGAGCGTCAGCGCACCGGTGCCGCATCCGAGATCAAGCACGCGCTGGCCCCGCGCGACGTGGCTGACGAGTCGATTGTAAGCTCTGTCCAGGTGACCGAACGTGAGAAGGCGGATGCCGAGGTCGTATCGGCGTGGAGAGGACTCCAGAATCCGCATGAGGACGTAAGTGCTCATTCGGGAGCGGGTCTGACTGTCCTTGCCCTCACGGGTGTACGCTCGGGCGAAGTAGTACGGCTGACGTGCAGGATGACGGAGACGAATATAGGGCGTACGGCGATGACGTTCCAGGACAAGCCGGGCAAAGGCGGAAGCTAGACCGCGTTTGCCTCGCAGGCGCAGCTGAAGCGCTGATCCATTAGGCCGCAGGCCGGCGATCTCGTCGAGTTCCGCGCTTGCCGCATCAGGTGTATCTCTTCCAAGCCGAGATCCGTCCAAGAGAGTGAAGGGGGGCAATCGGGTCCCCTCAGGCCGCCAACTCGAACTTCGAAAGGGAGCTCCTCATGGAAGAACTGACTAGTGCCCAACGGGAACTGGTGGCGCTCGGTGCCGCACTCGGTAGTAACTGCGTGCCTTGCATCGAGTACCATGTCCCGCAGGCGCGAAAGGCCGGCCTTAGCGACCGGCAGATCTACGAAGCCTTACGTCTTGCCGACAAGCTGCGGCAGGTTCCTGCCCGGAAGGTTCTCGACACCGCCCTGGAGCTTCTTGCCGACCCTGCCAGCACAACTGCGGCTGAGCCCGTGGCTGCAGCGCAGTCGGCGACGGCGAACGAAACGGCTCCAGGCGTGGCCCAACCGAAGCACGAAGACGGTCTCAAGGACCCGCGATCAGCGGGCTCCGACAAACCGTGTTGTGGTTAGTCCGCTGGACGAGCGGCACGTAGGCTAGGGACTCATCTCAAATGGAGGTCGACATGGAAAACTACACACCTGACTTCTCGCTGGACGTGCAGGGGGTGAAAGGGTTCTGCCCCGTCGGAGAGGCCTACGCGAAGGAGCAAATCGAGGAGAAGACGATCCCTGTGCTCTCCTGCGAGGGCCCCTGCATCCGGGGGGAAATCGCCAGACTGGCGGCCAATCTAGTAGCGCAAGAAGTGCCGAGTCTCGCGCGCGCCTGCCACGCCGAAGCGTTTTTCGTGCCTCATTCGTCGATGGCACAGTGGGTCAAGGATGCCGACAAGGCCGTGATGATCGATGGCTGCTTCCTCAAGTGCCACGGGCGCATCCTGAAGAAGTTGATCGAGGAAGAGAAGATCGTTCACATCGATGCGCTGCCGCTGTACAAGAAGTACACCGACATCTTTCTCATGGACGACGTTCCGGAGGAGGAGCGCAAGGCGGTGGCACGCGAGGTGGCCGACAAGATCATCGCGAAGTTGAAGGAAGAAAATCCGGTGGCGACTACCGCTGCCGCGCAGTCGGAGGGAAACCGATGACAAAGGTCGTGATTCTTGGTGCCGGCACCGCCGGCACCGTTATGGCTAATAGGCTCGCCCGAACGTACCGGGACCGGCTTCGCAAGGGAACGATGCGCATCACCCTGGTCGACCAGGACAACACCCACGTCTACCAGCCGGGGCTGCTGTTCCTCCCGTTCGGCATGGCCAAAGCTAAGAGCCTCGTCAAGCCGCGAGCGGCGTTTGTCCCGAAGGGGGTTGGCTATGTCGCTGGGGAGATCGACCGGGTCTCGCCGGACGACGACCGGGTTTATCTGACTAACGGGACGACGCTCGACTACGACGCACTGATCGTGGCGACCGGAACGCGGGTGGCGCCGCAGGAAACTGAGGGGCTCACGGGCCCGGGCTGGGGTGAGAAGATGTTCGAGTTCTACACCCTCGAGGGCGCCCAAGCGCTGGCAGCGCAGCTCGCGACGTGGGAAGGCGGCCGCCTGGTCCTGAACGTGGTAGAGATGCCGATCAAGTGTCCGGTGGCTCCGCTCGAGTTCGTGTTCCTCGCCGACTACTTCTTCACCAGGCGGGGCACGCGCCACAAAACGGAGATCACCTACGTGACGCCGCTGGACAACGCCTTCACCAAACCGATCGCGGCCAACCGCTTGGGACGATTGCTGGATGAAAAGGGCATAGACTTGGTGAGCGAATTCAGTGCGGGAGACGTGGACGGGCCGGGAGGTCTGCTGGTGTCGTGGGACGAGCGCGAGGTGGAGTTCGATCTCCTGGTCAGCGTGCCGCTACACCAGGGCGCCGCGTTCATCGGCCGGTCCGATGGACTGGGGGACGAGATGAACTTCGTCCTCACCGACAGGCACACGCTCCAGGCGATGCGCAAGGAGAACATCTTCGCCATCGGCGATGCCACCAATCTCCCGATCACGAAGTCGGGGTCGGTGGCGCACTTCGAGGCGGAGGTACTGGTGGGGAACGTCGAGCGCTTCCTGGCCGGCATGCCGCTCGAGCCGGCGTTCGACGGGCACGTCAACTGCTTCGTCGAAACCGGATACCACAAGGCGTTGTTGCTCGACTTCAACTACGACGTGGAGCCGCTCCCCGGGAAGTTCCCATTCCCGGTGCTGGGGCCTCTGGCGCTGTTGAACGAGAGTCGACTCAACCACTGGGGCAAGCTGGGATTCGAGTGGGTCTACTGGAACGTGCTGATGCACGGCCGGAGCGTGCCCACGGTTCCGACCCAGTTGACCATGAGGGGCAAGAGCCGGGAGGCGGCACAGACGCTTACCTAAGCCGCCACCGCCTAGCCAGTGAATGACAGGGAGGGACAGGACGATGACGACCGAAACGATTGAACAGATCACCGTCGAAGTGGACGCCGAGGGCTTCCTGCGGAGGCCCGAGGATTGGACCGAGGAGATTGCCGCCGACATCGCCCGTGAGCACGGAATCGGCGAGCTCACCGATCGGCACTGGGCAGTCATCAGGTTCATGCGCCAGCGCTACCTGGACACGGGCAGCGCGCCCACGATCCGGACACTCGGCAAGGAGTCCGGGGTCCCGATCAAGGAGCTGTACCAGCTGTTCCCCAAGGGTCCGGCCAAGCTGGCCGCGAAGATCGGCGGCATTCCAAAGCCGCGGGGATGCATTTAGAGGCAGGCAGGAGTGGCGTCAACGAATTGGAGGATGACCAGATGTACGAGTCGGCTGAGAGGATCGGCGTAGTCGATCAAACGCCGGAAACCATCGAGAGGGTTTCCATTATCGTCTCCAAGGGGTCGCTGGACGGGATCTATCCGGGCCTGATCATGGCGAACGGAGCCAGGATGGAAGGCATCGAGGCGAACCTGTTCTTCACCTTCTTCGGATTGGACGCTGTCCATAAGAAGCGTCAGCAACACATCAAGATCGCCACGGTGGGGAATCCCGGTCTGCACTTGATGACCTGGCTGGGAGGCGTGCCAGGCATGTCGGCGCTGGTGACCCGTTTCATGAGTAAGCAGATGGAGAAGCTCGACATTCCCCCTATCCCCGAATTCATCGAGATGATCGCGGACTCGGGCGCCCGGCTATACGCGTGCAAGGCGTCGGTGGAGATGTTCGGGCTTGACGAAAGCGATTTTGTGCCCCAGGTGAGCGGCATCGTGACGGTCGGCGAGTTTTACGAGATGGCTGCGGCCGGCCAGATCATCTTCACCTGATGCGAACGCGAGGGGTACGTGCTGCCCAGCGGAGAGAAGAACGTGACTTTGAGGTCGCCCACGAGCTTCCGGCGGCGAAACTGAAGTACTTGGCCGCGCCCGGTGTGACGCTCATGTTTCCGGCCGGGGGAAGGGGGGTGGTGAGATAGCTCCTCACACGAGTAAGGCATGGAAGGCTTCCAAGTGAACGCGTCGATTCCCCAAGTACATGCAGGCGGTCCTGCTCCAAGCCAGCGGCGGCCCCCTGACGGTCGGACAGATTCCCGTTCCCGAGCCCGGTCCTGGGCAGCTGCTGCTGCGGATGGCCGCTGCACCTATCAACCCGTCCGATCTCGGTTTCCTCAAGGGTTCGTACGGTTTCCGCAAACCTTTCCCCATCGTACCCGGCCTGGAAGGCAGTGGAACGGTGATCGCGGCGGGATCAGGTCTGCTTCCGCGGTTCTACCTGGGGAAACGGGTAGCGTGCGGGACGGCCGAGGCTTCTGGCGGGACCTGGGCGGAGTATATGGTCACTTCGGCGACGACCTGCTTCCCCCTAGCAAAGAAGCTCTCGGTCGAGCAGGGAGCGACACTGATTTTCCATTCGATGACGGCCCTGGCTTTCTTCGATATTGCCAGGCGCGGTGGGCACCGCGCGATCGTTAGCAACGCGGCCGCCGGTGCTCTCGGGCGCATGATCTTGCGGTTGGGACAAGCCTGCCAGATCCCGGTCATCCACCTGGTGCGGCGGCAGGAACAGGTAGAGCTGCTGCGTTCGCTAGGAGGTGAACATGTCCTGAATAGCCACGATCCGGACTTCGTCGATCGCTTGCGTACCCTTTCGAGACAACTGCAGGCCACTCTCATCCTCGACCCCGTCGCGGGCAGGCAAACGCGACAACTCCTGGATGCCGCGCCCGTAGGCAGCACCGTCCTCGTCTACGGCCGAATGTCGGGGGAGGGCCTGGAGCCAGCTTTGCAGGGGCTGGATGACGGCGATAAGCGCGTCGACTCGTTCTTCCTGCCCGATTGGCTGGCGAAGAAGAATATCCTGCAGGTGTTGCTCTTTGCCCGACGTGTGCAGCGCCTGGCGGCTCATGAACTTCAGACGACCATCCGCATGCGCTTTCCGCTGTCGGCAGTGCGCCAGGCGATAGAGGCTTATACCGCCAATCTGACTGCGGGTAAGGTCCTGCTCATGGCGGATACCGCCCTCGGCCCGACAAGTGGATGAATCGGTCGCGCTGGAATCGAATCTCGAGTGCGGCAGCACGGCCCGACCGACTTGCCCGGGGCGGCCTGCACTCGCCGCAAGCAATAATCACTACTAATACTATCTTGACCGGATAATCGTTTCTATCTACCATGGTTTGTCCGGTAGACACGAAGGCAGAAAAATGGCGAGCGATCGGCAGTCGTCAGCGAGCCTGAGTTCAGCGGCAGTGTTCGAGAAGTACAGAGAACGGATCTACCGCTACATCCTCCGCATGACGAGAGATCACAGCGAAGCGGAGGATCTCACCCAGGAGACCTTCCTGCGAGCCCACCGCAGTCTCGAGACCCTGGAGGATGACAAATCGCTGACGGCCTGGCTCTATCGGATCGCCACGCACGTCTGCTACGACCGCTTTCGCCAGTCCTCGTATCACAGCCCGCCCCAGTCGATCCACGCGCCGTCGCCTGGTGGCTACGATGTAGAGGTCGAAGATCGCGCCGCGCCGCGCCTCGACGAAGCCGTCGAGCAGTCGGAGATGAGTGCTTGCGTCCAGGAGTATCTCGTGAACTTACCGGACGACTACCGGATCGCGATCATCCTCCATGATCTGCACGGACTCACCAATCCCCAGATAGCGGAGATGCTCGGCTGCTCGCTGGACACGGTCAAGATCCGGGTTCACCGCGCTAGGCGACGGCTTCAGGCGGCTTTGACTGCGGGCTGCAGTTTCTCTTACGATGAGCGAGGCGTGTTCGTGTGTGAGCGGAAGGATAATGCGGACGATAAAGGGTCCTGCGGGCAATAACTGATCGCTAATTGAGGCCGTATCGCTTTCCCAGTACGGTTTCGTATCCCCAATCAAAGATCCAGGGCCCTCGCCCGGGCGGCTTGGACGACGACTTCAACCGCCACGGCGTGTCGACGTACCAGGAGGCGGGCCATGCTGACTGAGCAGAAAGAACTGGAACGGGGGCTTGTGATCGGGCACCGACCCGATCTCGAAGGGAGGGTCGATAGGTGTGTTCTGGTCGCAGTACGCCGAGAGCCCCATATTGCTAGTGCTCGTGGATCAGCCGCCGCTGGGGTATTGCCACGCGAATGACCACCAAGGACATAGCCTGCGACGTTCAAATGTCCTCCGACGAGTATTCCTTCAAGGCGTTCAGCGAGCACGCCTTCTACCGAAGGGCCAACCTGGCGCTCCTGGACCGCGCAGACTTGAAGCGCGGCTGGACCGTGGTGGACGTGGCCTGTGGGAGCGGTGCCAGCACCGAGCTGATCCTCGACAGGATCCGAGGCGCGCGTGACGCTATGGTGATCGGCGTCGACATGTCGGCCACCGCGCTGCGGGAGGTGGCGGATAAGGTCGCAGGCGTGCGGGACGCGGTGGTGGAGTTCGTGCAGAGCCGGGCGGAGGAGATGTCGAACAGTATCCGCCGGGCCGTCGACGCCGTGGTCTTCTGTAACGGCATCCATTACATCGAGGACAAGAAGGGCGTGCTGGAGGAGGTGTATCGGACGCTCAAGCCCGGTGGCGCGTTCGCCTTCAACACCAGCTTCTTCGATGGGGCGTCGCCGCCGGAGAGCCAGAAGTACTACCGCCGCTGGATGCTGAAGGCGCTTCGCAAACTGAAAACGGAGAGGGTTCGAGATCAAGTCTCAAGAGATTTACCCGGGCGAAGTAACCGAGCAGGGCTTTATCGACCTGAGCCGCTTCTCCGATTTCATCGCCGGCGCGCTCCCCGGCGTCCCGCTAAAGACGGCGAGCGAGGTTCTAGTAGAAGCGATACGGGAGACCTTCGCTGAGATGGGCGTGACGGCGTGGCCGCGCAACTGGCTGACGGTGGTCGCCGCCCGCCCGTAGAACGCGATTGCACTTCACCTTGAGGGGCCGAGAGGCCCCTCTTTCCTTACCCCCCGAGATACACACTCCAGGAGAACACCAAGAGGCTACGGAGCCCGAGAAGATCGAGGGCGAGGTCGTCCCCGTCCGGGACGGAGCGAAGGGGCGACGAGGACGCGCCGGAGGAGCCGGAACAGGAGTCGGAGCCGCAGGGCGGGCCTGTAGCTGGGTGTCGGGTCCGAAGCTATTGCCGCGTCAGGCTGAGGACTGGAGCACATCATTTCGACCTTCAAGTGCTCTGATGGCAAGGACTTACACCTTGATATCACCGATCACCAGGCCTTATTTTCAAGCTGGAGGAAATGGGATGAGGCCCAGGTTTCCAGACCTGCCCAAACGATCCCGAATTGTGAGGGAAGATCCTACCGCCGAGGAAGCAAACTTTTCTAGCGATATATCGTTTGGACGTCAAGACGAAGATTTGCCTTGCCCTCCTGCTCTGCCAGTGTGGTAGTCCTCGGAGCGCCGGAGGAGAGCGGCTCCCCGATTTGAGCCGAGTACGTGCTTGAGGAAGGGAAAGACCCCCTTATCACAGGCGATCAGAAGTCATCCGGTCGACGCGCGGTCACGGAAGTGGTAAGAGCTTCTCGACCCGCGGTGGCCTCAGTCCATTAGAGCCAGAAAGCCGGTTGGCCGTTCGGAACCGCTGGCGGGAAGAGGCTCTTTCCACCGTCCCGATCATCCGCGATCCGCCCACGGTCGAGGAGACCGATCCCGAAGCCTATGCGCTGTTCCTGCAGGCGCGGCAGCTTTACCGCCAGGGTACGGTCGAGAGCATCGAGCAGTCCATCGCGTTGTACGAGCGTGCGCCGGAAATCGCACCCAATTACGCCGCGCCCTGGGCTGGCCTGGCCAACAGCTACATCAGCCAGGTGGCGTCCGCTGGCGTGCGGCCCTTGGACGAGGGCTATCGGCTGGCCCGCGAGGCGGCCAACCGGGCGCTGGCGATCGACCTGGAGTATGCAGAGGCCTACGCCCGGCTCGGCCGGATCGCGCTGCTCTACGACGGCGACCTGGCGGCTGCGGCGCGGCATCTCGAACGGGCCCTCGCCTTGGACCCAACCAACACGGACATCATCGTCCGTGCCGCGATCCTGGCCGTGGATCTCGGCCGCATGGACGAGGCCGCCGCGCTCGGGGAATACGTGATCGCTCGCGACCCGGTGAACCCCACCGGCCATTACTGGCTGGGCGGCACGTACCTCTGGGCTGGGAGGCTGGATGAGGCCATCGCGTCGTTGCGCACGGTGCTGACACTGAGCCGGGGGTTTTTGGCTGCGCGGTACTTCATCGGCGTGGCGCTGCTCTTGAAGGGTGAGCCCGAGGCGGCACTGGCGATGATGCAGCAGGAGTCCAGCGAGGCGTGGCGTATGCTCGGTTTGTCCAAGGCCTACCACGCGC
>JBDHAS010000029.1:0-26001 GCA_039588015.1 Gemmatimonadota bacterium | reverse complement strand
GTAGGTCATGCGATCTCTCCTTGGTTGGGCGAGCGGCAATCCTACTTTCCACGAACGTAGGGAGCGATCAACCGGCGTTCAATAGCGCCATTCCTCCACCGCTCGGAACTCCGATCACACAGCCAGCGGAGCCGACGAAGACCGATGTGAACGGCTTAGGCTGGTGCGCGGCCGGTTCAAGACTGAGGGCGACGCACGATCGCGTTCTGGAGCCGGGCAAGCGCCTGGAGTATCTTCTCTCACATCCAAATCACTTGTCCGGAACCCGTCGCAGGAGGATGCAGCGTGACCATCCGCCCATCGCAGGGGAAAGCCCGGCCGAAGTCTCGGCACCGCAGACCCACTTGGGCAACGGCAGTCGTCATCTGCTCGCTTGCCTTAGCGACAAGCCACTGCGCCACGCTGAAACATGACGGCGAAGTGGTCCCAGAAGGCCCGCCCAAGGCTCAGCGCGAGTTCCGGGCAGCTTGGGTGGCATCGGTCGCCAACATCAACTGGCCGAGCAAACCGGGGCTTCCCGTCGAAGAGCAGCAGCAGGAAGCGATCGCACTTCTCGACCTTCTAAAGAACCACAACTTCAATGCGGTCGTCTTCCAGGTCCGACCTCAGTGCGACGCCCTCTACGAAAGCGAACTAGAGCCGTGGTCGTACTACCTGAGCGGCGAACAGGGCGAATCGCCCGACCCCTATTACGATCCGCTCCAGTTCTGGATCGAAGAAGCACATGATCGCGGACTCGAGTTGCACGTGTGGCTGAATCCCTACCGGGCGCACCACAAGGAAGGCGGTCCCGTCTCGGACCGTTCGATCGTCACGACTCGTCCCGATCTCGTCGTGGAACTCAAAGACGGGTACTGGTGGCTGGATCCCGGAAAGCGAGGTACGCAGGATCATTCATTCGCAGTCGTCATGGACATCGTGCAGAGGTACAACATCGACGGCGTGCACTTCGATGACTACTTCTATCCTTATCCGTCCTACAACCACGGCGAGGGTTTTCCGGACGACGACAGCTGGAAAGATTATGCGAACGGCGGCGGCAAGCTCTCCCGCGGCGACTGGCGGCGAAGCAACGTCAACGTCTTCATCGAGCGCGTTTACAAAGCTATCAAGAAAGAGAAGCCTCACGTCAAGTTCGGCTTGAGCCCGTTCGGCATCTGGCGCCCGAATCACCCAGAGTCGATTGAGGGCTTCGACCAATACGGCCAGCTGTTCGCGGATGCGCGACTGTGGTTGAACAAGGGTTGGGTCGACTACTGGAGCCCCCAACTATACTGGCCGATCAACCAGATCCCGCAGAGTTACCCGGTACTTCTCGGGTGGTGGATCGGTGAGAACACGCAGGACCGCCACCTCTGGCCGGGGCTCAGCATCGGCAGAGTCCCGGGCGAGAAGGGCATCGACGAGGTGATCAACCAGATCATGATCACCCGAGGGATGGTTCGCGATGATCCGGGCAACGTTCACTGGAGCATAGGATCGCTGCTCAGAAACGATTCGCTGGTCAGCGGTATCCTCGACGGCCCGTACAACCAGCAGGCTCTTGTTCCGCCCTCTCCCTGGCTGGATGGCAAGCCGCCCAAGGCGCCGAACGCGGACGCGCGCATCGAGGACGAGGAGGTCTTCGTCAGCTGGAACCACGATGACCCGAACGACGTCTTCCGCTGGGTCGTGTACCACGAATTGGAGGGGTCGTGGTACTACGACATCTTCGATCGAAAGGATCGGTCGGCCACGATTCCTCTCTACGGATCGCTCGAGGCCGACTCGACCGTGAGCGAGCCAGCGCCCGACATGCAAGACCAACCGAGAGCGCGCGTGTCCGCCATAGCCGTGTCGGCGGTCGATCGGACAGGAAACGAGAGCGCCCGAACCCGTCTGCTCGTCGGCAATTAGGCCGGATCTCGGAACCTGAAGGGCGACATCGTCGGGCTCGGGTGGCACTATCGCCGGCTCCGCCTTCCCGGATAGCGTCGCCCGGATTGGCGTAAGCCGTCTACCCTGCTATATTTAAGCCCGTAAACGAACCGCAAGCTGGATTCTTCTGTCTGCAGAATGTTACCCAGCTTAGGATTGGGTAACGGCGCGTAGCTAGCCCGCCGCTTCATTCCTCAGGTTCAATCGATCACGAGCAACGCGTTGCCGGTGACGCAGACGTCACTCGTACGTGGACGCATGCCAACAATAGTGGTACTAGATGAAGACATCGTTTCAGACACTGGGCCTCGCGCCCAAACTCTTGCGGGCTCTCGAAGAACAGGGATACACCGAGCCCACGCCGATTCAGTATCAGGCGATACCGGAAGCCCTGGACGGCCGTGACGTGGTCGGATCGGCACAGACGGGCACCGGCAAGACGGCGGCGTTCCTGCTGCCGATCCTCCAACGCCTAGAGGACGGCCCATCGCGCACGCTCCGGGCACTGGTCCTAACCCCTACTCGCGAGTTGGCCGAACAGGTCCTGCGCAGCGCCCGCGCCTACGGCAGGCACGTCGACCTGAAGTCGGTCGCCGTGTACGGCGGCGTGCGCATGGAGCCCCAAACCAGCGCGCTGAAAGAGGGTGTCGACATCGTGGTCGCGACGCCCGGACGCTTGCTGGACCACATGGCTCGCGGCCATGTGGAGGCATCCAAGCTTCAGACGCTCGTTCTCGACGAAGCGGACCGCATGTTGGACATGGGGTTCGCGCGCGACGTGCATCGGATCCTCGATTCGCTACCGACGGAGCGTCAGACGCTGTTCTTCTCGGCCACTATTTCGGGCGACGTAGACCGGTTGGCGCGCCGCGCGTTGAAGGAGTACGCGGCCGTCGAGATCGGTAGACGCGCCGAAGTGGCTGACGGGGTCGAGCACGTGTTGGTAGCGGTAGATAAGCCGCGCAAACGCAGCCTGCTGGCAAAGGTCTTGGAGGTCCTCCCGAAAGACCGCACCCTAGTGTTCACGCGGACCAAGCACGGCGCTGAAGTTGTCGCTAATCACCTGCGTCGCGAAGGCAATGACGTGGCGGCACTGCATGGTGACAAGACCCAGGGCGCTCGCAGCGAGGCCCTCAGCCGGTTCAAGCGAGGTGTGACCCGAGTGTTGGTCGCTACCGACGTGGCAGCCCGCGGCATCGACGTCGACGACATCGGCCTCGTGGTCAACTACGACGTCCCGCGCGACCCGGAGGTGTACGTCCATCGCGTAGGTCGGACGGCGCGAGCCGGCGCGCAGGGCGTCGCAATGACGCTGATGTCGCCGGACGAGTGGACTAGCATGAGCGACGTCGAGAAGCTGATGGGTCGGACGTTCTCGCGAGAAATCGTGCCGGGATTCGAGCCGGCCGTCACGCCGCTACAGCCCACCGGCCCGACGCTACTCCCGAAACAGCAAGGTCCCTCGCTGCGGCCGAGGCGCGGCGCAGCCCGCCGTAGGTAAGCAACGCTTCAGATCGCTACGAGAGCGGTTAGACCAACTTGCCGGAGTTGGCGATGACAGGGAACTCCCTACCCTTCCTGTCACGAAACGACAGAGTTCAGGAAGAAAGGCGACAACCCCAGTGGAGTCGCCGCCTTTTCCTCTGTGCCTACGAGCAGACCGCGTCGAGACTACAGTCTCGGTTAGTGTCGGTCCTTGAACTCGTCGTACAACCGTGTGTGCTTGCTCTCTATCGAGACCTCATTGCCCGCGATAAACACGCGCTCGACGTTGGTCACGATCTGCAGGGGATCGCCGTCGGTCACGATCAGGTCCGCGCGTTTGCCGACGTCGATGCTGCCCATCTGCGAGTCGACGCCCAGCATCTCCGCAGGCGCCAGCGTCACCGCACGGAGCGCCGCTTCCTGTGGAAGACCGAACGCCACCGCCTTCGCCGCCGCGTAAGGGAGGTTTCGTACGTTGGCGTAAGTTTGCGTGCTGAACGCGACCTTAACGCCGTTGGCGTAGAGGACCGCGGCATTACTCCAGCCCGCGGCGACGGGGTCGTTGCGATCCATCGTCGGGCTCAGCGCCGAGCCGACGATGACCGGTACCTGACGCTCGGCGAGCTCTTCTGCGACCCTGAACGCCTGGTCGGCACCCACCAGGACCGGTTTGATGTCCGGGAACTCGTCGAGGAACAGTAGCAACGTGCGAATGTCACGCTCGCTGCGGGTTCTGAAGAATACCGGCGTTTCGCCCGTCACGGCCGGTACCATCGCCTGCAACAGACTGCGTTCGCGAACGCGGCCGTTGCCGTCGAATGGGGCTGTGGGATCGTCGTTGTCCGCCGGTGCGGCGGCGTAGACCACCGCACGCTCGAACAGGTCCACCAGCTCCTCGAGTCGCTCGCCTTCCAGCTTGGGTTCATCCCACGCCTTACCCGTCGGGGATGGGAAGCTGACCACGATGGCCGAGCGCTCGGATACGGCCATACGCTCCGGTGTGTCACCGTCGAGCTGGATCACCGCACCCGCGCCCTGAATGACCCCCGAGGCCGGAACGCTGAGAACCGCGGTGATCCCGTTCGCCCGGGTGACTTCGATCTCTACGCTGTGGGGGTGGACATCCCAGACGGCGTTCAGATGGGGATTGTAGCGACCGGTTTCCCGGTCATCCCGGCTTGCCGCGACCTGGCCTACCTCGATCATGCCGACCTGCGTCATCGGATCGATCATGCCGGGGTATACGTGCTTGCCAGCCAGGTTGATCACCTGCGCGTCGGCGGCGATCTCGATGTCGCTTCGCGAGCCCACGTAGGTGATGCGGCCCTGCGAGATGACCACGGCGCCGTCCTCGATGACCGGCTCCGACACCGGGTGGACTGTGGCGCCCATGAGTACGATCTCGCCCTCCGCGTCCGACCCGTTCGATCCGCCGTCGGTGACGGGTGCGGATTCCGTCGCCGACGCTGGCGCCGAGGCCGCCGTCGGTCGAGCGGCTACCGGCGTGACGGGCACGGCGGGCATCGCGTCGACCGGCTCGCCTCGGCTCTCCGCCTCCGCCGACAGATCGTAATAGACGATGCCGTCGACTATGGTCTTTTCGACGCGGGTGTACGTGTTGAACGGATCGCCGTTCAGCAGCACAACGTCCGCCTCCTTGCCGACTTCCAGAGTGCCGACTCTATCGTCGATGTGGAGCTGCATGGCCGGATAGGCCGTGAGCATCCGCAGCGACTCTTCCTTGGAGACTCCACCGTACTTGACCGGCTTGTTGAACTCGTAGACCATGAAGGGCTGGAGAGACGGAATGTCGGAGTTCAGGCTGGTGAGAACACCGTGGCGGTGCATGATCGCAGGGTTGTAAGGGATTGCGTCGTACGCTTCCAGTTTGTAGGCCCACCAGTCCGAGAAGGTCGATCCGGCCGCCCCGTGGGCAGCCATTTCGTCGGCGACCTTATACCCCTCGAGGACGTGCGTGAACGCATCGATTCGGAAGCCGAAACGCTCCGCCACCCGCATCAGCATGAGGATCTCGTCGCTTCGGTACGAGTGGGCGTGCACGAGAATACGGCCCTCCATGACGTCCACGAGAGTCTGGAGGCGAAAATCGCGGCGCGGCGGCACTCTGTGGGCCCGCCGGTTCGCGTTGTACTCGTCCCAGGCCTTCTTGTATTCCTGTGCGGCCGTGAAAGCCTCATTGTAGAACGCTTCGACTCCGGCGCGGGACATCGGGAAACGTCGTGTGCCCTGCCCGCTCGAGTTCTTTCGTGTGACGTTCTCGCCCAACGCGAACTTGATCATCTGAGGCGCGCCGTCGACCAACAATTGCTCAGGCTCGTCCATCCCCCAACGCATCTTGATGATCGCGGCCTGGCCACCGATAGGATTCGCGCTACCATGCAGAATAAGCGAGGTCGTTACGCCGCCCGACAGGGCGCGGTAGATGTTGAAGCTGCCGGGGTCCAGGGCATCGAGCACGCGAACCTCGGCCGAGATGGGTGTCGTCCCCTCGTTCGTGCTGCGGTCCATGGCGGTGTGGGAGTGCTCATCGATGATCCCTGGGATCGCCGTCATGCCGCTCCCGTCGATGACTCGAGCGCCACCGGGTACCGACACGTCGGCGCCGATCTCGCGGATGACGCCGTCTCGCACTACGATCGATACGTTCTCGAGCACTTCACCGGCAGCCGTCCAGACCGCATCGAGGTTCTCGATCACGACAGTCCCGCGCGGATAATCGATGCTGCCCCGTTCCACCTGAGCCATCCAAACCGGCGCTTCCTGGGCCACTAGCGGCCCGGCCGTGAGGACGGATATCGCAACTAGCGTATTGAGGCTTCTCATCGCTCTATCTCCTCCCCTGGACCGGATCGCTTGGCTGTCCAGCTGATGGAGCCGAACGGCCCATCGCTCGAACCCGAAGCTTTGTCGCCTTCGGCCGTGCCGGTGAACTCGAGCTCCATGCTCTCGCCACCCATCGCGAACACTAGAGTGAAGCTGATGTCATTTCCCGAGACGACCCCGTCTTTGATCTTCGATTCACCGAAGTCGGATTGCATGGTGCCGGCGAACTCGGCGCCTTCCTGCGTCAAGACCATCTTCGCCGACATAGAGCCCATATCGCTGTCGATCGACATCTCCCATGTGCCGGTGACGTTCACCGCAGGGGCTTCGCCCGTTCCGCGCGCCTTCTTCCCGACCTCGAGCGCACCTTCGATGAACGTGTAGCGGATCGTCGTCTCTTCGTCGAACAGCGGGCCGTCCGTCACAATGAACGTCGCCGCCCTGCTCTGTTCGATCCGGGAGAGACCAGGGAGACCGAGAAGCGACGCAGGGGTGGCGGTGATCGCGGCCAATGCCGCCTCTTCCGAGAGCCCGTACTCGATAGCCTTGCGGGCACCCTCGAGGATGTCCGCCTGGCCACCACCGCTCGTCAGCGCGATCGGCACACCCGCGGCCGACAGGCGTCCCGCGTTGGAGTAGATGTCTTCCAGTCGCTGCTTCTCGCGCTGCGCCGCCGCGTCCATCTCGTCCTCGCCGTTGCCGTTACCCGGCTTTGGCTCCGTCGGCTCCGCCTCGTCCGGCTTGTCCTCGTCAGGCTTCCAGCGCTCCGGCTCCGGAAAATCGAGCGACACCAGCACCGGTGTCCCCCGAGCCTTCAGCTCGTCGGCCACCTTCCAAGCCTCGTCGCCGCCGACGATCACGGGAACGAAGCCGTATTCTTCGGCCAATCCCAGAACCCGCTGGATGTCACGACCGTAGTCGACGGCGAAGAACGCGGACTCTCCTCCCATCAGCTCACGCATGACGTCGAGGTCGGGGTCCCATGCCGGAGCGTTCAGACCCTCCGGATCACGACCGTACGCCGCGACCTGGGCCCCGTGATGACGCGCATCCTCGAACGTCTGGCGATAGAAGGCAATCACCGCGAACAGCGTCGACGGGTAGACCCCCTGAGCGCCGCGGAACGACAGCGTCGGACCGAGCACCGGCCGCACCACCAGCTCCTCCGGCACTGCCGGTCCTTTGCGGAATATGAGGACGGTCCCGCGGCCCGGCATCAACCGACCCTCCGGGTGAACCGCCGCCGCCACCAGACCCTTCTGGCGCTCCTCTTCCAGCCCGGGCCCCGTCTGGGTCACGTAGTCCACCACCTTCCTGTGGGGCATGAAGCTCTGCACGTGGCGCGGCGGATCCCAGGAGGCGATCCCACTGCGGTCCACCTCGATCTCGGGGAACTCGTAGTCTGCGGAACCTTGGGCATCCACGATGCCGGGGTAGACGAACAGCGAGTCACCCTCCAACACCCGCGCGTCCGGGGGGATCACGACATCAAGGCCCATGGCCTCGATCAGTCCCCTCCGAACGACCACGTTCACCCCGGCCAGGCGGCTGCCATCAGCGTTCACGACCGTCACACCCTGTAGCGCGTACGCCGCGGGTGTCGGCGGTGCTTCGTACTGGGCTGGCAGCGTGCCCGGCCAAGCCAGCGCCGCGGCCAGGGCAAGACCCGGCCACCAGGATAGGCGCGATCTTCTCATCGGGCTCGGTCCTTTGATTGAAGTGAGTCGACGATGGATGCTTAGCTTTCTACGAATCCGCCAAGCTTCTGCGGCGGAGCGGGCCTGTCAAGTCGCTTGCGGGGAACAGGCGCACAGGCTGTGGACTGGTGGTGCAAAGACTACCCAGCTATAGGTCAACCGAAAAGGGAATGCGATCTAGACTCTCTCCAGGTGGAGTCGTTGTCAGTACAATCTTGCCGAAGTTAGAATCGGATTCCATGTAGGCGTGTGCATCCGCGACGTCTTCTATCGGGAAGACGCGGTCGATGATCGGGCGGACTACTCCGGAGGCGAGCAGCCTGCCTACATCCCGGTCGAAGGCGCGCGCGGCGGAGATCTTCTCCTCCAAGGGTCGCATGCGAAGCGATGTGCCGACGATCTGAAGTCGCTTTCGCAAGACCGCTCCCATGTCCAGTTCGGCGGACCGGCCCGCAGTCAGCCCCACGATGATCACGCGGCCCTTGGGCGCCAGCGCATCGATGTTCGTTGCCAGGTACGGACCACCCACGAGATCCAGGATGGCGTCGACACCGAGGTCTTCCGTTTCGCGTCGCACGGCCTCCGCCACATCCTCAATCGACGAATTGATCGCCACGTCGAGACCCAGCTCGAGCGCGCGCTCCAGCTTCCAAACGGAGCGCGAGGTTCCGAGGATCGTGGCGCCCGCGATCTTGGCAAGCTGCAGCGCTGCCGTCCCGACTCCGCTTCCCACAGCGTGTATGAGCAGACGCTCGCCGAGACCGAGACCGAGTTGAGTGAAGAGCGCGTCGTGAGCGGTGATGAATACCTCCGGTACCGCCGCGGCTTCTTCAAACGACAGACCCTCGGGGATGCGAACCGCTTCGCGCTCTGGAACCACCACGTACTCGGCGTACCCACCACCTCCCACCAGGCCCATCACGGGGTCCCCCAGCTTCCAGTAGTCCACGCCTTCGCCCACCGCCTCCACTGCACCCGCGTATTCGAGACCCGGAATGTCCTCGGGCCAACCCGGTGGCGGAGGGTAGAGGCCGCGCCGCTGAAGCAGGTCCGCCCGATTGAGTCCGGCCGCCCGGACGCGGACCCGGACCTCGCCGCGTCCGGGATCGCGAATCGGCCTCTCGTGCAGCTCCAGGACGTCCGGATCACCGGGTGACGTTATGACCACAGCGCGCATCTGGATCATACTATTCCCTTTTCTGAACCATTCGACTTAGATCTCAGCGCGAACTCAAGAGCCGGGACATGACTGGCACAAAGCAACAATTGGTCTTACTATCATGCGACCGCCGACTCACTGCTCTATCGTTGAAAACATGCCATCTGTCACAGCCGGCCGCAGCCGGCTCGGTTGAATGCGAGTGATACGTATATGACCCCAGGAGAGGCCAGTCGAGACCCTGAGGGGTTCACCGTGCTTCTTATCGACAACGACCGCACGTACCTGGACGAATGCAGCAAGCTGATCGCGAACGATGGGCATACGGTGCAGGGCGTAGAGGACCTCAAATCCGCCGCAGACTTCCTGGCAAGTCAGACTCCCGGTATTATCGCCGCCAATGCGTCACTGCTCGAGTCGGATGGTGCGGATTCCATCGGCCGGCTGCGTGCGCTCGCGCCGGAGGCGACGCTGATCCTTGCCGGCACGGGGGCGCCGGAGGACGTGTTCCCGACCCTCAGCCAACGGCACGACATATTCGGCTACCACGACAAGTCGCACGGCGGCGACGGGCTTTGCCTTTGGGTCAAGGCGGCGCATGCGTACGCACAGCAGAATGCGGCGCTCGGGCAAACTCGACAGCTGATCAGGCAAGTCCTCCAGTCTATTCCGGACCTGCACCAGATCCAGTCGCTGGACGATGTCCTGGAAGCGATTCTCGAGCGGTCGCTCGAGTTGATGGGTGGGCAGGATGCGTTTGTCGCCGCCCGAATGAGCGATCCGGTCGGGAAGCCACCCATCGAGGGCTTTATCGATTCTCCTCACAGAATCGACGACTACGTAGTAGGAGCAGCGACGGCAGAAGACTACCCGAAGGGAACCACGGTAGACAGGTTGAGTGGCGTTCCCACGAACGTGATGGAGAGAGCGGTAGCGGAGCAGAGCCATCTTGTTCAGGACCGCCACAGCGTGTTGCCCCTGGCGCTGGCCGATCACGTCCTCGGGCTCGCCTACTTTGACCGGCCAGCGGACGTAAGAGACAACCGCGACCTCCTGCAGCTCTTTGGTTGCCAAGCCGCGGCGGCAATTCGCAACACAGTCCTCTTCGAGTTGGCGACCGTGGACGCGACCACCCGCGTCTTCCAGAAAGCCTTCACCCTCGATCGGCTCCGCGAGACGCTTAAGCTGGCATGGCGGAAAGCGTTCCCTGTTTCGGTGCTCATGATCGACATCGACTCGTTCAAGGAGCTGAACGATCTGCACGGCCACGTCGTGGGCGATCGCGCGCTGCGACACTTGGGCGGACTGCTCAAGGACAACGTCCGCGACTCCGATATCGTCGGGCGGTTTGGAGGTGACGAGTTCCTGGTCGTGTTGATCGACGCGAACCACGAGGGCGCCGACATCGTGGCCGAGCGCCTGTATCAGGCGCTCGCCGCCGAGCGCGGCAGGCCCTGGCCCGGCGCCCTGCCCCCACTCAAGACCAGCATGGGAATGTCGACCCTGGACCCGGGCGATGTACCGCCGATGGACTACGGCCTACCCGACTTCGCGCAGGTGATCGACGCGTTGGTTCACGAGGCCGACACTTCCATGTACGCGGCGCGGCGCGAGGCGAAGGGGATGTTCGCCGGCCGCACGCTGACCTGGGCCCAATTCGCGGGCGCCTGACCCTTGCCCTAGGCGCGACGAGAGGGCGCAGCAGCGGTTACCTCTATCCGAGCCACACCCTCGCAGTGAGTTTAGCTTGCGGGAGTCGTTTATTCCTACCGGGTACGCACCTCCCACCACGACTCGATGAACGGGCGCCGACGAAAACCCTTGCAGTCGTAGACTATCGTTGGGGTCCCGTTGATCTTGCTTTTGTCGATCAGGTCGATTGCGCCTTCCGGGTCTTCGGCGTCGTAGCATAGCAGACGGCTGTCCATGATCGGATTGCCGTTCAGCCCGCATTGGGCGCCGGCATAGATCAACCCGCTGTATTGGGGCGTTCCGCCCGAGGTATTGCCGCCCAGTTCGACGTCGCCCTCGGCGACGATCAGTAGGTCATCGGGATGTTCGGACTCGATGATTGGTGTGCCCCCAATGTCCACGGACCCCGTGGCCAAGATCGTCATCGACAGCGGACTGCCGGACGAGCCCACGTTACCGCCGACCTGGACATTCCCATACACACAGTACGTGCCTTTGACAGCGTCCTTGCCGTTCACCGTGTAGAGGTTGCTCGTCTTGTTCCACTGCCATCCCGACGACTTTTCGCTCTTGAGGCCGAAGCTTTCGGACGTCTCGAGGTTTGTAAGAAACCCGTCTTTCAGCAGGTAGTCCGCCCTGTCACAGTAGTCTAGCGGGTTCAGGTCGGGTATCTCCATCGGCGGCTCATAGCCGGGGATCACCTGCTCGCCCTCGCTCGTGTAGATCTCGTGCTTGGCGTTCACCTCTTCCGAGGCAGTGACCGAACCGTCTACGGTGGGCTGACCGTCGATGTACATCGTCTTGTTCGAGTGTATGCCGGCGCACTTTCCGAGAACGTTTGGCGTGCCCGGTAAGTACAGGTCTCCATTGGTCGCGATGGCGGGGTAGGCTAGCGAGGCTAATATCACCCTGACCTCGGCCCTGCCGCCGTCCAGCGTCTCTCCCCGGCACACGGCGAGTATTCGATTGTTCGAGTCGGCTTCCTTCTTGCCGCCAGGGTCGGCATCGTCGTTCATGACCTGCACGAAGTACCGCCCCTGCCCCAGTAGAACGCCCGTGTCCGGCAGAGCGTCGGTCTCGGCAAGACCGTAGCCCGCCAGATAGCCATCGTCCTCCGTGTTAGCCGCGCCATCGTAACCGACAATCAGATCGCTGTACGAATAGCCTGACAACGGACCGCGCACCAAAGCCAGCGCGTGGGTCGCGCCCGCGTCCGCCAGCAGAAGTGCTCGAGTCGCCGAACGATGGTTGATGGATGTGCGGAACTCGACGACCCCGATGGTCGCCAGCGCCGCACCGACGACCGTCAGCAGCGCCATCGACAGCAGCACAGCAATCAGTGCGAGCCCTGAGTCGTCTCCTCGAACGCGGCGCGACACCAGGATTACCCTCCGTTCCTCAGCCGAACGTGACCAGCCAGAACGCGAACTGTGGGCCTCGCCTGCGGTGGGGCGCTGGCTCGCACCACGACTCGTACCGAGGCAGCACGGGGCCAGACATGATCGGGGTCAGTGATCTCGGCTCCATCCCTATCGTAGTACTTGAACGCCATCGAATCGACGCCAACCAGATACGGCTCTTCCAGGCCATCGGCGCCGGAGCGCACGAACATAGTGTCGGCCCGCAGGTAGAAGGTCAGGTCCTCGTTAAGGTCGTCCGTGTCCCCATCCGCTGGGTTGTAGTCGGCCCGCAGACGGATGTCATCAAAGGCGCCGTCACCACGCGGGTCCGGGTCGATCGCTTCTATCGGCGTCCCGAACGGGCTACTACCGGCGATTCGCATGTAACGTGTCAGCGCCAGATGCGCGTACCGCACGCTTCCCGCCGCTTGTGCGCGCTGGCGACTCGCGACGAAGCCCTGTTGCGCGGTCAGAAGCGTTCGGATCAGCGGCGACAACACCATCCCCAACACCACGAAGGCGACGATCATACCAACGATCGTGAACCCCGCCGCGTCTACGCGTCCGGGTCGAAAACTCCGCTCGTTCATGGGATGATGTAAGTTCGCAGTTCCGCTCGACGCGGGACTCGGGCATTGGCGACCTGCACTCGGACAGTCGCCAGGACTACCCCACTCGGACCGGGCTCTATGCGCCAGCGCCGCAGGAACGAGCGGCCATCAAGCTCGATGTTGTCCCAGTGATTGGCGACGTCGGAATCGAGCTCACCGCCAAGCTGGAGCTGGACCGTATCCGCTAGCTGTGTGCCAGCTACGGCCTTCAACTCCTCGAGCTTCATCTCCGCCGCGACGGTCAACTGGGTGGCCAGCTCGGCGCGGCCTTCCCAGCGATAGCCGGTTTCCAGCAGCGCGACTCCGCCCAAAACACCGAAGCTGAAGATCGTCATCGAGACGAGAAGCTCCACGATGCTGAATCCGGCCCTGCCCTTCATGGCTTCACCACCTGGTGGCCGCCACCAGCGTAGACCAGAACCTGGACGCTGTCTCCGAACGTGTTGAACAGATGAAAGCGATGTGATACTCCGTCCTGCATGGTACCCAGCCCATTGTAGCCGATAGAGTCCGTACTGGAATCCGCGAAGTGCACGCCTCGGGGCAGCTGGCGCGGAGTACCGGCTACCCTGTAGTCTCGTGTGGAAAGACGTTTAACCGTAGTGACTGCATTGGTCTGAATCGCCGTCATCCGGGCGCGAGAGAGATCGGCCACCAAAGTCTGAGCCGCGGAGTTGAGCCGGTAACGTGCCACGACGTGCCGGCTTAGGGGCCCCACTGTAGTGACTGCCGTCGCGATCATCGCCATGACGATCACGACGTCGAACAAAGTGTTACCTCGCTTACATCTAAGTGCCGTCATAGATGTCCTCAACCACCCATGGCGAGGTGGTATCTGCAAAATCGGACTTACGTCGGCGGGACGTCAAGAACCTGGTCTGCCAGCATCGTGCCAGCCAGGGACGGCCTCTCAAACCGGACACGGCCTACCGAACACGTGTTCTGGAGCGACCCTGAGCGACCGTATTCAGGGCCGGTGAAGTGACCGAGGGTGCTCTTACCCCAGTGAGCGCCCCCGCTATTGTCTTGCTATGAAACGCGTTAAGTCTCGCCTTCTCCGGGCGCGACCCACGTCGGTTTCTGTGTCTTGTTTCTGACCTGCGGAGGCCGCCGAGAGAGATTCGCAAAACCCACGTCAGCCCACTCCTGATGCCCGTGCGCATCATATTGTAGTGGACTTGCACTCGGCCGTTGCCTCCCCGCGACGTCCGCGGGACACCCTGCCACAGGAGAACGTAAACATATGTCGCCACCCGGCGGATGCGATCGCGCCCCGACGGTAGCGGTCTGGATGGTCGCGGAATGAAGCTGGAGCTTAGCTTGGTTTGCCGAAAATCGCGCGGTACAGGATCAAAAGTAGAAGAGCGCCCAGCACAGCTACGGCGAAGGACCGCAGGTCAAAGCCGACTACCCTGCCCCACCCTACCCTCGTCCCGATGTAGCCGCCAACCGCGGCGCCACCAATTCCAAGCAGGGGGGTTATCAGGCAGCCACCCGGATCCTTGCCCGGATGAATGGCCTTCGCGATGACCCCGGCGATGAAACCGAATATGATCCAGGAGACTATGCCCATCCGTCTTCTCTCTGGTCTCTTACCACCCTCTTCCCGGATTCAGCCGACCCTACGATCCGCCGGCGCCTGCGGTTTCAGCAAACGGCTACCAGTCTCCTACGCATCCACATCGGCCTCGAAGCTCAGAACCAGATCTCTGAAGGCACCGCTTGATGCCAGGGTCCGCAAGCGTTCGATATCGGTCGCCAGCACGCGATCGCCTTCCAAAGGAGAAACGTGCTCGCGGACTAGCCTGTAACCAGCCGCTACGCCAACGGCCGGTTCCAGCGGCTTGAGATACTCGAGCGCCTGCGCAGCACACATCAGTTCCACCGCGAGTACGTACTCGAGGCAGTCCACGGCACGGCGCGCCTTCCGAGCCGCCGCCATCCCCATCGACACATGGTCCTCCTTGTTCGCGCTCGTCGTAACCGAGTCTACGCTCGCGGGATTCGATAGGACACGCATCTCCGAGAGGATATCGACGGCCGCGACCTGAGCGATCATGTAGCCGGACTCGACACCCGGGTCCCTGGCCAGAAACGCTGGGAGGCCGGACAGGTCCGGGTTGAGGAGACGCTCGATCCGTTGCTCGCTAATCGAGGCCAGGTCGGTGCAGACGATCGTCAGGAAGTCGAGAGCTTCGGCGATGAGCTGTGCATGGAAGTTCCCCGCGCTGATGATCTCGCCGGTCTCCCCGAAGACCAGAGGGTTGTCGGTCGAGCTGTTGACCTCGACTTCCAGTACTCTGCGCACGAAACCCATGACCTCGCGAGCCGCGCCGTGAACCTGGGGTATGCAGCGAAGCGAGTATGCGTCGTGAACGCGTGGATCGCCATGCCGGTGCGACTCACGAATTTCGCTGTCGGCCAGCAGGGCCCGCAGCCGCGCAGCGCTGGTGATCTGCCCCGGGTGCGGCCGATTCGCGTGCACTTTCGGATCGAACGGGGTTGGAGTGCCCTTGAGCCCTTCCAACGACATGGCCCCGGCGAGATCCGCAGTCTCGACAGCCGCCTCGGCGCGCAGGAGTGCCAACACCCCCATGCCGGTCGTCGCTTGCGTTCCGTTGATCAGTGCGAGCCCTTCCTTCTCACGCACGTCCACCGGCTCGAGGCCAGCTCGCTCCAGCGCTGTTCGAGTCGATTCCGGGCCGGAATCGCCGTGGACGTGACCCTCTCCCATGAGGCACTGCGCCACATGTGCCAGAGGCGCCAAGTCTCCGCTCGCACCCACGGACCCGAACTCGGGAATCACCGGCTCGATGCCGTGGCGTATGAAGTCCAGCAGTAGCTCGACGACCCCACGACGTATTCCGGAGTTTCCGCGGGCGAGAGAATTCGCCCGCAGCAGTATCACGGCCCGGCTCACCTCGCTAGGCAGAGGCTTGCCCAGCCCGCTCGAGTGACTGCGTATCAGGTTTTGCTGGATTTCCAGTCGCCGCTCGGGTGGTATCAGCACCTCAGACAGCCGCCCGAAGCCGGTGGTAACACCGTAGATCGGCTCGCCTTGGGAAAGAGAGCGCTCGACGATTTCGCGTGAGGCGTCGATGGCGCGGCATGACTCGGCGCTCAACTCCACCTGCGTCTCCCGACCCTCCGCCACTCGGCCCACATCCTCCAACGTCAGGGTGCGACCGTCGATCTGCAACATGCGAACCTCCGTTGGCACCGCGTTCCGATGTTTCCTGGTCGAGCCTATTCCGAGAATGGCCGGTTACGCGCGAGATAATAGACGCGCTTCAAAGGTCTCGGTAGAGGGGTGCCGTGCGTTCGCGACGCTTCAACGTCTTCGACGTCCCTACGAGAGCCCCGCGTCCAGCACGAGCTGTTCCGCCGGTGAGAAGGCCCGCCCGCGCATGAGCAGCGTGCTGATCAACGATGTCAGGCCCGATGATGCGTAGATCATCCCGACTACCACGAACTGGTAGACCGCCGCGTAGACCGGATCGCTCCCAGCCAGGATCATGCCCGCCATCAGGCCTGGGATCCACACTATTCCCAAAGCTCGCAGCGTATCGATCCGCGGGATCATTCCTGCGCTGACGGCGGCCTGAACGTACGGCGCAACCGCCCGCTGCGGGGCAGCACCCAAAGCCAGCCCGGCTTCGATGTAGCCCACGTTTGAGGCCAACTCCGACCTGAACCGCTCCAGAGCCAGCGAGTTCGAGTTCATGGCGCTTGCGATGACCATGCTGCCCACCGGTATCAGCGATTCCATCCTCGGGTCGATCACCCCAAGCCAGGTCATGAGTACGATCACGATTCCGGCGCCGCCAACGATTCCGTAGGCCGATATGACGAACGCACCCGGCATCCCCCGCGCGCGCCGCGCAGCCGTCGCCGCCGCCGCAAGCATCATAAACAGAAGCACGAAGACGCTCGTCCAAGACGGGCCACGGAAGATCAGGATGAGCAGCGAGCCCACGACAACCACCTGAATGAACCCTCGAACCAGAGCGACGTAGGTCTCGCGCTCGAGGTGAATCTGGTGCCTACGGGCCAGGTAGACGACTGCCAGCGCCAGGATGGCTGTCACTACCGCTTGCGCCACGCCAAGCTGAAGCGTGTCGTTGACAATTCTAGCGAGCATGTACGATCTCCGTGACTGGGCCATCATCGACTACGCGCCCGGCTTCCATGACCAGGGCCCGCCGCGCCATTCGCGCAGCCTGAGCATGGTCGTGCGTGACAACGATGCAGGTCAGCCCCTGGACGGCCATAACGCTGCAGATCAGCTCCTCTACACCGAGTTGAGCGGCCTCGTCGAGCGCAGACGTCGGCTCATCTAGCAGCAGGATCTCTGGCTCGTTGGCCAGAGTCCGCGCCAAGGAAACACGTTGCGCTTCACCGCCCGAAAGGCGGGCGACATCGCGTCCGGCGTAGTCGGGCAGTCCAACGCGTTCCAAGAGCTCCGCAGCCCTCTCCACATCCAGAGCATCGCCGCGCGATTCCGGGCCGAAACTCAAGTTCTCGGCGACGGTCCCGGGAAACAGAAACGGCTGCTGCAACAGCATCCCGACGCGCCTGCGCAGCTCGGCCGGCGGGATCTCGCGATAGTCCCGGCCCTCGATCAGGATCGATCCGCCGGTCGGCTCGTCCAGCCGGTTCAGCAGACGCAGCAACGACGTTTTGCCGCTGCCGCTGGGACCGATGACTGCCACGACCTCGTCGCGTTCAACCGAGATCGAAACGCCGTCGACAAGCCGTCGACCCTCGACCTCCCGTGTCAGGCGCTCGGTCTGCAGAATAGCGCCCGTGTCCGCTGCGCCTCCGCGCTCAGCGGATACGGGCCGACTCGCGCTGGTCATAGTGATCTAGATCGTTTTTCGTCGCAGAGTGAGTTGAGACCGGTTAGAAAGTAGCTGCGACGACGGCAGACCCGAAAGATGGTTGGATACGGGGTCCACCGTCCTCGTGGGTGGGATCTTCTCAGGCCTCCACGTAGCTGGCCAGCACTTTGTCCACGACGCGGCGGTTGAACGGGTAGACCTCGGCGGCGGCTGCCAGGTCGCGCGCGTAGTCTTCCTGTTCGCCCAAGCTTTGGTGGATCTCAGCGCGACTGACCAGCACGTCCGCAGGCTTCTGCCCGTTCGCCAGGGCAACGTCGAACACGGCGACGGCATCATCGCTGCGGCCCGCTTCAGCATAGGCTCGCCCCAGAAGCAACTCTACCCAGAACCGCGATCCGCCCATCGCGCGCGACCGCTCCAAGCGGGTGATCGCGTCATCGAGACGGCCCAAGGCGAGCGCGGCGGCTCCCGCCTCGGCGTAGAACTCGGCGTCCAACTGCTGCGGATACGCGCGTACGATCATCTGCAGCAGCGATTCCGATTGCTCCAGGTCACCGAGCCATTTCCTCAGCATCGCCAGCTGGAACAGGAGCCTGGGAGGGCTGTACGGGCTGCGTAGCCGCCGATCCATGATGCGCACCGCTTCTTCGGCATGCAGCGACACCAGCGCCCTCACCAACTCGCGGTTGGCAGGCTGCACGCAGTAGCCGTACGGAAGGTGGACCAGCGGCAGGAGGCCGATCTTGCGCTCGAAGCGGAAGCGCGACGCGGCGTTCACTCCGCCGTTCAACCAATCGACGCTGCGGCCCCTCTGTGCCGCCAACGAGATGGCGGCTTCCCGGTAAGCCGCTGCACGGTGCCCTATATGGTCGGCCGCGATCTCCGTCAGCTCGTCAGATACCGGCATACGTTCGTCCAGGATGAGGCAGACGAGCGCCGCGCTCCGAACCGCTTCCAAAGGAAAGCGCGCCAGGTTCTCCAAGAGAGAGGCCGCGCCGCGCACCGGTGCAGGCGAGCCGTCCAGGTACGCATGGAGACTCGCTCCGGCCTCCTCGTACGCCGCCGGGCCTTCGCAGAGCGTCAGCGGCCAGATCAGCTTGCGGTATACATCCGGTTTCTGTCCGAGGCGCTCTTCCGCGTGCAGACGCCGGTAGTAGTCAGCGCAGGAAGACGCCAGAACCGGTATTACAGAATCCACACGACGGTTGAGATTCTCCGCGTTCAGATCGACCCAGGTTCCTCTGCCGAACGGGCTGGCTCCCAAGCACGCGGTGAGCGACAGCACTTCGAGCAGCCGTTCGCTACGCGTGGGAGCGAACGGCAGCCGGATCCGCGGGTGCTGAGGCAGAGAGGGGTCTTTGAGAACTGCGAGCATTGCAGCCTCGAGCGGCAGACAGTAGCTCGCCCCGTTATCCGCTGTGCCGGCGCATACGATAACATCGCCGTCGTGCTCGACTCGAACCTCGGACGCGAACGTCCGCCAGCACGCATCCACAAGCTCGCCGATATGCGCCGCTGCGCCTCCGACGAACACACGCTCGCTGGTCGACAAATCGTCGCGTCCCCGCATGCTGCTGCACAGCGCGTCGAATATGCCTACGGAAGGCCAGCCGCTCTCGGGAACCAGTGCCGGATATGGACCAAACATCCAGCCCAATTCCCCGCGGAACAGCCCTGCAACCTCCTGCACTGAAGGTTGGATCACATGCCCGTTGTTGTTTCAGATGAACGTCAGCCGAAGACTTGAGACAGCGCCTGCAGCACCGCTGGTGCCGACTCCGCCTTCGGTACCATGATCTCTCCGGCGGATAGTCGATTACTGACGCCCAGCAGGAAGGACTCGGTGCTGCCAGGTAGGTACGCCTGCACAACCAACCAGTCGCCTGCAGGGCCGCTCGCGACATCACGAGCGCTCACCCGCGACATCTTCAGACCGATGATGTCGATGTCAAAGGTCAGCGTTTCGACTCGCCGTGTAGGAGGCGGTAGCGGCGTCAGCGACTCACGGGTTTTCCCAACCAGCTCGCGGAGCATGGCGGAGTAGTCCGCCTCGGGTGCCCTGACGAGCGTGCACATACCCCGGTCCAGATCGATCGAGACCTTGAACCGAGACCACCCCTCACCGTAGGAGTACATGGCCTGCCACCGGCGCTGCAGCGCGCTCATGCCCATTTCGCTTTCTGTACGAAACCGAACATGTCCAGCCGAGAGATGGGAATCGACCGGACTCGACTCGCCGGATCCGGTCCGCATCTCGCGTCGCTGCATGGCCGAGACCTCCTCCAAACGTTCGGGAAATGCAACAAGTGTTCCTTTTATATAGCCGGTTAGCCCCCATCCTGCAAACCCGCTAGTATGGCGGCTCCCGTCCCGGCACGCACCGGCAAGCGTTGCGCTCGGCAGACCGAGGCCGTAATGGTGCGGTGGTACTGCAACGGTTGTAGCTGGCGCGGCACAGGGCTCAAGCCGGCGCTACCCGTTTCCCCTGGAATCCGGAGTTCGGATGGCGGTGAGAGCAACTCGTGGAAAAGCTCGGGCGATGGCCGCGGCCCTCGTCGCACGGCCACTTCTGCATCCGATCATCTTCCTGGTCCTAGCACTCATATACCTCTGGGTGATCCAGCCGACCCGCAACGACTGGATCAAGATCCCCTTCCTGGTCGTCATCGTCCTGATTCCGTTCGCCTCGAACTTTTTGAAGGGGGACAGTTTTCGAGATCTCGGCCTGCGGCTGGATAATCTCTGGCCATCCGTACGTGAGGTGGGGCTCGCGACCGTGATCGGCGCCGTCCTCGTGCTGGGCATCGGCGTTCTGGCGGGGACCGAACCCGTCTTCACGCACAGTACCCTTAACTCGTTTCTGGTGTACCCATTCTGGGGCTTGATACAGCAGTATGCGATGCAGTCCTTCAGTTATCGGCGACTCAAGGAGGGAATTCACAGACCCGGAGCGGCGGCAGCGCTAACGGCCATGCTGTTCGCCTCCATCCACTTCCCCAACACGGCCTTAGCCGTGATGACCCTCGTCGGCGGATATGTCTGGTGCAGGCTCTTCGAGCGGCATCCCAACCTGTTCACCCTGGCATTGTCTCACGGCTGGATGGCCGTATTGCTGAGAGCCTCGTGGCCGGCCGACTGGTTGCACAACCTGCGAATCGGCCCTACGTACTGGACGTTCTGATCACCTCACTCGATGTCGGCTGCTCTGAAGTGTGGGTTCCGAATAATGCCCAGCAGGTTGCCGAACGGATCGACGACCGACGCCACCAGGATGCCCTCTCCTACATCCTGGATCTCGCCGTGCAAGGTCGCACCCAGGTCCAAGAGCCTGTTCATCGCCTCCTCGATATCCTCCACCCCCCAGTAAGCGGTGGTTCCCCCCAAGCCACCGGGCCCTTCATCCTCCGGCGGGTGGAGGCCAAGCTCGAAGCCGCCAACGTTAAAGCCGACGTAGTACGGTTCGGCGAAATACGGCTCGTGGCCCAGCGCCTTGCTATACCAGTCTCGTGCTGCCTGGAGGTCTTCAACCACGTAGACGACGGTCCTCAGTCCTAGAAACATGTTGCCCTCACACGGTTTGTTGGCGACGATGAGCCCGAAGATATACCGAAATCGCCACCTTCGGCAAGTACTGCTTCGGTAAGGTGAGGCGAGCGATCGCCAAGCTGCTCCATTTACAAGCCGTTGATTTCAATTATGATTGCGGCGTATTCCATCAATATTGACGATTTCGAGTTGCCCCAATCTCATCAGGAGGAACAGGAATGGCCCACGCACTTCCCCCACTTCCGTACGACTTCGACGCGCTCGAGCCACACATAGACGAGCAGACGATGCGCATCCATCACGGCAAACACCACGCTGGCTACGTCGCCAAGCTGAACGCAGCTCTCGATAGCCATCCCCAGTTTGCCGACTGGAGCGCGGAGAGGCTGCTGCGACAGCTGAACGAGGTGCCCGAGGGCATCCGAACCGCGGTCCGCAACAACGGGGGCGGTCACGCCAACCACACGCTATTCTGGTCGATCATGAGCCCAAACGGCGGCGGTGAGCCTACGGGCGACATCGCCGCCGCGATCAACGCCGAGTTCGGCGACTTCGCCAGCTTCAGGGAGCAGCTGAGCTCGGCTGCGGCGAACCGCTTCGGCAGCGGCTGGGGCTGGCTCTCCGCGGACGGGAGCGGCAAGCTCCTGGTCGAGAGTACGCCGAACCAGGACAGCCCTCTTATGGAGGGGCGTACGCCGATCCTCGGAATAGACGTCTGGGAGCACGCCTACTACTTGAAATATCAGAACCGGCGCCCCGACTACATCCAGGCCTGGTTCAACACGGTCGATTGGGCTGCAGTGGCAAAGCGCTTCGCCGAAGCAAGAAGCTAGCGCTCGAACCAGGGCCGGTGGTTGAAGTAAGGCGGGCTCTGAATTGCCAATATCGAACACCGAATGTCGAATTTCCAAGAGAAGTTCTTCATCATCGGCTAATCGATATTCGGTGTTCGATATTCGAACCGTCCAACCCGTAAGTATCGGTGTGGTCCAGTACTAGCCATCGTACATCTGGGCAAAGACGCGACCGAACTCCTCCATCGTCGTCGAAGTCGTGTTTTCGGGCGATCGCTCTTCGATCGGGACTATCAGACCGTCGTTGAAAGCGCGATACATCTCGAGAATCACGCTCACTGCACCCTTGCTCATCCCCATGCCCGCGAGCGCACTCTCGGCATCCTCAAACGACGTCTGCACGTAGTGCAAGTCTGCACTTCCGACGGCATTGCCCAGCGTGCGGGCCGCTTCCTCCAATGTCGAGTCTCGGGGCCCTAGCAACTCGCGCGTCGACTTGCCGGCGAAGTCCAGCTTCAGCAGCCGTTCGGCCGCGAAGGCTCCGATGTCGCGAGTCGCGATCATGGCCATGGGCATATCGCCTCGTACCGGCATGCCCATCATATTCATGCTCCGGATCATGTCGCCCATCGCGAAGAAGTTCTCCATAAACCAGCCGGGCCTCAGGTGGAGCACATTGACCCCCTCCAAAGCATTCAGCCGCTCCTCCTGCTCCCGCAGGCCCGCGATTGCACCGGTTCCGTCAGCATGCTGGGCACCTACGCTGGAGAGGTTCACCACGTGCGCGACGCCAGCCTCATGAATGGCGGCGGTGAGTGACTCACCGATCTCGCGCTGATACTGACGCACGTCGGGAGCGTCCAGGCGCGGGGGGATCATGCAGTACACCCCGACCGCCCCGGAGAATGCCAACGTCATTGCCTGGGCATCGGCCACAGCGCCGACGAACGCCTGAGCGCCCCTCCCCACCAACGGTTGTAGGCGAGTCTTGCTGCGCCCTATCACCGTCACGTCCTTTCCCGCGGAGAGCAAACCCTCCGCAACTGCTCCGCCGGTATTACCCGTGGCTCCAACGACGGCGTACATGGGGTCATCCTCTCGTGATGAGCAGTCTTTGCAAGCTTGAATGATCAAAGGTCTCCCACGGATTCTCCAGCGTCAAGCTCGACACCGGTCTACCGGGCGTTGCTCTCATCTCGTCGACCAGCTAGGCCGGCTCATCGCGCTCGAGTTGCCCAGCCCCGAGATACGGTCTTACAATGCGCTCGGGCGCGAAGCTAACCTAACGCCAAGCCCGCTAAAGAATTGAGCAAATTCGATTTTGGGCGACTGCCCGGACGACCCTGGGTCAGATGGACTCTCGTCGTAAGTGCCTGGACTCTCTTTGGCGCTTTGATCGCCGGGGAGACCTATTTCCAGGCGCGCGCCGCCGGGCGACCACCGTCGCTTGCAAGGATCCTCCCCCACTTTCTGGCCTGGAGCTCCGCGTGGGCGGCGTTCACACCGCTCATTCTCTGGCTCCGTTGGCGGTTTCCGTTCAACCGCCAACGATGGCCTCGCAGCCTTGCCGTGCACATCCCCGCCAGCCTGTTCATCTCATGGATCGGCGCCTTGGCCTGGGTGTCAGCCGGGCAGCTCCTCGGGCGGATTCCGCCGGGAACGGACGTTCTCTTGCAGCAATCATCCCGAACCTTCGTAGCCTTCCTCCACTTCGACCCGGTCTTCTACTGGATCATCATCGGGCTCAGCTACTTGATGCAGCACTATCAAGAAAGCCGTGAGCGCGAGCTCAGAGCCTCGCAGCTGGAGACCCAGCTCGCCGAGGCGCGCCTCCAGGCCCTGGAGATGCAAATTCACCCTCACTTCCTATTCAACGCGCTGAACACGATCGCTGTACTCGTTCGCACCAGCAGGAACGCTCAGGCCATACGCGTCGTAACCGGACTCGGCGAGCTTCTCCGGCGCGCGCTGGACAGCGCCGGCACGCAGCTCGTGTCGTTGAAGGCTGAACTCGAGTTCATCGAGCGATACTTGGAAATCGAGCAGATCCGTTTCGGTGACCGTTTGAAGGTCGAGATGTCCATCGAACCGCAGACGCGAGACGCCTGCGTCCCATATCTGATCCTCCAGCCGCTGGTCGAGAATGCCATCCAGCACGCCATCGCAACCCGGGCCACGGCTGGCAGGCTTCAGATCACGGCCCGACTCGAAGGCGACCGGCTCCACCTTGGCGTCCACGACGACGGTCCCGGGCTACCCGATACGCATGACGGGCCCGGTGGCAACGGGCTGGGAATCTCCACCACAAGGGAGCGACTGCAGCGCATCTACGGTGCAGATCACAGATTCTCGATTCGCGACTTAGACGATGGCGGCGTCACGGCCGAGCTGGTACTCCCCTACCGCCTGGCAACCGACGAGTTGAAACGAGAGGCCTAGCACTTTGCAGACGATCCGCGCTCTGATCGTTGACGACGAACCGGTGGCCCGCGACGGAATCCGCGTGCTGTTGCAGAATGACTCCGAGGTGGAAGTCGTAGGCGAATGTGCCAACGGTCACGAAGCGGTCCGGGCGATTCGCGAGAAAGCTCCCGACCTCGTCTTCCTTGACGTGCAGATGCCGGAGTTGGACGGGTTCGGCGTGATCGAGGAGGTCGGCGCCGAGAACATGCCCGTCGTCATCTTCGTCACGGCGTACGACCAGTATGCCTTGCGGGCGTTCGACGTCGCCGCCCTCGACTATCTGTTGAAGCCGTATGGCGATGAGCGTTTCCTCACGGCCGTGGACCGTGCCAAGCGTCAAATCCGCCGGGGCGAGGTCGGCCAGCTGACGTCCCGATTGATAACTCTCCTGGAAGGGCAGGCCGGGCGATTCGCTCAGGACCGAGCCCCCGGCAAATACCTTCAGAGGATCATGTTGAAGACGGGCGGTCGGATGACGTTTCTGAGGACCGAAGAAATCGATTGGATAGAGGCCGAAGGTGATTACGTGCGTCTGTATGCCGGCGGCAAGCGACACCTCCTGCGCGATACCATGAAGCGACTAGAGGAGCAACTCGATCCTTCGCAGTTCTTGCGAACACATCGATCCACGATCGTCAACCTCGACCGCATCAAGGAACTTCACCCGTTCTTCCACGGCGACTACCTGATCATCCTAAAGGACGGAACGGAGTTGAAGCTCAGCCGCAGTCGCCGTCGGTCGCTCGAGGAACGGCTCGGCCGGTCGCTCTAGCGACGCCCACCGCATGAGATAGCCTGCCAATCGAACGTAACAGCCTTCTCGAGCCGCTTCGCCTCCGAACCGAAGCGCCTGGTCCACGGGGAACTCCAACTGGTCGACTAGTTGTTCTCAGATCGATAGGGCTACGGTACCCTATCCCTGGCAAGCGATAGTTGCCGTTCGCCGGGCCCGAGACCATGCGCCCCAGTGCATTCGCGACATGAAGAAGAGGGGCCCCGCTCGGTGTGAAGCCCCCGCCCGGCGATGGTGAAGAGGGGGAAGCAGTCTTGAATACGACGCAACGTCGTTGAACTCGCGCTTGAAGGCTGCTTCCTCTTCCGACCCGAGCATGCCGGTTTCCGGGTTTGTCCGTCTTGGCTAGCGCTCGATGACGGTCGCCATGACGGGAGTTCCCTCCGCCAGCCGCTCCAACCCGCCGACGACTACCTGCTCGCCGACATCGACCCCGGTCTTGATCTCGACGTAGCCGGGCATTCGTATCCCGAGCTCGACCTGACGACGCGATGCCGTTCCCTCCGATACAACCCACACGAAGGCCGCACCTCGGAGCGGCAGGATTGCATCCTCCGGGACGATCACGGCGTCGGGCCGCACGTCCGTGGTCAACCTGGCCTCGATGAACATGCCGGCTTTGAGCTCACGGCGAGGGTTCGGGACCTGGGCCTTGACGGTGATGGTTCGCCCGGGAAGCTGAACGGAGGGATCGACGAAGTCGACCGCGCCCCCGAATTCTACGTCCGGCAGGGCGGCCACGCGGAACGTTACTTCCTG
>JBDHAS010000028.1:0-45479 GCA_039588015.1 Gemmatimonadota bacterium | reverse complement strand
AAACGCTCCTCACGCTCGCCGCCCTGGAAGCCTACCTCCCGCGCCACGCCTTCGCGGGCTGGGGATTCGTGCTCCAGTTGACTCACCGACGACACCTGGGCCTCGTAGTAGGCGAAGCGCAGCCCGGGGGCGAGCGCATCGCTCTCCAATTCGGTAGAGGGGCGAAGCGACGCTCTGGCGACGCGTGCCGAACGCGGCGGGCTGACCTTGCCACTCGGCAAGAAGGCGCGCGCGATGACCTGCACGCCGTCCTCATCGACCGGCATTTCGAACGGCTCTGCGTAGAGCGGCGACCCCTCGTTGGGATCGCTCCCGTCAGTCGTGTAACGGATCCGCGATTCGGGCAGCGGCGATGACAGCGTAACCGTGATCCGGTCTTCGAGCGTGATGCGATCGCGCTCTAATCCGGCCACGCTGGGAACGCGATAGTTCACGCGATAGCCATCGAGCAGGCGAAAGTGTGTGCCGAGGCTGGAGGCGAACCGGTCCCAGTCGCGGGCCTGCGCGGGTGACCAGACGACCTCGGACAGCGCGAGCAAGCGTGGGAAGACCATGTACTCGACGTACTGCGGCGTCTTCATGTACTCGGTCCAGACGTTCCCTTGCGCGCCGAGGACGTGCTTCGCCTCGTCCGGCGTCAGCTCGTCGGGCACGGGCTCGAACCAATAGACCTTCTCGAGCGGCGCGTGGCCGCCGATAGCGAGCGGCTCGTACAACGGGTCGCCCTGGTAGTAGTCGAAGTAGACGTGACTGGTTGGCGTCATGATCACATCGTGCCCCTGCCGGGCCGCTTCGATGCCGCCGGTCGTGCCGCGCCACGACATGACGGTGGCCTGCGGGGCCAGTCCGCCCTCGAGTATCTCGTCCCAACCGATCAGGCGGCGACCGTTGGCCAGCAGGAACCGCTCGATGCGCTTGATGAAGTAGCTCTGCAGCTCGTGCTCGTCGGCCAGGCCCTCGCGGCGGATGACTTCCTGGGCAAAATCGCTCTCCTCCCAACGCCGCTTCGGCGCCTCGTCGCCGCCGATGTGGATGTAGCGACTGGGGAATAGCTCCAGCACTTCGGTCAGCACGTCCTCCAGGAAGGCGAATGTCCGCTCTGACGGGCAATAGATGTCCTGGTGAACGCCCCAGACCGTTGCGACCTCGAAAGGCCCCTCGGTGCAGGCGAGCTCGGGATAGGCCGCGAGCGCCGCGCTCGAGTGGCCCGGCATCTCGATCTCCGGGATCACGTTCACATAGCGACTGCGGGCGTACGCTACGACCTCTCGCACCTCGTCCTGCGTGTAATAGCCGCCGTATGGCTTCCTGTCGCCGATGTACGGGTCGAAGTTTTTGGCGAGTATCGTCTCTTTGCGGAAAGCTCCCACCTGGGTCAGGCGCGGGTACTTCTCGATCTCGATCCGCCAGCCCTGGTCTTCCGTCAGGTGCCAGTGGAAGGTGTTCATTTTGTACATCGCGAGCAGGTCGATGTACTTCTTGACGAACTCGACGGGGAAGAAATGGCGACCCACGTCGAGGTGCATGCCACGGTAGACAAAGCGCGGGTTATCCTCGATCTGCACGGCCGGGACGGACCAACTGGAGGCTCCCGTCCCAGTGTCGCTCGGCGGACCGATCAGCTGACGCAGGGTCTGCAGCCCGTAGAACAAGCCCGCGCCGGAGCTCGCCGAGATGATCACCGAGCTCGGGCTCACCTCGAGTCTGTAGCCCTCGGGATCCGATCCGCTATCATCGCTCGAAAGCAACAGCAATACCGCGTTCGTCTCCGCACCTCTCGCGGGAGAGCCGGCGATCGTCAGGTCGAGGCCGGTGGCGCTCCGCACCAGGTCTGCGGCGTAAGCCGACAGCGCCCCGAGCTCCGAATCGTCGGGACTCGAGACAGCTATCGTTGTGGCACCGCTGAGCTCGAAGGCCCCAGAGCCGGGAGTGAGTACGACCGGCGCCGGTATGAGGTGGAACTGGACGGGCATTTGACCGCCCTCCTGTCCAGCGGGACGTAGCGGCTGCGCCGTGACTGTGGCGGGAGCCGCCGCAAACCACGAGGCGAGCCCTACGAGGCCCAGTATCGTTCGATTGAATCGGTTCATGGTAGTTAGCGGTAGCTGTGAGCGAGGTTAATGTCTGAGCGCCCGAGTATGGACTCGTGCTTCGGGCTGTCGTTTGTCGGCGCAGCATAGGACGCGCTCGAGCGTTTATCAACCTGCCGGCGATAGGCCGGCCTGGACTGTGTTATCACGATGAGAGGCAGCCGCCGCTCTCAGTAGAGCAGGCAGGTGGCCGTGGCGGTTCGAGGAAGCTGACCCGATTTCACACCGGCTGACAGGAGGGTAGATTGCGCCGGATAGCGAACGTCGGATTACCCTAAAGCGAGCCGGGGAGGGACGCCATGGCCAGGTTTGCGGGACTGCTGTTCTGCATCGTCTTGATGCTTGCCAGTGACGAAGCCAATTCAGCGCAGGTGACTCAAGAGTCCAGCGACACGACTTGGTACACTGTGACGGGCGAGCGCCACGGGGTGAGCTTCTTTCACCGGCATCGCTACGCCGAGGTCGAGTACGAAGCCGGTGAGACGCTCACGTTCGATCGCTACCACACCGTTGACGTCATGTACACGTGGCTGAAGCGATGGGCGGAGCAATACCCTGATCTGGTGGAGTTGTACGAGGTCGCCCGGAGCTTCGAGGGGCGACCGATACTCCAGGTCACCCTCACCAACAAGAAGACGGGCCCCGCGGTCGAGAAGCCGGCGGCGTTTTTCGAGGGCGGCCGTCACAGCGGGGAGGTCACGAGCTCGGAGTCGGTGCTTTGGTTGATGCACTACCTGCTCGAGCGATACGGCGACGACGAGGAGATAACCCGGCTACTCGACACCAAGGTCATCTACCTGAAGCCGCAGAACAACCCGGACGGCTCGAACATGTACCTGCACACGGCGCAGCGAAACCGTAGCTCGCTGCGGCCCCACGATTCGGATCGCGACGGCTTGTTCGATGAAGACGCGTACGAAGATCTGGACGGCGACGGGATCATCTACCAGCTGCGCCGGCGAGTTGGGGAAGGCGAGGAAGACAAGGGAAACGCGGTCATCGATGAGCGAGACCCTAGCGGCCGTCTGATGAAACGGGTGCAAGAGGGTGAGGGCGACTGGATCGTGATCAGCGAGGGCGTGGACAACGACGGCGACGGCGAATTCAACGAAGACGGCGTCGGCGGCCTCGACCTACACCGCAACTACCCCGAGAACTGGCGTCCCGACAGCGGGCGCGACGCGACGAGACGTGGCTGGACGCAGTTCGGGGCAGGTGAGTTCCCGCTGAGCGAGCCGGAGACGCGGGCGACGGTGCTGTGGCTGCTGACGCACCCGCACGTCTCGGTGGCTAACTCGATGGACACACGGGTTCCCATGCACCTGCGGCCCCCCTCTACGTCCAAGAGCGCCGAGCGGATGTTCCCCGAGGATCTGGCGTACTACGAGTATTTCGACAGCATCGGCCTGTCGATAACCGAGTACCCGTGGGCGGGCGATGTGTACGAGACGTACATGACTCGCGTGCCCACGAATCCGATGACCGGAGACCCCAATATCCCCAGGCCGCTGTTCGGGCACGGTCCCGATTTCGGTTACTTCTACTACGGCGCCATCTGGTACGGGGACGAGCTCTGGAACGGCGGACGCATGAAAGACTACAACGAAGACGGCCTGCTGGATGAGTTCGACGCTCTGACCTGGGATGACGAAGAGAACGGCGGTCGAGGCTTTCGGGAGTGGGAGCCGTTCGAGCATCCCACGCTGGGCGCGGTAGAGATCGGCGGGTTCCGGCCGAAGTTCTTCTCTCAGAATGGACCGGCGGAGCAGCTCGAGCACTGGATCAGCGTGCAGGCGCTTTTCAATTTGGAGATGGCGAAGCACCTGCCTCAGATCGACGACGTTTCCGTCGAAGTGCACCGGGGCGAGGAAACGGCGGACAGCACGACCTACGATGTGACCGTGAGCTGGAAGAACAGCGGCAAGCTGCCCACGGCGCTGACCCAGGCCCAACTGATCAAGATCGTTCAGGAGGATCGTGTTCGGCTAAGCTTCGACTCGACACTGGTGAAGAGAGAGGCGCCGGTCGTGCGCATCGTCGAGCCGGGGACGCGCGACAAAGTCATTCGGGCCGGTTGGGCGCAGCCGGGTGAAGGGAATTCGGTGACCTTCGCACTCCGGACCTACGGAGTGCCCGGTGTCGAGGGTGAAGTGGAAGTCGTGTCAACGCGCGGTGGGCTGGTGAAGGTGCCTCTCGTTCTGGGACGCCCGCCGAACGAGTGAATTCTCGCAGGCGTTCGCGTTGGCACCCTCGCGGTTAGGGTCCCTGGGTCCAGCGGCGAAGGTCGCGCAGGCTGGTCCCTATGCGGACGTACGGCCGAGGCTGGTTGAGGTTGAATGTGTTGCCCTCGGGGAGGTATTCCTCGACGCCCAAGACGCCGACCGTAACCTCGGCGCCGCGGTAGAACAGAGAGGCCGCCAGCCCCAAGTCCCACGCGTCGTGCTCGACGGCGACTCGAACTATCGCCTCCGCTCCGGCCTGGATGTCGACGATGGCAGAACCGAACACGCCGTAGGTCCGGCCGCGGCGACTGTAGAGTGGATTGTCCACCAGGAAGTGCCCGCTCCCCCAACCTATCGTAAGGACGGTGGCGATGGGCAGTCTTCCGGAGTACCAGGCGTAGGATGCGACGGCGTAGGGAGAAGCCCGTTCAATGTAGTTATTATAGGCTTCACCGGCCCCTTTGGCACCGTGACGGCCGATACCGCTGGTGCCGAGAAGGTTCAACACGCCGACGGAGACGGCGGGCCAGTACTTGCCGGGCGGGATTGCGAGCACCTTCAGCGGGATTCCGTAGTCCTCGAGGCTATATGCGGTGATACCGCCCTCCACCCGACCTCGCCATGTAAGGATCAGGCTCATGCCTTCGTCGAGGTCGCTTTCACCACCGCTTTCGTGGAAGGATGCTCCGGCGGTGAAGTACAGGTCCCATTCGCCCGGTTCCATGAACCCGTGAGGTACCATGATGGCACCGGATCCATAGAGCAGGGTGTAGCCCGTGTACACGGGTGTGACGGGCCTGGCCGTCCCCCCTTGCCCATATGCGGGCTGGGTGATGGAACAGACGATGATGCAGGCGATAATGATGTGTAGGAAGCTCTGACGGAACATTGCTCCCTCGCCAATATGAGCGCGGAGCCGGACTACGCAGGGGTTGTGCTCACGCGGGGGCGGTACCATTGAAAAAGATAATAGATGCTTGTGGCAATCGAGTCCAGTGGCGGGGAGAGATGCCAGGCTGCAAGCCGAGGAGAGCGGTGACTAAGAAGCCCAACCATTGGCTTTCTGCGGGTGTCTTCCTAGCCGTTGCGACGGGCGTGGGCGCGTGTTCGGGAGGCACTCCGGGTGGCTCTGCCGCCAACGGTGCCGCGCGGATCGTCTTCCTCGATGTGGGCCAGGGAGACGCTACACTGGTCATTTCCCCTGAGGGCAGGGTAGCTCTGATCGATGCCGGCCCCAGCGAAATCGACCTCGTGAGTCAACTGCGCCGTCATGGCGTCGACACGGTGGACGTCGCCATCGCCACGCACCCCCATGCGGATCACATCGGCGGCATGGCCGGCGTCTTCGGCGAATTTCCCTTTCGCTACTATATGGACAACGGCGTCCCCCACACGACTCGCACCTATCGAGAGTTAATGGAGACGGTTCAACGGTCGGACGTCACGTACATCGAGGCGACCGGTCGTTCGCTGCGGCTGGGCAGCGTGAAACTGGGAGTACTTCCTCCGCCGTCAGATGCCGCGAGCCTGAACAACGGGTCCATCGGGATCTTGGTCGAGTTCGGCGCGTTCAGGGCGCTGTTGACCGGCGACTCGGAGATCGAAGAGTTGAACCACTTCATAGATCTAGGCGTACCGGACGTCGACTTGCTGAAGGCGGCGCACCACGGATCTCGCGACGGCGTCTCTCCGGGCTGGTTGTCAGCGACGAAACCGGAGGTCGTCGTGATCTCGTGCGGGCGCGGCAATCAGTACGGACACCCCCATTCGTGGGCCCTGCGCTACTACGAGACGGTCGCCTCGGAGGTCTATCGCACGGATGCGGACGGTGAAGTCATCGTCGTGGCAGGCGAGGATGGAGAGTACTCGATCATCACGGGACGGACGCCAACGCTGGCGCAGCGCGCGGCACAGCGTCACAACATCTTCTGATTGAGATGAGCGAAACAAGGTACTACGCGGTGGATCGGATCGATGGGGAACTGGTCGTCCTGATCGACGACTCGGGAGCAGAGGTCTTGGCCTCGTTGGAGGAGTTGCCGACACCGGTCGAAGAGGGAATGGTCCTTAGGGTACCCATCGACGTCGACGGCAGACACGACTGGGAGCGGGCCCGCATCGATCACCGAGAGACGGAGCGCCGACGCAGGGAGGCGGAGGCCTTGCTGCGCGAGCTGAGGAGGAGGGATCCGGGCGGCGACATCGAACTGTAGGCGGGCGATGGTGCGAGGCTAGGCAGACTTGGTGCTTTTTTCGCTATCCGATAGCCGACAGACAATGATCGATTCACAAGTTCGTTTCGAGTGTCGATGGTCGATGTCCAGGTTTCGGAATTCGATGTTCGCTTGGGTATTCGGCATTCGATATTCGGTTTTCGAGGTTCAGGAATTGCCTGCTCGGTCTTCGACGCACGCGGAAACCCGGGAGTACGCCCGGATCGTAGGGTCCTAAGAGAGCAATGAGCGATCCATTCGCTAGGTTCGATGCGCTCGTCAAAGAGGTCGAGCGGGATCCGGACGTCGGCCCGGAACGCGCTGCGGCGCGGCCGCGGCGCAGCGTGCGAGCGAGGGCGCGAGTCTGGGCGTTCCGAGCGCTGCTGCTGGCGGCGGCGCTGGTATTGCCATTCTACATCTTGGTGGGCGTGTCGGTCCTGCTCTATCGATACCAGGGTGTTCCCACCTGGCTCGCCTTGTTGGCCGGTGTTCTGCTGAGCTTCCTGATTCTGCTTCTCTACGCGGCGCGGGTGGCGAAGCGCCTCTCCGGAAAGCATCGGGTCCCGTCGGGCGTGTCGAAGGCAATGCTGGCCCTGGTTGGGGCGTATGCGCTCTATGCGCTCGTGTATCTCTCCGGCCTCAATGTGAAGAACGAGGACTTGAGAGGGGAGTACCGGTCACTACATCCGTTGCTGCGCGTCGCGACCAGCACGTTCATATTAGTGGACGGCGATCTGGTGATTACGGATATGGAGCGCCAGGCCGCGGACTACGAACGAATGCGACTACCCGTGTACGAGAGGTCCCTGCACTACGTTCAGGAAGACGGGTACGCACACGCGGTCGATCTGAGGACCATCGGTCGCAGCGAGTGGCGCAACTTAGTGATGCAAGGCTACTTCAGGGCGATGGGGTTCCGGACCCTGAGGCACGTTGGCACGGCCGACCACCTGCACGTTTCGTTGCCGCTGCCTGATTGATCGCATCGTTCAGTGAGCCCGAACCGAAGGCGGAGCGACATGGAGAACCTGATCCGTTGTTGGGACGGCGAGTGCGTGATCGTGCGCCACGATAGTGAAGCCGACGCCTGGATGTTCATCGCGATCCACTCGACGGTGCTGGGCAACGCGACGGGCGGCACGCGGATGAAAGTGTACGAGACTCCTGCGGACGGGCTGCGCGACGCGCAACGTCTGGCGGCCGGGATGACCCACAAGTGGGCTGGGGTCGACTTCCCGCAAGGCGGTGCCAAAGGTGTGATCGCCCTGTCGCGGCCCGTGGAGGGAGCGGCGCGGGATCGATTGCTGGAGCGATACGGGGAACTAGTCGAGTCACTTCGAGGCGCGTTCTCGACCGGTGCGGACCTCGGTGTGGGTCCAGATCAGATCAAAGTCATCGCTCGAGAGACGACCCACGTCTTCGGCGTGCGGGGTGGCGGCGATCCCGGTCCCTGGACGGCGCTAGGCGTCTTTACGGCCATCGAGGCCGTGGCAGAGGCTTTGTTCGGCAGCACCGACCTGACCGGTCGGACCGTCTTGGCCCAGGGTGTCGGAGATGTCGGCGTGCCGCTCTGCAAGCGGCTCTTCGATGCTGGGGCCACGCTTAAGGTCAGCGACGTTCACGCCGACCGCGCTGCCGGAATAGCCGGTGAGCTGGGTGCAGAGCCCGTCTCTGCCGAAGACGTCTATACCACTCCCTGCGACGTCTTCGCTCCCTGCGCGGTGGGCGGAATCCTTAGCGCGCAAACGATTCCTCAGTTGGCGTGCAGCGGGATTGCCGGTGGCGCGAACAACCAACTGGCTACTCCTGAGGATGCGGACCTTCTTCACCGGCGCGGCATTCTCTACGCACCCGATTTCATCGCAAATTCCGGTGGGGCGATAGCGCTGTTCGGGCTCGAGGCGCTCGGGATGAGCGACGACTACGTCACCCGCAAGATCCTCACGATCAGTGATAATCTGAAGGCGGTCTTCGACGAGGCGAAACAGAACGACGAGTCCCCGCAGCACGCAGCGGATCGCCTGGTCCAGCGAGTGCTCGATCGGGGACCGGCGTGACGCGCCCGCCGCCGCGTTCGTAGCGGTCGACGCCTTCTGGCGCCTGTTCCAGTCAGCTGTGTTGGGAACGCTGAGGCGATGGCCCAAGCGGCCGGCGCCCACAGCCGGCCTCGTGGGTTGGTCCGGTACTTGCCAACCTGAGCCGGGCGAGCGAAGCTACCTGCTACCCAACAAACAGCATTCCCACACCAATCCGAGATAGAGGTGCGACTATGGCAAGCGCGATCTTTACGTCACCGAAGCCCCAGAATGAGCCGGTTCGCGACTACGCGCCGGGCAGCCCAGAGCGGGAGTCGCTGAAGAAGAAACTGGACGAACTGGCGGGCCAGCAGATCGACATCCCGCTGATCATCCACGGCGAGGAGGTACGGACCGGTGATACGGGCAACTACGTCATGCCGCACGATCACGGTCACGTCCTGGCGACTTGGCACAAGGGCGGGGCGAAGGAGATCGAGGCGGCGATCGAATCGTCGCAGCGGGCCTGGCAGGACTGGTCGCTGCTGCCGTGGGAAGAGCGGGCGGCCGTTCTGCTGAAAGCGGCGGACCTGCTCGCCGGGCCTTGGCGCGACGCGGTAAACGCGTCCACGATGCTGGGGCAAAGCAAGACGGCTCACCAGGCGGAGATCGATGCGGCGGCCGAGCTCATCGACTTCTGGCGCTTCAACGTCTACTACGCGGAGAAGATCTACCGCGAGCAGCCGGAGATTAACTCAGCCGGCATCTGGAACCGGCTCGAGCATCGTCCGTTGGAGGGCTTCGTATACGCGATCACCCCGTTCAATTTCACGTCGATAGGTGGCAACTTGCCAACCGCGCCGGCGCTGATGGGGGGCGTCTCGTTGTGGAAGCCTTCACGCACGTCTATCTACAGCAACTACTTCGTGATGAAGGTGCTGCAAGAGGCTGGGTTGCCCGACGGGGTAGTCAATTTCGTTATCGGTGACTCGGCGGCGCTCACAAGCTCGATCCTTCCGAGTCCCCACTACGCGGGCCTCCACTACACCGGCTCGACCGAAGTCTTCCTGATGCTGTGGCAGAAGATGTCGGAGAACCTCCGCAACTACCGCAACTATCCGCGGATCGTAGGAGAGACAGGCGGCAAAGACTTCATCGTTGCCCATAGCAGCGCCGATGTCGAGGCGCTCGTTGTCGCAATGGTTCGCGGCGCCTTCGAGTATCAGGGCCAGAAGTGCAGCGCCGCGTCGCGGGCCTACATCCCGAAGTCGCTGTGGCCGGAGGTGAAAGACCGGCTGGTCGAGATGGTGGATAGCATCAAGATGGGTGACCCGCGGGATTTCAGGAACTTCATGTGCGCCGTGATCGACAAGAACGCTTTCAGCAGCATCTCTGAATATGTCGACGAGGCGAAGGCCAGCGCGGACATGGAGATCATCGCCGGCGGTGGCTACGACGACAGCGAGGGTTACTTCATCGAGCCCACAGTGGTCGTGAGCAGCGACCCCGAGTCGAGATTGATGTGTGAGGAGATCTTCGGTCCGGTGCTAACGCTCCACGTCTATCCGGACGGGAAGTGGGATGAGATGCTGGAGTTGTGTGACACGACGTCCGACTACGCGCTGACCGGAGCGATCTTCGCCCGCGACCGTAGCGCGATCGCCGAAGCGGTCAGGGTGCTGCGCTACACGGCGGGCAATTTCTACATCAACGACAAGCCGACGGGCGCGGTGGTCGGCCAGCAGCCGTTCGGCGGCGGCCGTGCCAGCGGGACTAACGACAAGGCGGGCTCCGGCCTGAACTTGATCCGTTGGGTGTCGCCGCGGACGATCAAGGAGAACTTCATTCCTCCAACGGATTACACGTATCCGTATATGCAGTCGAAGTAGTTCACTTCTCCCCATCGCCATCGCCATTCCCATCGTCATCTCCATCGATGCGGATGAGGATGGGGATGGCGATGGGGAGTTGATCCAGCCAACCATTTCGGACAGTCACACCACTCAAGTATGAGATGAAGAGGAACCGGGCCGGGGAAGCAACCGATCGGGAGTTGGCCGAAGCGCTGCTGCTGGAAGGAGATGAGCGCGCGTTCCGAGAGCTGTACCGGCGGCACACGCCGCGGCTGTACCAGTTCGTGCGACGGCTGCTGGGCGGAGCCGAAAGCGATGCCGAGGACGTGGTTCAGGAGACGTGGCTGCGCGCGGCGCAACGGCTCGACGGGTTCCGCTGGGAATCGGGACTGGCGACATGGCTAGGCGGGATCGGGCTGAACGTATGCCGCGACCTCTGGCGGCGACGGAACGGTCGTGATCTACAGTGGGCCGGTGACATCGATCCGCCGGCACCGAGGGCCTCGCATGACGAGCGGATCGATCTCGAGCGCGCGATCGCGCTGCTACCGGCAGGACGTCGGGCGGTGCTGATACTGCACGACGTTGAAGGGTTCACCCATGAGGAGATTGGTCGGCGTCTTGGGATCGCCGCCGGAACATCGAAGAGCCAGCTGACCTGCGCGCGCCGGTCGATGCAGGAGTTGCTGGGATCCGGTACGAATGGAGCGAGTGGATACAATGATGCACGATGAACTGACTCCGGCCGAGCGAGAAGCGTTAGATGCTTTGCCGCGAGAAGGTGTGCCTTCGCGGATCTTGGAGGAGCGAACGGTTCGGGCCCTAAAAGAGCGAGGGCTGATCCACTCGGGGCGGCCTTGGTTGGGCCTGCGGGTACCTTGGATCGCCGCGGGCATCGCAGCGGCCTTGGCGCTCTTTGTCAGTGGACTCGCTGTGGGGCAGGGGATGGGAGCGAGGCAGACGGCCAACGCGCTCGCATCGTTGTATCCGAACGAGACGGCGAGAGCGGCGGCTCGTGTGCAGAGCACGGGTTCGGCGCACCAGTTGGCGCTGGCCGACCTGGTCGAAGTGGCCGACGAAGGGCAGCCGGAAGATGCGGCGCTTGCCCGGGAGGTCGCGCTCGCCGCGTTCTGGGCGGCCGCCGCGGAGATCGTACGGCTGGCCCCGGATGCTCCGATGGCCGCGCGCATCCTGCAGGAGTTCGAGCGCGAGGGGAGCGAGGACGGGCAAGGCGAGGGGAGCAGGCGCAACGTCGTGTGGTTCTAGTTCACGGCGGTCGAACAAAGCCGTATCGAATGGGAGTAGTGAGATGAAGTATACAGGAATCGTCGTCGCGTTCGTGGTTGCTTGCGGTGCGATGCTCGTACCGTCGGATTTCGCTGAAGGACAGGAACGGACGGCAGCCATGTGCTCCAGCGGAGAGTTGCTGGTGGGCGACCTGGGGCTGAGCGGTCTGGAGTGCAACTGCGTGTACTCCATAAGCAAGGAAGGGGAGCGCTGGTGGAAGTTCCGGTCGGAGCCCAGGGTCGGCTCGGTTCGCCCCGGCAGCCCGGCGGAAGGAGAGATCAAGCCGGGCGATGTGATCGCGGCGATCGACGGGCTGCTGATCACGACGAGCGAAGCGGGTGAGCGCTTCGCCGATATTAGCCCCGGCGACGAGGTCACGCTGACCGTGCGTCGCGGCGATCGGGTGCGGAAGGTGACGTTGGTGGCGCGGGCGCATTGCGAGCGGCTGGACATCACCACCGTCGCGCTAGAGCAACCCGTTGTCGTCCTGGAGCAGGGGGTTAAGGTCGATGTCGCCGCCGTCCCGGAGGTCGCCGTCGCCGTCCCGGTGCAGCTAAAGCACGACTTCGATTTCGCGATCGGGATAAGATTCCCAGAAGGTTGGTTCGGGTTCGGCATCAGCTGCAATTGCGAGGTGTACACGGAGGAGACAGAGGAATCTCCAATCTGGTCTTTCCGGGAACCGCCGGAGATCTCGTTGGTGGAGGACGGCAGCCCAGCGGACGTCGCCGGGTTGAAGCGCGGCGACCTTCTGCTCGAGATCGATGGCGTCGATATCATGAGCGACGAGGGAGGACGACGGTTCGGAGCGGTGAAAGCGGGCGATACGGTGACCTTCAGGTATCGGCGCGGAGGGCAGACGGGTACCGTGTCGATCACGGCGAGCGAGCGGTTGAAGAAGGGCAAGCCGGTGAAGGAGCCCGCCGAGCTCGAGGCGCTGGTCGAGAGGATCGAGTTGCAGCAACGCGAGCAGCTCGCTTTGGCGGAAGCTCTCATTGTGGAACTCGAGGCGGGTGAGATCGAGAAGGGTCTGGTGGAAGCGGAGGCACTTCAAGCGGAGATCACGCTACAGCAGGAAGCGATAGAGTTTGAGTTGCGCGAGTCTCTGCTAACCCATGTTCATGTTGAACCATTGATCGTCATCGGCGAATCTCCCAGCACGCTGAGGTTCACCGGTACGCTGGGCAACGTCGAAGTAGAGGTGCGAGGTCCGCGAGAGGTTGTCGTTGTAGCCGAAGAGGATGGAATACTGACGATAGTCGCGGGAGAGACCCGCATCCTCCTGCGGTTGGCGAAATAGGATCCGCCCGCAGCCTAGGGTTGAGCCTGGTCGCCCTCGCGGGTCGGCGATTTCAGCTGACGATCGAATTGGACGACTTCGGTCAGCGCCCGAACCGCAGACTCTAGGCCATCGATCTGGCTCTCGATTCTGGTCAGGCGGTCGGCTTCCGTCCGCTGAGCCGGTCCGACGCGCCCCTGTCTGGCAGCGCGTATCTCGGCAAGATCCTTGAGGAAGGGTTTGAGCCCAAAGCGTAGCGTCAGCCCCGTTACCGGAATCAGAACTATGAGCAATCCCCCCAACGTGAGCATCAACTCCTGTACCTGCCAATACTCCATGTGACGCCCTCCGATTCACAGCCGCTCGACTCCCGGTCCGCGAGCGAAATGTGCCCGCGAAGCTAGCGAGTACGGAACATCGAGTCTAGTCTGCCACACCCTCTGGCTGGCGCCGACCGAAGGCGGCGGGCATATTGAGCACAAGCAAGATTCCGGTAGGATGCGCGGGAGGAGGGAGGCTTTATGCAGTGTCCGATGTGCAAGGAGCGACGGGCCGCGCCGCAGTACTATCGGGTAAACGAGGTGACGGAGAAGACCGAGCACCTGTGTCGGGCCTGCTGGATCGCGCTGAGGAGGTCGGAGCGCGATGATTGGCAGTACTTTAGGGGCGCGACACGCCTGTTTCTGCTGTACACCGTCTTGCCGGTCGTTGTTGCTGTGATCGTCCTTTGGATAGTGATGCGCTGGATTCTATGAAGGTCTGTCCGCACTGCGATGCGCTGGTACCGGATCACACGCGCCGCTGCCCACACTGCCGCGGGGCGCACCCGCGCGGCGGGTGGGGGTTCCAGGTCTTTCTGGTGGTGGTCGTTGTGGCGACGGCTGCCGCCGTGCTGCTCTTGGGCTAAAGGCGCCCTGGCGCCTCAGAACGGCGCAGGACCCTTGGGTTTGTGGTAGCGTGAACCCGCCTGGTCCAGGTAGCGCTGCAGCTCGGAGTCGCTGAGTTCGTAGGGATCCTGGGTATGGCGATGGGAGGGCAGGGGAGCGACTCGCTCGTCACCCTGCGCGCCGTCAACAGGTCGAAACACCAGCTCGTGTCGCCCGTGCTCCCGTTCAACGATCCAGGCTTGGCCGGATCGATCGGTGAACTTGCGAGCCATAGTTGAGAACCTCCTGTCGGATAGCCGCTCGGTTGCTACGAAACCAGGTTTCGCCGGCGGTGTATTGCAAACTAGTATCGACTAGTGTCTGACCACAGATGACGATAGAGTGTGACGACGGTCGGCCCGGGTGATCCTCTCGCTTCATGTCGCGCGGCACAGGGCCGCGAACGAAGACTGCCCGGGCTGCTCCAAATGTCCGCTCCGAGGATCACCCAGGCCGGAGCGTAATAACGTCTATTGACCAGTATGGCCGGACACTAGCCGACACCAGGTATTCTGACTAACTGGAGCGAGGTGCGAAAGGTGGCGGAGGAACGCGAGTTCACGGATAGGATGGGAAGGCCCTGGCGCGTAAGCTACATCGAGGCGGGCGTGCGAGGCATGTTGACGATGAACCAGCTCGTTTTCACCGCGATGGACGGGGGCGAGGAGCGCTACCTCGAGGTTTATCAGGGCTTTCTGCAGAGCGTGGACGATCACATGCTGGAGGTGGCGCTATCGCAGGCGCAGACCGTAAACCCGCCCTGGTAGCCGCACTGGTCGTCGCCTTGGGACTGGGAGCCTGCGGCGGCAAAGGCGGCGCTCCGGAACCGGCTGACGACGCTTGGAAAGTAGCGGGGCGTGTGAGGGTAGCCGGAAGCACGCCTCTGGAGCGGGTGCTGATCGAGCCGGAGGAACCCGAGGCAACGGGCGTGGAGGTTAGCGGGGACTTGCGGCCCGAGCTGAAGCGCTTGACCGGGGCAAAGGTAGAGGCGTCGGGCACCTTCTCTGCGTCCGGTCGCTTCAACGTCTCCGAGTACAAAATCCTCGAAATCTCGGGCCAGGTCCCGAGGGTGGGAGTGCTAGAGGTAGATGGGAAGGACGCCAGGATTGTGACCGAGGGGGGCGAGCGAGTGTTTCTGGATGGGCCACCAGAGGAGCTAATCGCTCTGAATGGTGCGAAGGTGTGGGTGGTACTCGATTCAAGTGGATCAGTGACAGGCTATGGAATCATCCGGGAACGGTGAGCAAGGCGGAGTGGATCCGCAGTTCCAGATGTTCGATGAATCGCCGCTGGAGGAGGAGATCCGCTCGATCCCCTTTGACGGCGAGAACTGGGCCGTGGTTCTACAGACGCGCGAGTGCGCGGATCGCCTGTTTCGAGGCAGGTTTCTGTTCCGCTCGAAGGGCCGCGAGCTTCGCACGGCGGATCTTTTCATCGAAGCGACGTACGAGGAGATCTTGGAACGGGCGAGAAACTTCGAGGAACACCTCCTGCGGGATCTGGTCAGGTCCCTTGCCTGATAGCTGTATTTACATACTTGAATGTGACTTAATGCATGCGACATGATGTGATGCGTGAGGTCGGTCGCCTGGGGTTGGGCCTGTGGATGCTAGCCGTTGTCGGATGCCAGCCGCCGTCGGGTACGGGGCCCGTGGCGGGTCCGCCGGAACCCGTACGGGCGCCAAAGACGCCGCCCGCCGAGGAAACGCCGCCAGAACCGCGTCGCCCCGAGCCGCAGCCTCGGGCGGTGCCCGAGATGGCCTACGAAACGGTTCCCGCCGCAGCCGCTCCCAGATTGCTGGCAGCCCTTACGTCGGATAGGAGCGACCTGCTCGAAGCGCTCGACCGCAGCATCGCGTGGTTTGGGAAACCGTCGAGTCGCGAGTCCTTCCCGATGGCGGACATCACACACGCGCATGCGTGGACGAGCGTGGGAGCCTTCCGCGACCTTGTGGCCAGGCACGAGGATCCCGAGGAACTGGAACGTCGCATCGTCGCCGAATTCGATTTCTTCTCGAGCTTGGGCGAAGACGGTCGAGGGACGGTGCTGTTCACGGGCTATTACGCACCGTTGTTCTTCGGTTCGCGTTCTCGCGATGCCGTCTATCGGTACCCGCTGTATGGGCCTCCTGCGGACCTCGTCGTGGATGCCGAGACGGGCGATGTGATAGGGCGGCGGGTAGGGGGACGGATAGTGACGCCGTATCCGACGCGGGCCGAGATAGAGGAATCCGGGCTCCTGAGAGGGAGCGAAGTCGTATGGCTGCGTGACGCTTTCGAGGCCTATCTCGTCCAACTGCAGGGCTCGGCGTCGATTCGATACCAGGATGGCTCGGTTCGCCGATTCGGCTACGCGGGCAACAACGGGCACGAGTACGTGAGCGTTTCGCGCGAGTTGCTGGCCGACGGCAAGCTGGCGGAGGATGAGATCAGCCTGGATGAGGTGCGAGGCTACTTTGATGCGTACCCGGAGGATCTCGACCGCTACCTGCACAGAAACCCGAGATTCATATTCTTTCAGGAGGTCGAGGGCTCGAACTGGCCGGCCGGCTCTCTCGGCGTGAAGGTCACGCCGCTCAGATCCCTGGCTACGGATAAGGATCTGTTTCCTCCTGGTGGCGTGGTGTTCGTCGTCACCAATGGTCCGGGTCCTAGCGGACGAATTCGGCGTTTCGAGCAGTTGATGCTGGATCAGGACAGCGGTGGCGCGATCCGCTCGCCGGGGCGTGCCGATATTTACTACGGCGTGGGACCGGAGGCGGAGACGCGTGCGGGTGGACAGTACTCTCATGGGCGCCTTTACTACCTGTTCCTCAAGCCGGATCGCCTGGAGGTGTGGCGGAGCCGGTTGCGCAGCCAAACGAATCGCTAGCCATTGAAACTCCACATCGCGATAGCTCTCGGTCTCGTCGGCGGCCTGTTGTTGGGCCTGGCTGCCGCGGTCACGCATAACCCGATCTTGGTCTGGCTGGCCGCCTCCGTCGAGCCGCTGGGCAAGGCATTCGTAGACATCCTCAAGATGGTCGTCATCCCGCTGGTGACGGCGGTGGTTTTCGTCGGCGTGGCATCGCTGGGTGACTTGCGGCGCCTAGGACGAATGGGCGGTATGACTTTGCTTCTCTTCGCGGCGATGGCCCTGATCGGGGTTCTGGTGGGAATGGGTGTGATGCGGCTGATGTTGCCGTTGACCGGCGAAGCGGCCGCCCAAGTTGTCGGCTCGGAGGTGACCGATGCGCCGACCCTGCCGGCGCCGCTCGACTTTCTGCTGGGACTTATTCCGGCCAATCCGTTTGCGGCCGCGGCAGAAGGAGCCCTGCTGCCGCTCATAGTCTTTTCGGTTCTGTTCGCTGCAGCAGCGGGCACGTTGCCGAAAAGAGAGAGGGAGCTGCTCATATCGCTGGCTAGGTCGATCGCCGCCACCCTGATAAAGCTGGTGGATTGGATCCTGTGGATCGCGCCGCTGGGCGTGTTCGCTCTGGCCGCGCCCGTGACCGCCCGCGCCGGTTGGGCGATTCTGCAGAGTCTGATGACCTTCGTGTTGGCCGTGCTTGTTGCGCTCGTCGCTTTCATATCCCTGGTTTACGTCCCCGCCGTACGCTTCCTGGCCCGCAGACCGGTTGGCCACTTCCTGAAGGCTTGCATCACGCCGCAGGCGATCGCTGCAGCGACCACGTCATCGCCAGCGACGGTTCCGGCGATGCTCGAGGCGGCGGATGAGGAACTGAAGGTCTCTCAGCCGGTCTCGAGTTTTGTCGTTTCGTTCGGGGCGGGTTTGGGCCGAGCCGGTAGCGCCGTGTTTCAGGGTGCCGGCATCGTCTTCTTGGCCTGGCTGTTCGCTGTCCCTCTGCCTGCGGCCGGAATCGGCCGGGCGGTGCTGGCCACCTTCATCGTGTCGATCGCGGTGGCCAGCGTGCCCGGAGGCAGCGTGCTGAGCATGGCGCCGGCATTAACCACCATCGGCATTCCGCTGGATGGCATAGCGGTGTTGCTCGGGGTGGATCGAATCCCCGACATGGCACGCACCGCGACCAACGTGACCGGTACGCTGACCGCGACCGTGGTGGTGGACAGAATGGAAGGGGGCGTAGAAGCGGGCTTGTAGAAGCGGGCTTTGAATGACGAATATCGAATGTCGAACAAGGAATGACCAAACAAATCCCGCAAATTCCCAACTTTCGATATTCGAATGCTCGGTGTTCGACATTCGATGTTCAAGCGTGACTTCGCTGTCTTGATGTTGCTTGATGTCAATGGTGCTAAACACTGTGTGGGCAACATATTGAAGTGTGTCATCGCAACGAATCTAGAGGTGCGATCCAGTATGGTGTATTTGCCGCCGGGTTCCACGTGACACGGAAAAGACACGTGGCATCTTGTGATGTACGCGGGACGGCTTACTATACCGCGCAGGCCTGGCCGCCCTCCTTGCCATCTAGCCATAGAACCGAGTGCCCGAATGGCCGATCACGACATGAAGATTGAGATACACGTTGGGACTCCGTCGGAGCTCGTGACGCCCCTGCTTGTGCTGCCGTGGTGCCAGAGACCGGACGAGACGGCGGAGCGACCGAGCGGCGATCTGGACACGCTCGATCAGGCCCTGGGGTTGACGCTGACCCGGGCGGTGACGAGCAGCGACTTTCGAGCCCGGCGAGGCGAGATGCTGCTGCTCTACCGGCAACAGGATGGTGGTCCCGATCGGGTTCTGCTGGTGGGAGTCGGGACGCGGGGGGATCTGAGTCCAGAGCGACTGAGGGAGGTCGGCGGGCGCGCGGCCAAGCGGGCCAGCGAGCTGCGTCTGACGGAACTCGCTATCGGGCCCGCACCGGCTTGGGCGCCGGGGAAGATGGATGTGGCGACGGCGGCCCGTGCACTGGTCGAGGGCGTGATGCTGGGCCAGTGGCGCTACGACGAGTTGCGTAGCGAGCCCGCCGAGGACGACCACAAGGCGCCGATTCAGGCGATAGCCTTGCACGTCGCGGACTCCGCTTGGGAGAAGGGCGCTCGGGCGGGGGGAGAGGTGGGCCGCGTTCTCGCAACGGCCCAGAACTATGCCAGAGAGCTGGCCGTCAAACCCGCCAACATCGTGACGCCCCGTTACCTGGCGGACGAAGCGGCCAAGCTGGGAAATGAGCTGGACCTCGACGTCAAGATTCTCGATGCCGACGAGATCAAGAAGGACGGGATGCAGGCGTTGCTCGCGGTGGCTGCGGGGAGCGACGAAGAGCCACGGTTCATCACTCTGGAATACCGAGGCGCGAAGAAACAGCGCCCCGTTGTTCTCGTGGGGAAGGGGGTCACCTTTGATTCCGGTGGCCTGTCGCTGAAGCCTGCCCAGGGCATGGAAACGATGAAGATCGACATGTCGGGCGCGGCTGCGGTGCTCGGCGCGGTGAAGGCGATCGCCGAACTGAAGCTGCGCGCGCACGTAGTCGGCTTGATACCTGCCGTCGAGAATCTGCCGTCGGGTCACGCGACTCGGCCTGGAGATGTGATCGGTTCTAGGGCGCGGAAGACGATCGAGGTGCTGAATACCGATGCTGAGGGCCGCCTGATATTGGCGGACGCTCTGAGCTACGCTGCACGCTTCGAGCCCGAGGCACTGGTGGATGCCGCGACGCTGACCGGGGCCTGCCTGATCGCACTCGGTCGCGAGGCGACGGGGTTGATGGGCAACGACGAAGTTCTCCTGAACGAGATCAAAGCGGCCGCCAACGCGTCGGGCGAACGCGTATGGGAATTCCCGCTCTGGGAGGAATACCGGGAGCTGATCAAGTCGGATATCGCGGACATCAAGAACAGCGGGGGTCGAGCGGCGTCCACGATCACCGGCGGCATGTTCCTGCGGGAGTTCGTGGGCTCGGTGCCATGGGCGCACCTCGACATCGCGGCGACGGCGTGGGCGGAGAAAGCGGGTCCCTACCAGCCGGTGGGACCGACGGGGGTGGGGGTCCGGCTATTCACCGAGTGGGTGAGAGGCCGGGCCAGCTAAAGCAGGCTTCGTGCGAACACTAGAAAGACTCTCGGGCGCCAGAGTGGCCAGCGCTGTGGCACTGGCGGCGCTGTCGCTCTGTTTTGGCTCCGCCGCGGCTCAGGAACCCGACAGCTTGGCGGCAGCGCCTCCCGACACGACACTCCAAGCACCGGACACCCTGCAGCAGGCGGCGGACAGCGCAGCGGTTCCCGACACGGCCGCCGTCGCCACCTTCCCGATCTTCCCCGATCCGGCAAGCCGTGACGTGGGCGTCGCCTGGCAGTGGGAGATGAGCGATCTGCTGTCCACGGGGGCGATGACGCTGGCGAAGCTCATCGAGTTGACCCCTCTCATGGACCCCGTTCGGGGCGGGTTTCTGGAGGGTCCCCAAGTGGCCGTGTTCGCCGGGCGCGGCCCGTCCAGCCTTCGAGTAAGCGAAGACGGCTACGAGATCGTTCCGATCCTGGGCGGCGCCCTCGACCTCGGCATCGAGCCGGTGGTGCAGCTGGCGGGGATGAGCCTGATCAACGAGCCCGGCGGTTACCGCATCTATATGCAGAGCTATCGTAACCAGCTTCGCGATCCGTACTCACGAATCGAAGCGGGCACCGGCGATAACCGAGCCAATTTGCTGCGTGGGTTCCTGTCCACCAGGATCGGCCGATCGCTGTTTGGCTTCGGCTTCGACCGCATAGACACGCGGGGCTTCGGCGACCTGGGCGAATCGGAACGCACCGTCGTCTGGCTCAACCTGGCGCGACGCCTGTTCTGGGGGGTCTGGGGGCAACTGGAATACCGAAACAGCACCACGAATCGCACGTCCTTTCCTTCGCCTCAACGTTCGGACTGGGTCCTGCGGCTGCGCCGCTCGTTCGGCGACGAATGGCACGCCGATCTCGTGGCGGGCTCGGGGCGACGCAGGGTCAAGCCAGTCGACGGTGAAGACGAGGAGGTGAGCGGGTCGGCCAAGCAGGTTGGCCTGCGCGGAGCGAGAACGGCCGAGAACTGGCAGGCCCAAGTGGCCATGAGATACTGGAGTGGGGAGAACTACCCGATCTTCGAATCGGAGGGACAGTTCGAGTTCGAGAAGGGACGCGCGTCGCTGTTCGCGAGCGGCCGATTCGCGCATTGGGAGGACTTCAACACGGCGGCGTTCTATGTGTCACTCGGGTTCGATCTCCCGCTAGGAGTCCGTGCGCTGGCCGAGGCTGAGGAAGGCGACCGCGGGATCTTCGGGTATCTGCCGCGGCGGCGCCTGGGTGTTACGCGCTGGACGGTCGGCGCCGAGGCCAAGCTGTGGCGCTGGAGGGTCGGCGCCCGAACCGGGCGCTGGCGTGCCGATCCGTCGCCAGCTATCGGCGCGCCGATCGATAGTATCATCCAGTTGCCGGGCGGTACCGTGAGCGTGGTCGAAGCGTGGGTTGGCGGCCCCTTGTTCCCCTTGTTCGGCGGGAGGGTCGAGGGAATTGCGCGTTACACGACACGCGAGGAGGGCTCGTTCCTTTACTGGCCGGCGGACGGATTCCGCATCGAGGGGCTTTACCGGTTGCTGACTATGTCGGACCAGTTGATGGTGAAGCTCACCGGGAAGTTGGGCCGTCGCGGTCCGATGTGGGTCCAGAGTGTGAGCGTAGGGGACGGGAGCTTCTTCAAGACGGCCGAGTTGCTTTGGTGGCGCATAGAGGCCGTGGTTCGTATCAAGGACGTCCACGTCTTCTACAACTACGAGTACTACCAATCTTCTGCAGCCATCGCCGACGTGCCAGGTCTGTCGCTACCACCGGGTCGCTATCACTTCGGAGTGAAGTGGGAGTTCTGGAACTGATGCTGCGGGTCGTTTGACACTCGCCGATCTGAACGAGATGATAGGTGAGAGCTGGATTCTAGAAATACTGATGAACGGGGCATTCGTATGATCCGGAGCATGACCGGGTTCGGGGAGGTCCTGCGGGAGACCGCGGTCGGGATCGTGAACGTCCAGGTCCGCACCGTAAATCACCGCCACTTCCACGCGCACTTTCGTCTTCCCGTCGGCGCAGAACGATGGGAAGCGGATCTGACGCAAGTGCTGCGCGAGAAGATCTCACGAGGCAGCGTGCATTTGCGCATGAGCTTTCAAGCCGGGCCGACGATGTTGAGTCAAGTGCAGGTCGACCACATGCGGGTTGCCGCCTACCTGAGTGCGCTGCAGGAGATCAAAGAAAAGCACGCTCTGCAAGGCGAGGTGGATATCAGCCTGGTCACGCGATTCGGAGACGTGTTCGAGGCGCCGGCTGAGGAGTTGGAGGAACTGCCGATCGAAGAGGTGGCGGCGGCGACTCGCGATGCCGTCGCGATGGCCATCGAGATGCGGGAAAGCGAAGGTAGGGCACTGGCGGCTGATCTTCAGGAGTCACTGCGCCAGATCAGCGAAGCGTTGGATGGAGTGGGGGATCGTGCTCCTCAACGACTGCTGCAGGAGCGGGACCGACTACGCGCGGCGGTGGCCGAGCTCAGCGGCGATACACAGGTCGACGAAGAGCGATTGGCGCGTGAGATCGCGTTCCTGGCGGAGCGGTGGGACATCAACGAGGAGGTCGTGCGCCTCAGGTCGCATCTCGATCAGTTCCGGCAGCTAGTCGAGGCGGACGGATCGCAGCCGGCGGGCAAACGACTGGGATTCTGGGTCCAGGAGATGCACCGCGAGGTTAACACGATCGGTTCCAAGGCGAACGATTCGGAGATTGCCGGGCTTACCGTCGACATAAAGTCGGCCGTCGAGAAGCTGCGCGAGCAGGTCGAGAACGTGGAATGAAGAGCTTCGCCGTAGCCATCTGCGCCCCCTCGGGCGTGGGCAAGACGACCGTCGCCAAGCGCCTGATCGAAGGCGGCGAGGGAGTGCTGTTTTCGGTATCGGTGACGACGCGAGGCGCGCGTCCAGGGGAGCAACCGGACGTTGCCTACCACTTCGTCAGCCGTGACGAGTTCGAGGCGATGGTCACGAACGGCGAGCTGCTGGAGTGGGCGGAGGTCCATGGAGACCTCTACGGAACGCCGTTGGCCAATCTGGAGGCGGCCGAAAGAGAGGGGCAGCTCCTGCTCCTCGATATCGATGTACAGGGCGCGCGTCAGGTCATGCAGTCTCGACCGGACACCGTGACGATATTTCTTCTACCACCATCCTTCGAAGCCCTCATGGAGCGCCTGCGGGAGCGTGCGAGCGAGGACGACGCCCGGTTACGGCGTCGCATGGCGACAGCCAAAGCGGAGCTACGCAGCGTAGAAGGCTTTGACTATGTCGTCGTGAACGACCGGCTGGAGGACGCGGTGCGGGACATCCGGGCTATCATCCATGCAGAAAGTCGGCGCCTGGACCGGCAAGCCGCGGAGGTGGAGGATCTGCGCCGCCGGCTGCTGGAGGCGCTGGAGGCCGAGGGGAGGTGAGGACAGCCCTTCCAGAACGCCGCTCCATCGAGTACTTTTCTAAGCTTTCGGCAAGACTTTTGACCATTACATCATAGGGACGCATGAAGGTCTTCACTCCTTTCGAGGTCGCGGAAACCGCGGGTGGTAACAAATACCTGGGTGTGTTGGTGGCGGCGCGGTATGCGCGTGAGTTGAACGCCCTGCCGCTCGGGACCTCTCCGTACGGGCCGGACAAGCTGACGACTCAGGCCCTGCGGGAGCTCATCTCTGGGAGCCTAGAGTTCCGCTTGGTCAAGCGGCGCCGCCAGGCGTCGTAAAGCAATTCCCATGCGCCCGTTCGACGGAAAGCGGGTGCTTCTCGGCGTTGCCGGTGGTATTGCTGCGTACAAGACCGTTGAAGTTGCGAGGCGGCTGGTACAGGCCGGCTCGGACGTTGACGTCATCCTGACCGAAGCGGGCGCACGCTTCGTTGGCTCCGCAACATTCGAGGGAGTAACGGGGAACCCCGCCCACGAGTCGCTGTGGCAGGGAGCGCTGGCTCACATCGAGCTGAGCCGCCGGGCGGATGCTATCGCAGTAGCCCCTGCGACGGCCAACCTCATGGCGAGGCTGGCGTCGGGAATCGCCGACGATCTACTCACCACCACGCTGCTGGCCGCGCCCAGGCGCGCGTTGCTGGCGCCCTCGATGAACAGCCGCATGTACGAGCATCCGGCGACGCAGCAAAATCTGGAGGCGCTGCGGTCGTTCGGTCACCCCGTGGTCGGGCCGGCCTACGGCGGACTGGCCGAGGGTGAAGAGGGCTGGGGTCGCATGGTCGAGCCCGAGATGATCGTCGCCCACTTGGGCAGGATGCTGGAGCGAGAGAGCCGCTGGCGCGATCGTCGGGTCGTCGTCACCGCCGGCCCGACATGGGAACCGGTGGACTCGGTCCGCTATCTAGGCAACCGGTCATCGGGGCGCATGGGTTTCGCGATTGCAGCGGCAGCGTGGCGCCGCGGCGCCGATGTCATAGTCATCAGCGGACCCACCGAGGTAGAGCCGCCGCCGGAGTTGGAGGATGTTCGGCGCGTCGAGACGGCGGGGGAGATGCAGGCCGCTCTGCACGAGACCGTGGTCGATGCTTCGGGCCTGTTCATGGTGGCCGCGGTGGCGGATTTCCGGCCCGCCAGCCGTGAGGATGGGAAGATCCGTCGTGCGAGCGGGATGGATTCGATCCCCGTGGAGTCGTGTCCCGATCTTCTGGCGGGGACGAGCGAGCGAGCGCCCGACGACTGTGTGAAGGTGGCGTTCGCTGTAGAGCTCGGCGAAGGAGGGGAAGAATCGGCGCGCCGGAAACTGGAAGAGAAGAACGCCCACCTGATCGTCCTCAACGATCCATCCGAGCCAGGCGCCGGATTTGGCGTGGAAACGAATAGAGTCAAAATCATAGACAGAACGGGTGAGGTCGAGACGTTGCCTCTGATCCTGAAGACGGAGGTGGCGGATGAGATCATCGATCGAGCTGAGCAATTCCTGCCAGGGTGAATGACGCGAGAGAGCCCCGGGATCTCTTGGTTCGCTATCTGAGACAGCGGTCCCAGTTAGGTCACGGAGAACTGTTTCTGGAGGGTTCGTCGGGACAGCGGTTCGTCGAGCGCTTGCAGGCGGCCCTTTCGGCGCCGTCAGTGGCGTCGGTGCCCGCCGTGGGACCGACCGGCCCTGCCCACGCCGTTGCAACGGCAGCGGAGGAGGCGAGCGGTGACGATGAGTTCCAGGCTCTGCGCGGAGATGTGCTCGGGTGCACCCGTTGCCGTCTTGCCGAGGGCCGTACGAAGGTTGTATTCGGTGAGGGGGACCGGAAAGGGGATCTGCTGGTGGTCGGGGAGGCACCGGGACTGGAAGAGGACCGGTCCGGCCGACCTTTCGTCGGCCCGGCAGGTCAACTGCTGGACAAGATGCTGGCAGCGATAGGATTTCGGCGCGAGGAGGTGTTCATCTGCAACGTGCTGAAATGCAGGCCGCCGAAGAACCGTGATCCGCTAGGAGATGAAGTTGCGGCTTGTCGGCCTTATCTTCGGAGGCAAGTCGAGCTTATCGAGCCGAAAGCGATCTGTGCCTTCGGGCGCTTCGCTGCACAGACGCTACTCGCCACCGAGTCGTCGTTGACCCGGTTGCGCGGCGCGACGCACGAGTTCATGGGTGTTCCGGTTGTCGTGACTTACCATCCTGCGGCGTTGCTCCGGAACGCGCAGTGGAAGCGACCGGCTTGGGAGGACCTGAAGTCGCTGCGCCGAGTCTATGACGAGGCGGGCGGCCGACCGCCGGGAGGCGAAAGTGGCTGACTGGGTGCCAGACGGAGAGGCCGCCTCTAGGGGAGGCGTGCGAACCGACGCCTTCGCGGAACGGCAAGCGCCGTGGGCGCCGGAAGCGGAGATTTCGGTGCTTGGCGGCATGCTGATCGACGCCGATGCCGTGGCCAAGGCCATGGAATCGGTGGACGACAGCATGTTCTATCGCGAAGCGAACCGCCGGCTGTACCGAGCGATGCGGCGGCTGTTCGAGCGCAGCGAAGCCATCGATCCGGTGACGCTGACGGAGGAATTGCGTGGCACCGGCGAGCTGGACTCGGTGGGTGGCCCGGCCTACCTGGCGGAGCTGATGGAGGCGGTCCCCACGGCCGCCAACATCGAGTACCACGCGCGGATCGTGAAGGACAAGGCGCTTCTGCGGCGTCTTATCGAAGCGTCCACCCAGACGGTCCGCGACGCGTTCGAGGCGTCGGGCGAAACGGTCGAGGATGCCATCGATCGCGCCGAGCAGCGAATCTTCCAGATCTCGCAGGCCGGACAGCGGAAGGGCTTCATCTGGATCAAAGAGATCTTATGGCCGACGTTCGAGCACATCGAGCAGTTGCAGCAAGCGGGAGGTGGGGTCACGGGTGTGCCCAGCGGGTTCCCCGATCTCGATCGGCTGACGTCGGGCTTTCAGCGTTCGGATCTGATCGTCGTCGCCGGTCGGCCATCGATGGGCAAGACCTCGATTGTCCTCAACTTCATTCAGCACGCCGCGATCGAGTGTGGCACGTCCGTCGCTTTCTTCTCGCTGGAGATGGCGAAGGAGGCGATCGTGCAGCGTCTGCTATGCTCCGAGGGGCAGGTCAATTCATCGCGCCTGCGCAGCGGTAGGCTCAGCGAGCAGGAGTACATGCAGCTGGCTACGGCGGCGGGTCACCTGAACACGGCGCCCATCTGGATCGACGATAGCCCGGCGATCACGGCGCTCGAGTTGAGGGCGAAGGCACGCCGGCTGAAGGCGGAGGTTGATCTCGGGTTGATAGTAGTCGACTACCTTCAGCTGATGCGAGGTCCGCGATCCGAGAGCCGCGTTCAGGAGATCAGCGCTATTTCCGGGGCGCTGAAGGCGGTAGCCAAGGAGTCGGGCGCCATCGAGCAGGACGCGGACCTGGTGCTGTTTCTGTACCGGCCGGAAGTCTACTCTCGCGATGATCAGTCGCTCGACGCCGAATCGCTGGAAGGGAAGGCGGAACTGATACTCGGGAAGCAGCGCAGCGGGCCCACGGGCAAGATCGACCTCTTTTTCCGCAAAGAATTCACCCGCTTCGAGTCGGTCACAGAACGAGCCGCTCCTGAAGTCGAGTAGGAGGGAGGGGCACGTGCGTGTGGCGGCTTTGAATTTCGAATATCGAATATCGAACGGCCAATAACGAAGAGCTACTTGGATATTCGACATTCGGTGTTCGATATTCGCTGTTCAAGAGCCTGACTCCATGATGGCCAAGACACGCACCACGTTCTTCTGTTCCGAGTGCGGCGGCGAAGCGTCCCGCTGGCAGGGTCAGTGTCCGCACTGCAAAGCGTGGAACACGCTGGTCGAAGAGCGCGTGCGGCCGGCGGCAGCGGCGGACCGCGACCGTTCGTGGGCGGCCAGTGCCGCCAGCCCCGTCTCGTTGTCGGAAGTGGAGGGTGTCGAGCGGTCGCGCTGGAGGATCGGGCTCCCCGAGCTCGACTTCGTACTGGGTGGCGGTGTCGTTCCCGGCTCGATGGTGCTGTTGGGCGGTGAGCCCGGCATCGGGAAGTCGACGTTGCTGCTCCAGGTCTCCGCCGAGCTCGCCGCAGCCGGACACAAGGTGCTCTACGTCTCGGGTGAGGAGTCCGCGTATCAGGTGAAGCTTAGGGCGGAACGGCTAAGCGAACCGACGGACGAGGTGTTGATGCTGGCGGAGACGTCGGCGGAGGCGGTGCTCGATCGGGTCGAGGAGCTCGAGCCGCACATTCTGATCATCGACTCGATCCAGACCCTCTACACCGACCGACTGGATGGCGCACCCGGAAGCGTCGCGCAGGTGCGCGATGTGGCGGCGGTTTTGCAGCGGGTCGCGAAACGACGCGAGATGGCCACGTTCATAGTCGGGCACGTGACGAAGGAAGGGGGGATCGCCGGGCCGAAGACGCTCGAGCACATCGTAGACGTAGTCCTCTACTTCGAGTCGCCCACCGGGCTCGACCATCGGTTGGTGCGTGCGACCAAGAACCGTTTCGGCGCCGCGGACGAGATCGCGCTGTTCCGGATGAGCGCCGCCGGACTGGAGCCGGTCGAGAACCCATCGGCGCTGTTCCTGCAGGGCCGGCAGGACCGGGCGAGCGGCTCTGCCGTGACGGCCACGTTGGAGGGGACTCGGCCGGTGCTGGTCGAGGTGCAGGCACTGGTCAACCGGTCGGTGTACGGCTCGCCGCAGCGCGTAGCCACCGGGTTCGACGGCCGGCGACTGTCGCTGCTGTTGGCGGTGCTCGAGCGCAGAGCGCGACTGCGGACGGCCGACCAGGACGTATTCTTGAACGTCGTCGGCGGCCTGCGGTTGAGCGAGCCGGCGGCTGACCTGGCGGTGTTAGCGGCCGTCGCGTCGGCGATAAAGGACGCGACGATCGAGCGGGAGGCCGTGTTCGTCGGCGAGGTGGGACTGGGCGGCGAGATCCGGCCCGTGCATCAGCTCGATCGACGGCTCGCCGAGGCCGGCCGGCTCGGTTTCGAGCGGGCTTACGTTGCCACTTCCTCTGGGACGAGCGAGAAGGAGCATCCGCTGGCGTTGGAGCGAGTCCCAAACGTTGGAAGGCTGATCGATGCGCTCTTCGGCTAACGCTTGGGCCGTCATTGTCGCGGCCGGACGAGGCGAACGCTTCGGTTCGGATCAACCCAAGCAATTCACCGCGGTTTGCGGGAAGCCGCTGGTGCTGTGGGCGCTCGAGCCGTTCATGCGCCACACGTTGATACGCGGCATCAGCCTCGTGGCTCCCCCCGAGTTCGCCGCTGAGCCGCCCGACTGGATGGCGCGACTGGCCGATGCCGGCGTGACCATCGTCGCGGGCGGTGCCGAACGGACCGACTCGGTGCGCCTGGGCCTGGCGACGGTACCCGCCGAGGTGGAATTCGTCGCCGTGCACGATGGCGCCCGCCCGCTAATAGCGGAGGAGGGGATCAGCCGCGTGTTGGCGGGTGCCGGCCCGCGACACGGCGCCGTGGCCGGACGTCGAGTGACCGATTCGCTCAAGGAAGCCGATTCCGAGGGGCGGGTACTGCGGGCGGTCAGTCGCGAGCGGCTCTGGCGCGCTGAGACTCCGCAGATCTTTCCGCCCGGACTGCTCATCGACGTGCACCGAGAAGCGCAAGCCGACGGGGTGCACGAGTCGGACTGCGCGGCTCTCTGCGAGCGGTACGGCGTCGAGGTCGTGATGATCGAGATCGCCGAGGCCAACCCCAAAGTGACGCGGGCCGAGGACGTCGATCTGGTCGCGGCGCTGCTGGAGCGGCGAAATCTGGGTCAGACGGACTAAGGGACGGAGCGAGTAGCGGTGGAGTTGCAGATCGTCCCGGCGCGGGATGATTCAGAGCGGGAGGAGGCCGCGGCTCGGGCAGCCGAGGTTCTATCGGCGGGGGGGCTGGTCGTTCACCCGACTGAGACCGTCTACGGGGTTGGCGGCGACGGCTCTGCCGAGAGCAACCGACTGATCGCGCGCGTGAAGCGTCGCCAGCGGCTGCAGCCACTGATTCTGCTGGCGACGGACGTCGGTGCCTTGCGAACCCTCCTGCCGGGCCTACTGTGGCCGGCGGAGTCTGAGCCGCTGGCGGAACGTTTTTGGCCTGGGCCGCTTACTATCATAGTGCCGTGCGCGGATGCGCCCGAGGGGCTGCAGGGTCCCGACGGCGGTGTGGCGGTGCGGATCACGCCCGACCCGACGCTCGTCGCTATTCTAGGTTCCTGGGGTCGCCCTATGACGTCGACCAGCGCCAATCTGACAGGCGCAGCCCCAGCGCTGGACGCGCGTGAAGCGGTGGAGGTTTTCGCGGGCCGTGACGATCTTGAAGGCGTGGGTACTTCCGTGATCGCTATCGATGCTGGCAGGTCCGCCGGTGACGAGCCATCGACGATCGTCAGCCTGGTGGAGTCGCCGCCACGTTTGGTGCGCGAGGGGCCTGTGCGGCGTGCAGAGCTCGAGCGGTGGATGGAGGACCTAAGGTAATACATGAGATATGATAACTTAAGCTGCTAATAATTTGGAAGATAGACCGACTACTTATAACATCCTTTTCGTCTGCACGGGCAACACCTGCAGGAGCCCGCTGGCGGAGGTGCTCACCCAGAACGGGCTGGAGCAGAGAGGCTGGAACCACGTCAGGGTCGATTCCGCCGGAACGTCAGCCATGTGGGGCGCGTCGGCGTCGGATGGATCGCTGAGGGCGGCAGCCGATGTGGGGCTGGACCTCTCGCGGCATCGCTCTCAGCCGCTAACGGCGAAACTCGTGGAGCGGGCCGATATCATCCTCGCCATGACGCTAGGCCATATGGCCCAGGTCGAAGATATGGGCGGGACAGAGAAGGTGCTGCTGGTCAGCGAGTTCATCGATGGAGCGGATCCAGGTGAGCCCATCGCCGATCCGTTCGGCGGCACCGCCGAGGAGTATGCGGACGTTCGCGATCACATCTCGGAAGCCGTCGAGGCCCTGCTGAACCGTCTTTCCGCGATTCTCGCACCGTGAGCGTCCAGTTCTCTCCTAAGACGTTGTTCGTTTTGCTCGGAGACCCCGTTCACCACTCTCTGTCGCCAGCGATGCAAAACGCGGCGATCGAGGCGCATCGACTGGACGCGGTCTACGTGGCCCTGCGTTCGCCCGACGAACTGGTCGCAGCGCTAATGCGGTCTGTGGCCGAGGCCGGCGGCGGTGGCAACGTCACGGTGCCGCACAAACGGGTGGCCGCGCGCTCTCTCGATAACTCCAGCGAGTCCGTGCTGGCTACCGGGGCGTGCAACGTCTTCTGGTGGCAAGACGACCGCGGGCTTTGTGGCGACAACACGGACGTCAGCGGTTTCATCACTGCCGCGGATACGCTTCTTGAAGCCAGTCTGGCTGGAAGCCGGGTGCTGCTGCTTGGCGCCGGGGGCGCAGCCCGGGCGGTAGCGTACGCGTGCCTGTCGTGCGGAGCGGAGAGGGTGGACCTCGCTAACCGGACCCCTGACAAAGCGGAGGCGCTCTACCGCGATCTAGGAGAACCGGCTGAGATTACGCTGCTGCGGAAGGCGGACGGATTCCCGTCGGCGCCGTACGACCTGGTGGTAAACGCTACGGCGCTAGGGCTCGACCGCTCCGATCCGTTGCCGATCGATCCCACCAGCGTCGGGGCGGCCGCCGTCATGGATCTGGTCTACGGTGCGGCAGACACGCGGTTCGTACGGGCTGCCAGGGAGGCCGGTCTTCGAGCCGAGGACGGTCGCCGCATGCTGGTGGAGCAAGCGGCGGAGAGCTTCCGCCGCTGGTTCGACCTTGAACCGCCCCGGAATCGAATGTACGAGGCTGTCGGGCTGACTGTTCCGAATGTCGGCTCTACAGGATGATCGAAGAGCAGGTCAACAAGCCGGCCGCCTTCCTAGCTTCCGAGATCTCGATCTCGATGAGCGTGCAGCCGTGCTCGTGCAGCTTGGCTCGGGTTTCTGGCGCTCCGGCCGGTATCAGGACTCTCCCATTGACCGACACACAGTTCGCCGCGTGCGGTTCGTCTTCCGGGACAACGATCTTCCGGTAGGCTCCGAAGGCCTCTTCCTCCAGATATCCGGGTCGCCACAGGATCAGGTCGTCGCCGACATGGGTGCAGGCAGACTTGAGGTGCAACACGTCGCGAACGCCGACTTCCGTCACCTCATAGCCGTCGGGCCCCAGGATCGACCGCAACTGCTCGGCCGCCTGCCCGTTGGTGCGCTCGGAGAGGCCGACGAAGATGCGGTCGTCGATTCGGAGAACATCCCCACCGTCGAGAGTCGCCGGCGCCTCGATGCGATGGACATCCATGAAATCGCGCAGCCTCCGCTCGACCGCGGCCGTCTCGCCGCTCCGCGATTCGGGCGCCATGGCCGCTACTACCACCTTCTCCCCGGCAACGACAGCGGTGTCCTCGACGAAGACGCAATCGGGGAAGCGATCGTCAGATTCGATCCTGATCAGCCTCAGGCCGGCAGCCTCGAGCGCCGAGCAGTAGGCGAAGTGCTGCTCTCGCGCGAGTGGCACGTCGATGGGTTCGACGGGCCCGGTCGGGGTGATCGCTTGGTCGAAGGTGCGCGGCACGCCGCGCACGACTGCGTAGGTGCCGATGGGCGTCTTCACGGCCGCGAATATGCCTGCTGAACCGACTCGAGTCAAAGGACGTAACACCCTCTGGCGAAGTCACCACGCTTTGACACAAATTCGCGGCATCGACGTAGTGGCTTGAGATGAGTCTCATGTCAAATGCCGACATCCCAAAGCAAAGAACGGAGCTGAGCCCATGAAGCGTGTTCTGTTTGCCGTATGCGCGCTGGCGCTGACGGCTACGCCGGCGTTGGCGCAGGTGGACGCCCGCATGTTTCGGTATCCGGACGTCTCTGACACGCACATCACGTTTGTGTATGCGGGTGACATCTGGGTCGTCGGGAAAGCAGGCGGCACCGCGACGCGTCTCAGCTCGCCCCCAGGCGAGGAGCTGTTCCCAAGGTACTCGCCGGATGGTTCACAGATCGCTTTCAGCGGCAACTACGATGGCAATACCGACGTGTACGTGGTGCCTTCGATGGGCGGCGAGCCGCAGCGCATCACTTACCATCCCAGCAGCGACCGCCTGGTGGACTGGTCGCCCGATGGTCGGCAGTTGCTAGTCGCTTCGGGTCGCGAGAGCGGCGTCCAGCGGTTCAACCAGCTATACCTCGTTTCGGCACGGGGCGGACTGCCGGAGAAGCTGCCAGTACCGTACGGTGAGTTTGGCACGTTGTCGCCGGATGGCCGCCAACTGGCTTACACGCCGAAGGACAGAGGATTCCGCAACTGGAAGCGGTATCGAGGCGGCATGGCGCCCGAGATTTGGCTGATGGACCTTCGCAGCCGGGACGCCCGCAACATTTCTAACAGCGACGCCAACGACGCTCAGCCGATGTGGCACGGGCAGACGTTGTACTTCCTGTCAGACCGTGGGCCTGCGCAACGGAACAACATCTGGGCGATGGAAATCGACAGCGGTCAGATGCGGCAGGTCACGCGCTTCAGCGAGTTCGACGTGACCTTCCCGGGGATCGGGCCCTCCGACATCGTCTTTCAGGCCGGCGGTCGTCTCTACCTGCTCGAGCTAGACACGGAAGAGTACGGCGAAATCGACGTGAGCGTAGTGACGGATTTAGCGAGCCGGCGGCAGCGCACGGAGAGCGTCGGCAATCTCATCCAGTCCGCGCACATCTCGCCGACGGGCAAGCGGGCCGTCTTTCAGGCGCGCGGCGAGATCTTCACGGTCCCGGCCGAGCACGGGATGGTTCGGAAGCTGACGCACACCTCGGGTGTGGCCGAGCGCTATCCCGCCTGGTCGCCGGATGGGAAGAACATCGCCTTCTGGAGCGACAAGACGGGCGAATACGAGCTCGTGATGCGGGCCGCGGACGGGTCGGGTGAGGAGCGGACGCTCACAAGCATGGGGCCGGGTTACCGTTACCAGCCGTTTTGGTCTCCGGACAGCAAGAAGATCGCGTTCATAGACAACGCGCAGATCATCCGGGTCTACGACTTGGACAGCGGTCGCATGACCGAGGTCGACAGAGGGCTCACATGGTTGCACGGAGCCCTGCAGGGCTTCGAGGTCAGCTGGTCGAGCGATAGCCGCTGGATCGCACACTCGCGCGACCTGGAGACCGGCAACGGTGCCATCTTCCTCTTCGACACGAAGGAGAATCAGCGGCATCAGGTGACCAGCGGCTACTACAGCGACTTCGGCCCCGCCTTCGACCCGGACGGCAAGTACCTCTACTACTTCTCCAATCGGACGCTGAGGCCGATCTACTCCGACATGGATCAGACGTGGATCTATCCCAACACGACGAACGTCGTCGCCGTTGCGCTCCGCGAGGACGTAGCATCGCCGCTGGCGCCCCGGAACGACGAGGAGAAGGTGGCTGAGGAAGGCGAGCAAAAAGAGGGCGAGGGTACGGGCGAGGGCGAGGGCGCGGGCGATGGCACAAAGGATGTCGTCATTGATATCGACGCGTTCGAGTCGCGCGGGATCGTTCTGCCGGCGGAGCCCGGCAACTACAACTCGCTACGTGCGGTCTCGGGGAAGGTGATCTATCACCGCCACCCGCGCAGCGGTTCGTCGGACGAGCAGCACCCGGTCGTCTTCTACGACCTGAAGGAGCGTGAGGAAAAGACGATCGTGAACAGCGCGAACGGCTTCGAGATCTCTGCCGACGGCAAGAAGATGCTCGTGGCCAACCGCGGCCAATGGTCGATCATCGCTATCGCGGCGAGTGCCAAGCTGGACAAGCAGCTAGCGACCGGCGACATGGAGATGGTCCTGGATCCCAAGCAAGAGTGGCGACAGCTGTTCACCGAGGTTTGGCGCACGTACCGGGACGTGTTCTACGATCCGGGCATGCACGGGCTCGATTGGGACGGGCTGCGCGATCACTACGGCGATATGCTGGAGAGCGCCGTCACGCGCTGGGACGTGAACTTCGTGATCGGCGAGCTGATCGCGGAGGTGAACGCATCGCACACGTACGTGGGCGGCGGGGACGTCGAGACGTCACGCCGTCGTCAGGTGGGTCTGTTGGGCGTCGACTGGGAGCTAGAGAACGGCGCCTACCGCATCGCCCGCATCGTGGAAGGTGCTCCGTGGGATATCGGGGCGCGCTCGCCGTTGGCCGAGCCAGGCGTCGATGTCTCGGAAGGCGATTATATCCTTGCCGTGAACGGCCTGCCGATCGATGCGAGTCGCGAGCCTCATGCCGCGTTCGAGGGGCTGGCGGGAGCGACGGTGATGCTGATGGTCAACGACGGACCGTCGATGGATGGCGCTCGCCAGGTGCTGGTCGAAACGCTGAGGAGCGAGTCGCGGCTGCGAAACCTCGCGTGGATCGAGGCGAACCGGAAGCGCGTCGAAGAGGCGACCGACGGACGAGTCGGCTACATCTTCGTTCCCAACACGGCGGTCTCCGGCCAGACCGAGCTGGTGCGACAGTTCAACAGCCAGATGAGGAAGGACGGGCTGATCATCGATGAGCGGTTCAACGGCGGCGGCCAGCTTCCGGATCGCTTCATCGAGATGATGAACCGGCAGATGGTATCACGACTGTATTTCCGTAATGGGATGACGGTCACGTGGCCCGCGATCAATCACTATGGCCCGAAGGTCATGCTGATCAACGGATGGGCCGGCTCCGGCGGAGACGCTTACCCATGGTTCTTCAAGGAGATGAACGTCGGCCCGCTGATCGGTGAGCGGACGTGGGGCGGCCTGATCGGACCGGCCTCTGGTCACGGGTTGATCGACGGCGGCTTCTACACCGCTCCGCCGGGGCGACTGTACGGCACGGACGGGACCTGGTTCGCCGAAGGCCACGGCGTCGATCCCGACATCCCGGTGGTGGACGACCAGGGCGAGCTCGCGAAGGGCAGGGATCCGCAGCTCGAGGCCGCGATCGAAGAGGTAATGAGGCTGATTCGGCAGAACCCGCCGACCTTCCCGGATCCGCCCGCTTTCGAGCGACGCATCGCGACGGACGGCAACGGGAACGGAGGGCGCTAGCCGAGATCGAGCATAGCGGCGCGGCGCTGGCCACGACACACGAGGGCAGGCTCGAGGTGACACCGGACCTTGGGTCTGCCCTTCTTGCGTGAGCTACGTGTCCACGATTGGGTGTGGCCAGCCCTTAGTTGGATGTCCGTGCGTTGACGATCATCGCAGCCAATTGACGGATGTCCTGGTATGCGACATACCGCCGCGCATCCGTGTCGGCACGGTGTACGATCACCAGCTCGTCCTCGGGAAGTACGAGCAGCATATGGCCCCCGTAGCCGAAGTGACGGAAGCCGGGCCCGTACAACGGGAAGTCGTCCGTCAGTGTACCCCACAGCATGCCGTATCCGACTCCCAGGGTTTCGTCGAGAACGGAGTGGGGTGTGGTGCTCGCCGTGATCCAATCTTCGGGGACGATCTGCTCTCCGCTCCACCTTCCTTTCCTCAGGTAGAGCAATCCGAACCGCGCCAAGTTCCTCGCCGTGATGCGGACGTGATAGGCCGGGTGTATGGACTTTTCACGGTCGTAGTAAAGCCTGCCATCCGTCGAGAAGAAGTCCTCCATACCGAGGGGATCGGCGATGTCGAGCTTGAAAGCGTGGAAGATCTTCAATCCTGTTTCTTGCGTGAAGATCGTGCCCAGCGCGTTGAAATCCCAGTTGTTGTAGTAATAGTAAGTGTCGGGCGGATGGCTGCCGCGCTCCGGCCGCCTAGCCGCCATCGACTGCGTCTCGGCGGCAGCTACGTGGTAGACGCCGGAGCGGGACCTCAACAGGTGAGCGACGCGGGCCTGCTTTTCCGCCTCTGTCAGACTGGGCGGGTAGTCATCGATGCCGAGTTGCGCCATCGTCTTCGCCGTATCGATCTCGCCCGCTGCGACGTGGATTCCGTACAGCGAGCCCAGGAGCGGCTTACGGATGGAATGGGCCAGGTACTTGGTCTCGACGTTGCCCCAGGACACGAAGACCTTGTTGTCGTGCAGAGCCATGACGGCTGCGGAGCCGATCTCTCTGGAGAACGCCCGCGCCTCTTCCAATAGGACCGACGAGAAGCCCACCTCTTCGGGCGCGACGTACTCGAGCGAGTCGACGACTACGTTCGCCGCTACTGGCCCGTCCGAGCACGCGACGCTCGCGGTGCAGGCGAGCAGCCAAGCGAAGAAAAGCAGGTGAGTTTTGTGCCTCTTCACGTCAGTGAGATGATAGCTGTCGCACTATCCGTGAGGCAATCAAACCGTTTCCTATGTTTGGTGGCCAGGCGGTGGACAACGGGGTTGCGGGCGCTCGGGTCGTTCGGTCAAATGAGTTCGCGCAGGAGCCCCATGGGCGTGGCGACTCGGATCGGCGACTTGGCGTAGTCCCGCACGTTGCGCGTCGCGATGACCTCCGCGTCGCAAGCTGACGCCGCGGCTACCTGCATCGCATCCTCGAAATCCTTCAGCTTGAGCTGCGCGGCAGACCTCGGTGTTAGAAGTGCTTTCTTCGGGCCACCGAATGCATTATCATCGCATCGAACGCGAGAGCACAGCGGGCCTCGCGTTCGACGGGAGTTTCCTTTCGCCCAAAAGAGACAGACAGGATATCAGCGGTAGGCGCGCGGCTGGGAGTCCGCGCCTAGCCAAACCCGGACTCGCGGAGGGACATCCATGATCGAGTTCGTACCGCTGAGCGCTGCCGATCTGCTGGGGCCGGCCTTCTTGGCCATCGGGCTCTTGGCAGCCGGCGCGGCAGCCATCGTGCTACTGGAACTCGTCGCCCTCTTGGTCTACGGAGCGAGCAACCGGCTGGCCAGAAAGCTTCAAGAGCGCCACGCCGGGCCGCAACCGAAGGCGACTCAATAGCGCCAGCTCATCAAGTCGGCACCGGCGGGTGCCGTCGTCCTGATCCGTTCCAGTATCCGTGGCAAGTACATCGTGTTGTAGCGGAGCCGCGAAATGTGGTTCCCGTTGTAGTGGTCGCCGTTCCAGCAGTGCTCCGCGCGGTCACCGTAGTCCACCACGCCGTCGTAGTACGGATCCGTAGTGCTCTCTAGGAAGGTCTCCGTCAAGTAGACCGCGTTGTTTAGATAGTAGTTGTCCATGTCGCCGACGTAGATGTGGAGCTTGCCTTGCAGCTTGGGCCCTAGCGTTGCCCAATCACGCTCGAGGATGTGGCGGAGGTCGTAGTTCTCCCGCCAATAGTCGGCGACCTCTGGGTCGATTACGCCCGTGTACTTGTCCCACAACCGTTTGGGGTAGCCGTCGTCGCCCATCGGCGAGTAGACAGCCTCCCAGATGTCGTACTGGTCGCCCGAGCGGTTCTTAGTGCCGAGCACCAACTCCCAGTGGTTGTAGTCCTTCAGCGTTCGGTCCACCTCACCCAGCCAGTTACGGCGGCCAGGACGCTCGACTCGCTTGAACTGGCCATCCACGTAGTAGGCATTCTCTTCCTCGTAGATGTTCACCAGCGTGTAAGCGCGGAAGTCGATGGGGTCGGGGCAGGCGACGAAGGCTCCGTTGTACTCGTCGGGGTAAAAGACCTGCACGGCCATCGCTTCCCAGCCGCCGGTGGAACCGCCGTAGAGGAAACGGGACCAGCCTTCGCCGATACCGCGGAACTGCTCCTCGATGTAGGGGACCAGCTCGTAGGTGATCGCGTCGCCGTACGGCCCGAGGTTTGCCGAGTTCACCGCGTACGAGTCGTCGTAGTAGGGGTTGGCGTGCTGGACCTGGATGATCAGCAGGCGCGGGAAGTCGGGGCCGATCCACTTCTGATAGAAGTCGTAGGCCTCCTGTTGCTGGATGCGATTGTAGCAGTCGACATCGAAGCGTGCAGCGTACACGCACTCGAGGTCGGGATCCGGCGGTTCGGTGCGGAAGCCGCCGAAGTCGGCGGGGAAGTGGCCGTGAAAGACGGCGAGCGGGTAACGAGCTTCGGGGTGCTCGTCGAAGCCTTCGGGCAGCAGCACGTGCGCGCCCAGGTGCATCGGGCGCCCCCAGAATTCGGTGAGCAGCTCGCTCTGGATCTTCACGTGCTTGACGTACTTGGTGTCCTCCGGCCCTGTGATCGGCGGGATCACCTGGTCGAGCGTTAGCTCGATACGCGTCGCTTGCCCGGGATCGACGCGCAGCTGCCGCGGCGCGCTGTAGAGGTTGCCCGGGGCGCGATTCCAGTGCTGCCCTTCGCCGCGATCCATCGGTAGCTTGACCGTCTTGCCGTTGGAGAGGTTGAAGGTCTCGTACTTGTGGAGCACGGCCTGCACGTAGTAGTCGCCGGGCGGTACGCCGGCGAGGCTCTCGTGCGGGAAACCGAACGTGCCCCTATCGATCACAGCCTCGCTGCCGGGCGCCAGACCATCGATGTCGATGCCAAAGATCTGCGCCGCATCGATGCCCGAGCCCACCTGGAAGCGCGGCTCGCCCTCCTCGCGCGTCGTGATGATGAGGATGATGCGGCCATCCAGCGGCTCGGCGCTGATGCTCTCGTCGAACGAGATCCCGAACTCGAGCGGTGCACGATCTTCGGCCGTGCAACCGGCCAGCAAGAGCGGCAGCACCGCGACCGTCAACAGGTTCGACCTCTTGTTCCACATGGGGACTCGCCTCGCTTGTCTCGGTCCGTGTACCATGTTCTCGTGGGCGCCCCTTCGATTTCGCGAGACCTCGGTGAGGTGACGCGGATCATTCCAGACCGCCCGACGCTTCGCCGACCGTGCAGGCTCACCGCCGCCGGTCGGCGCTGCGATCATCGCCAGGTCCTCTCTTCCGGATACGGGACGGGATCCTGCTCCGGTACGCTGTAATCGGTGCGCATTTGGGCCAGCCGCGCCGTCAAATCGGCCACGATCTCACTGTGTTCGGGATCGTCGTAGACACTCCTCAGCTCGTCGGGGTCGTGCTCGAGGTCGAACAACTCCCACTCGTCGATCTCGTAGTAGTAGATCAGCTTGTAGCGCTGGGTGCGGACCCCGTAGTGGCGCCGCACCATGTGCCAGGCGGGATACTCCCAGTAGTGGTAGTAGATCGCGTCCCGCCAGTCAGCGGGTGTCCGACCCTGAAGCAGCGGCACCAGGCTGCGCCCCTGCATGTCGGCGGGGACATCGACGCCGGCCATCTCTAGGAACGTCTCGGCGAAATCGAGGTTCTGTACCAGGTCCGAGTTCTCCGATCCCGGCTGCACGACCCCGGGCCAGCGCACGACGAAGGGCATGCGCAGCGACTCTTCGTACATCCAGCGCTTGTCGTACCAGCCGTGATCGCCCAGGTAGAAGCCTTGGTCCGAGCTGTAGATGACGACCGTGTTCTCGGTCAGGCCCGCTTCGTCGAGGTAGTCGAGTACGCGGCCCAGATTGTCGTCGACGGAAGCGATAGTGCGCAGGTAATCTTTGATGTAGCGCTGGTATTTCCAGCGGACGAGCTCGTCGCCCGTCAGTTCGGCCTGGCGGAATGCCTCGTTCTTCGGCTCGTACGCGGCATTCCAGTGCTCCAGCTGTTGCTCGTTCAGCTGCGGAGGAGCGACCAGCTTGAGATCTTCGTCATACATATGCTGGGCGATGGTCATCTCCTGCGTCTTGGCGGCGCTGGTGCGACCCGTGTAGTCGTCGAACAACGTGGGCGGTTCGGGGATCGTCGTGTCGTCGTAGAGCGTCAGATGGTCGGGACCCGGTTGCCAGCGCCGATGCGGCGCTTTGTGCTGATACATCAGCATGAACGGCTTCTCCGGGTCACGGCCATTCTGCAGCCAGTCGAGTGCGCGGTCGGTGATGACATCGGTGACGTAGCCTGTGTAGCGAACGGTGTCGCCATGCGTCCGGAACCGGGGGTTGTAATAGTCGCCCTGTCCGGGTAGCACCTCCCAATAGTCGAAACCGGTGGGCGCGCTCTTGAGGTGCCACTTACCGACGATCGCCGTCTGGTAGCCGGCCTGCTGGAGCAGTTTGGGGAAGGTCACCTGCGCGCTGTCGAAGCGCTCGCGGTTGGTGAAGATGCCGTTCAGGTGGCTGTGCTTGCCCGTTAGGATCACAGCGCGGCTAGGAGCGCAGATCGAATTGGTGACGAATGCGTTCCTGAACAGCATGCCCTCATCGGCCAATCGATCGATGTTCGGCGTCTGATTGATGCTCGAGCCGTAGGCGCTGATCGCGTGCGAGGCGTGGTCGTCGGTGAAGACGAAGATGATGTTTGGCCGGGCATCCCGGTCCGGAGCGCAACCGGCCAGCGCCAGCGAAAATAGAGCCAATGACAGAATGGTCTTGCCGCGGCTCGCGGGTTTTCGCTTTCGTTCGTCGTAGCCTGTCATGGTCGCTTCCTGCCTTCCGTTTCGGCTGCCGCAGCCGTTCTCCCCGCTCGGCTCAGCGCTTCTACCGGGCCCGCTAGGAGCGCTCGCCCTCCTGCTCTTGCTGCTGCTGGGGGCGCGACGTGCCGGGCAACTCGGGAATCGAATCCACCTCGACAGAGAGCAGCTCGGCGAGGGCCGCCCGCGCGATCATCGGTTGCTGCACGCCCAGCCAGGTCAGCTTCTCACCGTCCGCAAAGAAGTAGTTGATCCGTCCGTCGCCGAAGACGATGTGCACGTCGCGCCCGGTGACATCGAAGTGTGTGTGGTGCCCGTAACCGGCGACGCCCTCGTTGATGGCAGCTACCATGGCGTCAAACAGGGTTGTCATCGCCTCCGCGCTTTGGAAGACGCTGACGTACAGTTCGGCGCGTATTCCCTGAGCTTCGTATACGCCGATCTCGCTCGCGCGCGGGGCCACGTCCTGCTTGTGGAGACGGGCGATCGCGCTGGCTGCCTCCGGGCCCGATTTCGCCTCGACGAGCTGTAGGCCGTGCAGCTGGCCCGGTAGTAGCTCCGTCCCTTCCGATGCGGGGCGGTCCGAACAGCCCGTGGCTGCAAGGGCGAGGATTAGCAGGACACCGAGACCTCTGCTCTTGACGGTGGGGCGTGATTCGATCCTCACAAATTCTCCTCTCCGAAAGTCGTTCACTCTTCTCGTACGAGCGGGAACAGGTCCGAATCGGTTCGACCGTTTTCCATGATGTCGGCGACGCGGACGACGACGTCAGGATGCTGGTCGGCGACGTCGTTCTGCTCTCCGACGTCGCTACCGAGATCATAGAGCTCGAGAGCGCTATCCACGCTGCTTCGGTATCCCTTCCAGTCCCTCAGCCTGACGGCTTGCCTGCCTTGAAACTCCCAGTAGAGGTAGTCGTGACGTTCCTGCTCGGCGAGCTGCCCCAGGAGGGTTGGCAACATGGAGAGACCGTCGACCTCGACGGGGACGTCTGTATCGGCCAGCTCCGCCAGGGTCGGAAGGAAATCCCAGAAGGCGGACAGATGTTCGCTGACGCTGCCCGGCTTGACTCGCCCGGGCCAGCGCGCGATGAGCGGGACGCGGATCCCACCTTCATAGAGCTGTGTCTTGAGCCCGCGTAGAGGCCCGGCGCTGCCGAAAAACTCGGAGTCGGTGCCGCCGTTGAACGTCGGGCCGTTGTCGCTGGTGAAGAAAACGATCGTGTTGTCATCCAAGCCGAGTTCCTCGAGCAGCGACACGATGCGTCCAATCTCACGATCCATGCGGGTTATCATCGCTGCGTAGGCGGCCCTCGGCGCGATATGCGGGGTGTAGCCACGGTCGCCGCGGTAGGGTGTCTCGGGGAAGGCGCCGTCGTACTCCTTCAGCGATTCTTCCGGTACCTGAAGCGCGACGTGCGGAACGGGGAAGGGGAGGTACAGGAAGAATGGCCTGTCCTGGTTCTGCCTGATGAACGCCAGTGCCTCTTCGGCCATCAAGTCCATAGAGTACTGCGTACCGGAGTAGGGCGCGTAAGAAGCTGGATCGAAAGGATCGGCGTCCTCGGGCAGTCTTTGGTGCGGGTGGAAATACTCGTTTTCGAGCACGTGCTTCTCGGTATTCCGCCACAAGTACGGCGGGTAGTAATTATGGGCGATGCGTTGGCAGAGGTACCCGTACCAATGATCGAACCCCTGCCTGTTCGGTTCGCCCGTGCTGCCGGGCCCACCCAGCCCCCACTTGCCGATAGCGCCGGTCACATAGCCGGCATTCTGTAGCATCGTCCCGATGCTGTGCGTGCTGGCCGGGAGCGGGCGCTGGCCTTCCAAACTGAGATCGCGCCAGACATCGCCGCGCTCGGGCATCTCGTCGTTGTCGCGGATGTAGGCGTGACCCGTGTGCAGGCCCGTCAGCAGGACCGCCCGCGAAGGCGCGCAGACGGGGCTACCCGAGTAGTGCTGGGTGAACCGCATCCCGTCCTCGGCGAGACGATCGATGTTGGGCGTGCGGATTTTCGTCTGGCCGTAGCTTCCCAACTCGCCGTAGCCGAGATCGTCGGCGAGGATCAGGACGATGTTGGGCGGTGTGTCCGCAACGCGCTCGCAGGCCGTTAATGCTGTCAGCGCCATCGGGAGCGCCAGTAGGCGCGAGGCCGTGGTGAATCGCTTATTACTGTGTTTCATGGGCAGAGGCCGTTCACTAAGAAAGCCGGTGTGGCGCGTGGTCGAGCCGCTATCACCATCCCGCATGTGGCAGTCTGGCGGCCTGTTCGGCTGGCTGAGCGACGTTGATTCTAGGCGTCACCGATGGTCCGGGCCAGTAGCTGCCCAGAGACAGTTTGTCGCTAACCGGGACACGCCTCTCTTCTGTGCGGCTATTCGGGACGCAATGCCTGGCGCGTGACGCCCATCACGTCCTAGGACCACCGTGGCAAAGGGCTGGGTCCCAGGACGGACCGAATTCGGCCCGAAGCTTGCCAAGTCCATTGCTGGCTGCTACCTGCACGAAGATCAGGTCATGGCGAGGATTCGATGATTCGACTCAGCAGCGCCTTCGTTCTCGGGTTGGTGTTCGGTGCCTGGCCGCTGGCACATGCCAGCGCCCAGGAGGAAGCCGACACAGCCAAGACGAACGGCGAGGCGCTGCACGTCTTCATGGATTGTCGAAGCCGCTACTGCGACTTCGACCATTTCCGACGCGAGATCACGTTCGTCAACTACGTGCGCGACCGCCGCGACGCACAGGTGCACGTCCTGGTTACGACGAGAAGGACGGGCAGTGGCGGGGAAGAGTTCACTCTCGCGTACATCGGCCAGCAGGAATTCGAGGCGGTCGATGATTCGCTGCAGTATTTCTCCAGCGATACCGACACGTTCGACGAGGTGCGTGAAGGGCTGACGCGCACCATCGAACTTGGTCTGGTGAGGTATGTGGCGCGGCTGCCGATGGCGGAGCGGTTCGTTGTGACGTACCTGGCGCCCGACACGCTGGAGGCGACGCCGCAAACGATCGAGGATCCCTGGAATTTCTGGATCTTCAGAATTCGCATTGGCGGCAACCTCGGCGGTGAGGAGCGGCAGAGCTATTTCTCGGGAAATGGATCGCTCTCGGCCAATCGGACGACGGAGGAATGGAAGATCAGGCTCTTCCTGAACGGCTCCTATGCCGAGGACCAGTTCGAATTGAGCGACGGCTCTGAGGTCAAGAGCTATGAGCAAAGCCAGAGGGGCGGGGGCTCGGTCATCAAGAGTCTGGGGGAGCACTGGTCGTTGGGGGTTTCGGCGCAGGCCGGTGCGTCCACATTTCAGAACTACGACGTGTGGATGGAGTTGGGGCCGGCCGTCGAGTACAACGTCTTCCCGTACTCCGAGTCCACGCGCCGCTCGTTCACGTTCGTCTACTCCGTCCAGCTGAACTACTACGACTACATGGAAGTCACGCTCTTCGATCAGACGGCGGAAACGCGCCCTCAGCAATACGCGGAGATCTCATACACGGTCAGGCAACCATTCGGTACGGTGACCGCTTCGGTCGAAGGCGAGAACTACTTGGACAACTTCGAGCAGCACCGCTTCAACGTTGGGGGCTTCCTGAACATCCGACTGGTGAGGGGGCTGCAGCTGAACATACACGGGTCACTCGCTCGGATTAAGGACCAAATCAACCTGCCACGCGAAGATGCGACGGACGAAGAGGTCTTGCTGCGCCGAAGAGAGCTCGGTACGGAGTACCGTTACCGGCTCAACCTCAGCCTCAGCTACACGTTCGGATCCATCTACAACAACATAGTCAACCCGCGTTTCAGGTAGCCCGCCTCGGCAGCTCTCGGCATCTGAGACCGGGCCGCTCGGGCCCGCGTTCATGATCCTTTGAGGCCAATGCGCCAACATGCCCTCGTGAGCGGCGACCGAGTGGAAGCCCACTGTGGAGGGGCGGGGGCGGGGGCTCGTTGGCGGCGTTGGCTCGATCGCGTACTGCCTCCGGTCTGCGTGGTTTGCGGGGATCCCCTAAAGCGGGGTGGAACGGAGGTGTGCGAGGTCTGTTGGGCCAGGGCTCCTCATCAGCGTTCACCACTTTGTCCGAGATGCGGTATCTCGCTGCAGGACAAAGGGGTAGCTTCTGCGACCTCCACTTGTATCGAGTGCCGGGAATGGATGCCGTACTTGCGGGAGGGCCGCGCGCCCTACGTCATGCGAGGCACGGCCGCCGCGATGGTCCACGCGCTGAAATACGGCGGCTGGCGTGGGCTTGCGGACAAGATGGGGATGCGAATGGCAGAGCTTCGTTTCGATCCACTGGTGGAAGCGGAACTGTCTGGCGTGATACCGGTACCGCTCAGCGCCACGCGCCTGCGCGAGCGCGGATTCAATCAGGCAGAGCTTTTGGCACGCTCAGTGGCCCGGAACCGGGCCTTGCCGCTGCTAGCGAACGTGCTGGTCCGGCAGCGGCACACAAACAGGCAGGCTCGCCTGTCGCTGAGCGAGAGATCGGCCAACGTGTCGGGCGCCTTTCGTCTGAGAGAAGAGACGCTGGGAACCGTAGAGGACGCGCATCTGCTGCTGGTAGACGATGTGCTGACCACTGCGGCGACGGTGCAGGACTGCGTCCGAGCGTTGTGCGTGGGCGGCGCTCGTGCGGCAAGCGTCCTGACCTTTGCCAGGGCTCGACCCGAGTTGCTGCGGGATGATGAATGAGTCGGTGGTCTAATACAGGGAATCCGCCCGGACGGCCATCGACCTGACCGTCCGGGCCAGTGCAATTCGCTACTATCTTCAGCCTACCAAGGACTGGGTAACGACATCAAAGCCTGTCTGTACAATTCCGTCTAGAGTATCGAGGATAAACCGTAACGCATCATAGCCGCG
>JBDHAS010000027.1:0-27424 GCA_039588015.1 Gemmatimonadota bacterium | reverse complement strand
GACCTCCTGAACCCCATTCAGGAGTAGAACGTGCTTAGATACAGCAAAATGTAGTATTCACGCGGTGTTTCGGGCGTCCTCTGCTGTATCAGAATGATACGAATGGGGCAGGATGTAGCATGTTTTTACCCCAGCTTTCGACCCACGGATTATGATTCCGCTCGCACACGCGGACTATTGGGGTCTATTGGACTCGAAACAAGACAGGAAGCGGCCTTCCAGCCTGTTGAGTATCCCGATGGTCCCGATCGAACCGAATGGTTTGTCTACATTTTGTCTACAGTCCCTTGGCCAGACGAACTGTGTGCCAAGGATTTTGGACCACTTTCCTGACAACCCTGCAAGCGCGACGCGGGCTCGGGGCGCCACGTCGCCTATCATTCCCGACGGCGGCATTCGAACCCGCACACCCCTACCTGCCAAGGGTTCGAAGAACGAGTCGACACCAGAAACTATCGGGGTCCAACGACCCAGAAGCCAGAGAATACGCGGCCATCCAAGTCGCTCGATAACGGCATCGGGCTCACGTTTCTGCAACGTCGCTAGCGCACGTCAAACAACGACTCGATCAGCTGCCGTCGAAAGCTCGACCTCGGCGCGAAGTAGCCGCCCATGACGGCTAGACGTCGTTCCGGCCCAATCTCCGAATGATCGAGCAGTGTATCGCCGGTACGACCCCGATAGAAGGTCCACACCGTGTCACCGCGGATGCGGTAGTAGATTCGGTCACCTCGAAGGATTTTCCGCTCTTCGAGCGGACCATAAATGACGGGGAGCTCTGAGGAGATCACATCGTAGTCCTCTTCGCTGATGAGCCCCGCCTCAGCCGCTCGCCTCATGTTTTTCCGTACGCCGTCGAGGTACTGGTAGAGATCCACATCTCGCAGGTACTCGATGACCGCCCAGGCGTTTCTCGCCTGAATAGCGACGTTCGCGATCGAGTCCTCAATTGAGGAATCGTGGCGGCGTCCGGCTGCTAAAGCTTCCAAACGCGTCGCGGCCTCGGCACCGAAGCGCACTCTCAGGGTGAAGACGTCGACCTTGAAGATCGTCTTCTGCAGAAGCATCTCCATCTCGGAGTGCGGTCCGGTCGCCAAATCGAACGTGTCGGCGGGGACGGTCTGGCCGGCTGCGGCTCCCGGGGCCAGGGCGATCAGCAGCGGCACGAGACCCAGTCCAATTCGGTTCATACTTGCCTCTCCTTTCTGGCAGTCGCGGACTTCAACCGCCGCGGCCGACACGACGGTCCGCCTTCTCGACTTGCCGGCCCAAGCCCTCCGTGTCCGGTGGCCTCTGTCGCCCGCGCCAGCGGTCGAAGACGCTCACCTGGCGAACACAGGTGACGGTGCAGAAGGGGCTGCAGCTCTTGCGGGTGCGGAATCCGGCCTGGACATCAGCCACCCCGTAGCGCTCGATGAGAATAGCCGGTTTGCCGCGGCGCTGCGAGCACCAGTGGACGAGCCCGTCCTCGCAGACGTACAGGTAGCGGGCCCCGGCCCGACACCTCCACACCCCAGGCTTGCCGTTCATCACCTTCCCCTGGAACACCCGGCGGTTGAACCGGTGGAGGAACGCATCGGACACCCTGCCGAGCTCGTGGTAAGCAAGACGCTGCCGAGGGCCAAGCGGGCGGATCGTACCGCGCGTGTCGTGGACGACCCCAACCGAGTGTGAGAACCCGAGGCGCTTGGCCCGCCGGGCTATGGCGACCACGTCGGCCGCACTCGCTTCGCTCGCTCCGAGGACCGAATTGATGTTGACTTTGAAGCGGGCGCGCTCAACCAGAAGCTGCAGCTTCGTATCCAGAATCGCGAGACTCTTGGCGGAGGTCTCGTCGGGCTCGACGTTGTCGATGCTGATCTGCAGCGCCTGCAGTCCCGCCTCGTTGAGGATCTCGATGAGTTCTTCGGTCAACAGGTACCCGTTCGTTGTGATCATCGCGACCATGCCCTGTAGGCGAATCTCGCGGATCACCTCACCGATCTCCGGATGGAGTAGCGGCTCGCCTCCCGTGCAAGCGATCATCAGCGTCTTCAGGTCCGCCAGCCGCTTGACCCGCATCTTCAGCGCATCCAGCGGGACCGGCGGAGACGAGTTATCGTACTCGTTGCAATAGCTGCAGCTCAGGTTGCAGCGCCGCGTCACCACCAAGTGAGCAAGGAGCGGGTGATCCGCCGAACGGATCGCGTGCCATACAATTCGCAGGGCGTTGGCAGGATCGATCATGGTCGGCTCGCTAATGCTCGCGACGGTCGTGCTCGACCCGTGATCGCACGGCGTATGGAGAGCTCGGCGATCGCCGCCAACGGGTTCTTCAGGTACTGCTCGACCTCCACGTAACAAGCCAGGAAGCAACGTCGTGCGCAGGCCGGCGCTGCGTTCCAATCGACTTCCTGACGCATCAGCTCATCCAGGCTGTCGAAGTCTTGCAGATAGACGTGCCGGCTGGCGATCCGCTGGCAAGGGAAGTAGACGCGGCCGTCGGGCTCGACGCGAGGCGAGACGAATGGGAAGCACCGGTGCGGCGCGAAGTCGCGTATGGCCCTCAGGTAGCCGCGAGAGCAGAACACCGGCTTGCCTCGCCGCTTGAGCTCGAGCAGGCGGTCGATGAGCGCCACGTACTCTTGGTTGCTCAACAGGTCCGGATTCGGATCGAAGCGCCCGTGCTCCGGCGACAAGCTTAGACTGGCGCCCACCGACTCGCAGAACCGCAGGACGTCTTCGATCCCGGGGATCGTCTCCGGCGTGATTACGGTGTGTAAGCTCAACTGAAACCGTTTCTCACTGGCGAGCTCGGCACAGCGCTCGATCGCGCTGACGATCCTCTCGGTCGACCCGGGAACGCCTGTCAGCTGCTCGTTCACCTCCCGTTCCAGCGAATCGAGGCTGATGATCAGATGGTCGACGAGGTGCAGGGCCTCAACCACTCGATCGACCAACAGCCCGTTCGTACTGAGCAGGATCGGCTGGAAACGCAACTCGCTCGCTCGGCGAATGACTTGATTGATGCCCGAGTACAGCAAGGGCTCGCCGCCCGTGATGTTCAGGGCTGGGTTGCGGGGCCGGATTCTTTCGAGCAACTCGAGCGCCTGGTCCACGGGCAGTTCCGGTTCGTGACCGGGTGGGTAGCAATAGCGGCAGCGCAGGTTGCAGCGCTTCGTCACGTAGAAGTTGGTCATCAGCGGGCGGAATCGGCGAGACTTCACGCGAACGCTCACTACATCTATAGCGAAGTTGCGTATCAACTCCAGATAGGGTGCCCTGCGAGAGTTACCGTCCATGCGCTTCAGCGGCGGCGGCTCGATCGTTTCGCGCAGAACATTCAGCTGCCTGTCGCGGAGCGTCGGTTCCCCTTCAAAGCTCGACTCCCGGTGGACGCCCGGGCCAGCACCGCGCGGCGCACGCGACAGTTTCAAAAGCTGGAGAAAACGCTGTAGCGCCGAGATGTTGCTCAGGACCGCCAGCACATAGACCACCAGCGCCAGCGGCATGATCGGCAGCGGCTGCAGCGTGAGGGCGAACTGGTCTGCGACTCGCGTTATCAGGCTTTCAAGCGGGGTGTGCGCGAACGTGAAGAGCAGGCCCGCGCTAATCAGCGTCACCCGATCCTGGCGTCGCAGCACGCCGACCCTGAACTCGTAACCGTGGGACCTGCCCAGCGCCATGAGATAGCTGGTTAGGGTCGACCCGACGAGTGCCAGGGCTACAGCGTAGGCCGTCAGGGAGTGCGATCGCGCAGCGAAGTACAGCATCAAAGCCAGGTAGATCGCCACGTCGGAGAAACGATCCAGCGTCGAGTCGAGGATAGCGCCGTACTTCGTGATCCTTCCCGTCAGTGCCGCAACCTTGCCGTCGGTGAAGTCGAGGATTCCTCCGACGATGATGGCGACCGCCGCGGCAATCAGCTCGTCCGCGATGATCAGCAAGGCACCGACGACCGTCAGCAAGAACGCCAGGACCGTCAGCCAGTTCGGGTTCACCCGGGCGGCAACCAGTCGACGGATCATAGGTACCAGCGACCGGAGGAACAGTTCGTCAAGCCAGTCCGGAATCAATCCCCGGGTGAAACCCTTGCTTTCTCGCGTCCGCCCGGCGGATCGGCTTTCGATATCCGACATACCAGTCACCCGTTCCGATACCCGGTGGGGAGAAGCAGCTCCAGAGACTGCCGGCTATTCGCCCACACGGCGGGTGTAGACCCAGCGTATTCACCGTCAGCAAAAATCTCATGCGGCTCTGCGGAGAACACGGCCACAGACGTAGCGCTTTCCATCCTCACTTTCGGATGGGTGGTGTGCGTCCCGCGAAACACCCGGGGAAAAGTCCGCAACAGCTCGAGCTTGGGGAGGGGCTCGACTATGCAGACGTCGAGCTTGCCATCGTCCATGATCGCCTTTGGCGCGATTCTCATCCCGCCGCCATAGCAGGCGCCGTTTGCTACAGCCAGCATCAGAATCTCACCGCTCCAAACTCGATCGCCGGTCCGTATGTCGACATCGAAGGGGCGAAAACCGGGCAGTGCGCGAAGCACGCAAATCAGATATCCCAACGTCCCGCCGAAGTAACCGCGACCGTCCCTGGCCAGCCGGTTGACCTCGGCGTCGAATCCGATACAAGCGATCGACCCGAACGGCACGTCGTTCACCGACGGCAGATCGACCCTCCGCCTCGTAGGTACCGGATCCAGGAATACGTTCGCTGCGGGATCGAGGGCGAGACCGAGATTGCGAGCGAAGTCGTTCCCCCTGCCGCAGGGGACGATTCCCAGCGGAAGACGCTCGGCAGCCACGGCAGGAAGCGCTTCGTGTACGGTGCCGTCGCCTCCAACCAGCACGACGGCATCGAAACCGGCCGAGCGGGCATTACGGATGCGTTCCCTCATCTCGCCGGCCGATGCGGTCAGGTTCCACTCGAACTCGTGCGGCGAGCGGCTGTGCAAGCTCTGCAATTCGCGTAAGCGGCGTCTCATTGCACCGCCCCCGGCTCCAGGATTAGCGATGGCGAGGATTCGCACGATTATCCCTACCGTTCTGCCACATCGTCGCGCGGTGCACGAAACCCTCGAGCTTGCTCCGCGTCAGTTCCGAATTACGGCCGTCATATTGAATGTTGAGGATCGGGAAACCACCCAAATCCTCCGAGATGCGCTCACACAGCGTCTCGACGATTCCGCCTACCATGCAACCGAACGGCGCTACGTGGATCACGCCGCCGACACCGCGCTGGTACAGGTCCAGGGTCCGGCCGACGCCCACGATTGTCTCCCCTTCGAACGTGTTGGGTATGTAGCGGGCGGCGAGTTTGAAAAGCCGTCCGAGGCGCGGCCGCTCGTGGTTCAGGAGTCGCCTGCGGGCGAAGCGCTCGATCTTCCATGCAGCAAAGCGCTGCGCCGCGTCGATGGTTTGCAGCTTCAGCAACTGAAGGTGCTGCCTCTCGTAGCGGCAGTGAAGGCGAGCCGTCCAGTTCGTGTAGAAGACCCACTCGCAAAGGGCTGGGAAGCGAGCTTCGGCGCCGAGGTCCTCGAGCATTTCCGCCAGGCGGCCGTTCGCGACGGGGTTGCAGCGGATGTAGTTCTCTCCCAGCACCCCGATCGTGACGGCCGGCTCCCGATGGCCCGACAGCCCATCGAAGCGGTCGAAGGCGGTCTCCAGGGTCCGCATCAGGCCATCCCCATTCTCAAGACAGCGCTCGAGGTCGGTGGCCGCCCCTTCGTACATCTCATCGGCGGCGCCTCGATCGCCAGTCCGGGCTCTACATTCCCGCCACTTGTGGAAGAGCAGGTCCGCCGCCACCGTGCCTTCCCAGGCCTTCCTCTTGAAGGCAGCAGGGACGGCACCAAAGTACTCGTAGAAATCCTGGTCCTGACTTGCGTTGAAGATGGGGACGTCCCCGTACCCCTTTTCATCTAGAATCACGCGCTGGAGCCATGGGTACTGACCCAGACGGCACGGTCCGTCGCCGGAGATCATGAAGAAGGCCGGTGGCGGCCCATCCTTTTCCCCGTCCCTCATCCGCCTCAACATGTCACCCAGCACGAAAGCGCAAGGGAGACACTCGTCCCCACCGAGGGCGGCCTTGCCCAGCGCTAGCGAATCGTCATCCGGGAGAGGCAGCACCCGCGCGTCGACGCCGCACGAGCGGAATGCCCCCGAGAAGGCGAAGGCATGCTCTGACATCCGGGGGATGAGTAGCTGACGCGACTTCAGGGTCTCCCGCGAGACGGCACGAGGAAGTTGGGCCAAGGTACGTGGGGACTTGGGTCTCGTTCCTATAGAGTACTTGAAGGCCTCGAGTCTCGTGTGGATGCCCGTGAACTCGCTGTGCTCGTCCACTTCCAGCTCGAGTAACGGCACGTTGGGAAGCTCACGCCTGAGCATGTGAACGATGAACGAGTCGGGGCCGCAGCCGAACGTCGACAGGAAGATGATTGGCAGGTCGGCGGCACGCTCGAGCATCCGCGCCACCTGCAGGATGCGCTTGCCGTAGTACCAATACATCCCGTTCAGTGCGGCTGCATCGAGCGGTTCGTCGTGGAGCATGTCCATGGGAATCGCCACAATGCCCAGATCATCGAGCACCCGCTTCAGTCTCATTTGCACGTGGGGCTCGCAGCTGGTGTAGGAACGCGACAGGATAGCGGCGTAGGTCTTCCCCTCCTCTCGAGCATCCAGCACTTCTGAGCCACGCCGTAGCATTTCCCTGTGGAATTCCTCCTGTGCCGCGTTCGCTTCCGCGAGCGCGCTCACTGTCTGGGCCTTTCCTACGCCTAGAGACTTTCCGAGCGCGATCATGTCGCGGGTCAGCAGATGCGGAATCGAGAACCGCAGTCGCGGTGCGATGAACTCAACGTCCTTGGGAAACAACGCTCGCGCTGTGTAGGGCCAGCCCTGGACGGTCGGACAGAGGTGGTCCAGGCGTTCCTGAGCCGTCCGGATACAGAGGTTGGCGACGGACGGAACGAAGAGCCTCGTTACGCCCTGATCGACGAGGTCGGCGCAGTGTCCACAAGCGATTTTGAGTGGCAGGCATGTGTTAGCATGGCTGAGGGCCGCGCCTTTGCTGAGCGTCTCTTTCGATGTCGGTTCCGAGACCCTGTAATCGAGCCCCACACTGTTGAAGAACGCGGTCCAGAACGGGAGCATATCATGAAAGATGAGCGAGCGGGGGATACCGATGAGCCTCCCGTCGGTGCGGTCGGCACATTCGACACGACTAGCGAGCGCTTTATCCCTCTCGAGGAAGAGGTCGGCGGGCAACTCTCCGCGATCACGTCGGGCCTCGTCGCCGCGGCTCTCGAAGCGGTCACACAAGCCGCCAGTGAAGAACCTCCGGCCAGACCCCGTCGATGTGAGATGGATCGTGCAGCGGTTGCTGCACTTCTTGCACTCGAACCACCTGGACCTGATTGCAGCCAAGTCTGATTGCTGCAGGCCGCGAAAGCGCGAGCGCTCCGTGACGTGCTCGCGTGCCAGCAGTGCCGCGCCAACGGCACCGGCCAGTTCGTTATGCTTATGAACCTGGACGCGCTTCCCGGTCACGTTCTCCAATGCCGAGACGACCGCCTCGTTGCTCGCCACCCCGCCCTGAAGCACGATGCGGTCCCCCATTCGGTAGCGGCCCACGACGCGGGATCGATAGTTCTGCACGATCGAGTAGCAGAGACCGGCTGCAAGGTCCTCGCGCCTGCTTCCCTCTCGCAGCCGTCGCGTTAACTCCGTGCTCATGAAGACCGTGCAGCGTTCTCCCAGGTCCAGGGCCGCTCGAGATCGCAACGCCTCGCGGGCGAACTCGCCGACGATGTCGAGGCCGAGAAGCTCGGACATCTCTTCGATAAACGACCCGGTGCCCGCCGCGCACACCTTGTTCATCTCGAAACCGCTTACAGCGCCGTGAGACAGTTCGATGAACTTCGAGTCTTGACCCCCGATATCGACGATCGAGTCGGCCGACGGATAGAAATGGACGCATCCGGCCGCATGGGCCGTGATCTCATTGACCACGAGATCGGCGCCGATAATCTCCGAGATGAAACGGCGCCCCGAGCCGGTCACCCCAACCGCCGCCGGCACGAGTTCGCCGTGACGATCCGCCAGCCGACTCAGACAGCCGCACACTGCAGACAGCGCCTGCCCCTGTGTAGGCAGCGATACGTGGTCGACGACGTCTCCCTCCCTAGTTAGACAGGCGACGTTGGTCGTGGTCGAGCCGATGTCGATGCCCAGGAGATAGCCGGTGATGGGCGTTGCCGAGAGCTGAGCCTCGCGAACTGGAGGCCGCCGTACGGAGGCGCGACCCTCGAGCGGGGGCAACGTGCGCTCGACCGCCCGAGCGAGCAGCGGCCGCACCTCGAGTCGCCGCTCCGCCTCGTCCAGTGGCCTGCCGTCACACTCATCGTGCTCCCGAAGTGAGAGCAACGCACCCACCGCGTCGGCGAATGCGTGGTTCGACGGAACGAGCAATGTTCCTGCATCGAGACTGAGAACATCAACCAAGGCCCGACGCATGCCCTGGTTGGCGGCGACTCCGCCCACGAACGCCAATGGCCGTTGAAAGGTCCGGTTCCCGATCAGCTCTCCACTGACGTTCTGCGCAATGGCATGACAGAGGGAGTAGGTGACATCGTCCAGGGGAACGCCGCTCTGATGTTGGTGGACGATGTCGGTTTTCGCGAAGACGGCACAGCGTCCGGCCACACGTACCGTTCTCCGTGCCACCGCGGCCCGGCGACCGAACTCCTCGATGCTCAGGTTGAATCGATGAGCCTCTTGCTCGAGGAAAGCCCCGGTGCCAGCGGAACAGGCGGAGTTCAGGTAGAAATCCCTGAGCTGCCGCTCCAGCCCGACGCCCTGCGAGTCGAAACGCAGGAACTTCGAGTGCTCACCACCGATCTCGAGAGCTGCGCCGGCCTCCGGAGCCAGCCAGGCCACGCCCCGGTGGGCCGCGATGATCTCATTCACCTCGGGGAGGTCGAGCGCGTCCGCGATTGGGCGCGCTCCCGACCCGGTGACCGCTCTGACGACACAAAGACCGGGACGCAGCTGCTCCGACAGGCTGTGCAGGACGGCCCGCAGACAATCGCCGAGGCGCCCACGAATCGGGCGATAGACTAAGGCGCGCAGCTGACCCGCACTGTCCAGCGCGACCGCCTTAATGCTGGACGAACCGATATCGAGCGCCACTCCTATCGATCGCGAGATCATGTGAGCACCGGTGACATCGCGGCGGCCGGACACACCAGGTAATCGCCGATCACAAGCGCGTCCAGCTCACTCTCGAGGAAACAGCGTATCGCGTCCTCGGGGCACCCCACGATGGGCTCCCCGGCACGATTGAACGACGTATTGAGAAGGACAGGCAGGCCAGTCAGCTCACGGAATCGCTCGAGCAGGCGATGGTATCTGGGGTTGTCTTCTTCGTAGACAATCTGCACCCGCGCGGAGCCGTCCACGTGCACGACGCCCGGGATCAGACGCGCGACGCCATCCCGCGCGGCGTACGTGACGATCATGAACCGGGCCGACGTCGAGTCGGGAATGTCGAAGAATCTCTCGGCGTCCGCCGCCAGGACGCTGGGTGCGAACGGGCGGAACGGTTCTCGCCCCTTGACCCGTTCGTTGATTCTGTCCCTCAAAGAGATAGACGACGGGCTTGCCAGGATACTACGCGCACCTAGCGCCCGCGGGCCGATCTCCATGCGACCCTGAAACCAACCGACGATCTTTCCCTCGGCGAGTAGTTGCGCCGCCTCGCCTTCCAAGTCGGAAGGCTTCTTCCAGCAGAGGCTCGTATTGATCCGCAACGTGTCTTCGATGCGATCGTCATCGTACGCGGGTCCCCAGTAAACGTGGGACACGGCGGCAGGCCGTTCGCCACGCAGCGAACTGTGATAGGCGTACAGCGCGCATCCGAGGCTGGCACCATCGTCGGCCGCGGCCGGTTGCACGAACAGTTCCTTGAAAAGGCCGGAACGTACGATGGCACCGTTCACGCAGGCGTTGAGGCCGACGCCACCCGAGATACAGAGGCGATCGCCACCGTAGCGTCGGCTGAGGTGATCGACGGTGTGAAGAACCGTTTCCTCGAGTTTTCGCTGCACGCCCGCTGCAACGTTGGCCGCCTTTCGACTGAGTCTTCCTTCGCGCGGGATTTTGCCGAAGCTGTCCGCCAACCATTCGTCGAGATCGACACGAGCGATGCGCTCGGTCGAGTAGCTTCCGTCGGGTAATAGCTCGACCGCCTCGTCGAATACCGACCTGAATGCCTTCGGGTCGCCGTACGCGGACATCCCCATCACCTTGTACTCGTCGCCGAAGGCGCGGAACCCCAGGTAAGCGCTGACGATCTGGTAGAGTACACCCAGCGAAGTAGGTAGAAGGACGGCACCCTGGCGCCGGATCTTCATACCTTCGGCTACGGCCCAGGTCGAGCTCTCCTCCTCGCCGTAGCCGTCAAGGGTCAGGCAGATCGCGCTGTCGAAACCAGAGCTGTAGAAGGGGCCGGCGGTGTGGGCCAGGTGATGCGGCACCTGGATGAACCTGTCCTCGGGTATCGGTCGCCCGGCGATATCCTCCAACTTTTGGCGAACGACGTGCCGCGCCAAGCGCTGACGGTACGCGCGGCTGTGCTCTTCCTCGAGGGTCGCCCGCTGTTGCGGAGGCAGCGCACGAGCCACTCGGTCCAGCCTCCTCGCGACGGAATCGCCGGAGAACCGACAGTAGTGCACCCAGTAATCGACGTCAGCCCATGTCAGCTTCGCCTCCTCAAGGCAGTAGTTCATGGCACGACGGGGCAACACCGTGTGGCCGGCGAGATTGAATCCGTGCTTGATCCGTGTGAACCGCTCCTCCGCCCCACAGGCGACCAGCTTGCCGTCGATCAGCAACGCGGCGGAGGCGTCGTGCCCGATCAGGTGTAGGGGGAAGAACTGAAGAGGGATGGCTCCGTCGCCAAAGCTAAACCTGCTGGCCGACCCCTCCGACTCTGTTTTCTGATAGAGATGACCGTCGGCCGACCTGCCCAGGTTCTCGAAGCCGCTGATGCCGAGTATGACCACGGTCTGCGTCATCCCCTAAGACGGGACTTTTCTCCCGGCTACGAAATAGTAGGAGGGCTTGATCAGGCAATCGATCGCCCGCAAGCGGTCTCGAGCGGAGAGGTCCCGAAAGCGATCGATGAGAACACTGCTCGTCGTGTAGTGAGCCAGGTCTGTGGGAACGCCCAACCACTTGACGAACTCCAGCGAGTGATGGGAGAAGAGGTCGAGAATTTCGGGCAGGTTCAGGCTGTACTCCAACGCCGGGACCATCTGGTCCGCAAGCCACTGCGGCTGTTCGAGCAGCCACTCGATCCCTTCTTCTCTGCTACCCCGCGGCGTGTAGAACCCGGAGTCCACGGCGAAACGTGGGCCCAGCTCCTCCAGGAAAGCGCGGGCCACATCAAGCCGCTCATCGGGATCGTCGCTGGCCAGCGTCGCGACGAATTGCTGGTTCAGTAGATGGCGAGCCCGGCCGAAGCGTCCGTACAGCCACACGACCAGGTGGCCACCGCGCTTGACCAAGCGCGCAACGCGGCCGAACGCCTCGGCGAGTTGAGGAACGTGATGCAGCACGCCAAGGCTGAGCACGATATCGAACGGATCACACTCAGCTAGCTCGTGAGCGATATCTGCGAGCGCGAACTTGACGTTCTCGATCCCCATCGATTCGGCATGGGAACGAGCGGTGTCGAGCACACCCTCCGCCGCGTCCACACCTACGAACTCGACTTCCGGGAAATGTTTCGCCAGGGCTACTACCGTGTGACCCGTTCCGCAGCCCACGTCGATCACTCTTGCCTCCCGCGCCTCCGTTTCGCGCTGCCCTAACCACTCCGTAAGGCTCCTCAGAAGGATCAGGCCTTCCCTGCTGCCGTGATCGAGACCCGGGAAGGGCCAGCTCTCGTAATGAGCGGTGACCTGCGCTGGGGTTGCCTGCCTAGAATCCGCGCCGACTCGATCCTGCGAAATAGCTTTCGGGCGTGCCATTAGACGAAGAATCCTTCCTTCTGTGAGAACCGATCGGCAACAAGGAAGTAGCGATGCAGCTTCGCAGCTGTATCCGGTTCGGCTATATCGCTCTCCCGCAATTGCCCGCTAATGATGTTGACCAGCAGTGCTGCATCGATGTCCCGTTGGCTGTAGAAATTGGGAAGGACATCGAATGTCAAACGCACGCGCTTGGGTGAGAAAAAGAACTCGCGGATCGCCTTCAGCTTGATCTGTTCCAACGTCTCACGCGAAAACGCGTAGGGCCCTTCCCGCGTCCTCACGTAGTCCTCCTCTAAGCTCAGCTCGAACTCCGACATGTCCCAGACGGACTCGGCCAGCTTGAACAGCGGCGTTCCGGGGAAATAGACGACCGCGAAGAACATGGCCTGCACCAGATCGCTCGAATTAGCAAACTCTACGGTCATCGCAGCTTCTTCTTCGGTCTCCGTCGGGAAGCCGATCATGAAAAACCCTCGGGTAACGATACCCTTGGCCGTAGTCAGGGCGATCGCCTCCTGGATGCGATCCAGCTTGAGGTTCTTGCAGATCAGTTTTTGAATCCTGGGGGAGCCCGACTCAATTGCGTACGAGATGTACCTCACCCCCGCCGCCCACATGGCATCGACCATCTCCGCGTCCACCCTGTCGCCGCGCAGGCCATTGGGGAAAGACAACGTGAGATCGAGCCCTTCACGCACGACGAGGTCGCAGAACCGCATCGCGCGTTCCCTATCGAGATTGAAGATGTCGTCTATGATCTGGAAGCTTGTCACGCCGTATGTGTCGTGCAGCACGCGGATCTCTTGCATGATGCGCTCGGCAGAGTGGACCCTCATATGCTTGCCAAATACCTGATGGCAGTACAGGCAACGGTAGGGGCACCCTCTGGACGTGAACAGGTTGGCATGCGGCGTGTCGCGGCGGAACGAAAAATCGACGTGCCCGCGATTGATGCCCAAGACGTCTACGAGCGAATAGTCGGGGATCGGCAACTCGTCCAGGTCCTCGATCGGGGATCGCGGAGCATGCAGGAACGCCTTGCCGTTACTTCGCACTGCCAGACCCGGGACCCCGCGCAGCGAACCGCCTTCCAGGATTCGACCGACGAATTCCGCGGCGGTCCTCTCGCCCTCCCCGATCACGGCACCGTCGAAGGCGTGATTGTCGAGCACGTCCTGGGGATTATCCGAGGCGTGCGGCCCGCCGGCGATCACGTAGGGGATTCCATACTCCCACTTCGCCAGCGAGGCGATCTTGTGCAGCGGCTCGCGACCCATGGTGAGGCTGCGCAGACCCAGGACGTCCGGTCGATACTCCGCAAGGATCGTCTCCAGGCCCGCGAGTGCACCGGCCTTATGCTCGAAGGACTCGATGCGGACATCGACGCTCTCGCCAAACGCCGCCCTCAGCGCGGTGCCCACGTACACCAAACCCAACGGGTACTCCAACATGTCGACCGTGGTATCGAGCGTCACGTTATTCACGTCTACCAGCAGAACACGAAGCGTTTTCACAATCAACTCCTCGTCTCCACCGTGAGCCAGCGGGGCGGTTTGGGCTCGATAACGGGTCGGCACGCGTAAACGGTCATCTCGCCGTTCTGGTGTAGCGGTCTGAATCCCGCCAGCTGGTATAGAGACTTCATACGGTGATTGCGGTCCGATCGCTTGTAATAGCCACGAAACTCCGAGGCCCCCTCGCGTAGGGCCTGGCCCCGGAGCCACGCCAGGAAGTACCCGGAGATGCCACGACTCAGAACGCGACAGGAGAGCAGGAAAGACGTGAGGTGCCAGCTACCTTCGTCGAGGCGGCAAACGCCCACTCCAACACGCCCGTAATCGACGAACCGATCTCGGAGCTCTACGACGTAGACGCGGTATCGTGGGTCGCTGATGAACGACTCGACCTGCTCGGGACTGCAGACTACTCCGGTGCTGTTCAGCTGGTGAGTACGTCGCATCAGCTCCAGTATTCGTGGCACATCGGCCGGCGTGCCGCGGCGTGCTCCCATACGAGTCTGGCAGTACTCGAGAAATTGCTGGTGACTCATGCCCAGGCCATCGGCCGCACCCTCGCGCTCGAGGGCCTGTAGGTACTTCGTCCTCCTCGTGCGTGACTCCTCTGTGACGATTTCCGGGTCGAGCTCCGGTCGATCGACCAGTGACCGGTAGCTGTCCGCCGGGTAGGTGCGGACCGCCGGCAAGATGCGCCGGACTTGCTCGAGTTCGTACGGTTCATCGTCGATGAAGCCAATACTATCGAGGCCGATCGCCAGGCTCTCGGAGATCGTCTTGATACTGCTGACCTTGTTGGTCCAGCCGATCTGGGGGTGCAGGAACAGCTCGGCGATGCGCTTTTCGCGCAGTATCGACATCGCCTGATCGAAGTCGTTGGCGCTGGCTACGGAAAGCAGGATTCCGCGCTCGTTGAGTGTCGAAAGAATGCGTTTGATGCCCGGGCGCAGGCGACAAGTATCAGACTCTAGCAATGTCCCCGACCAGAGCGTGTTATCGAGATCCCAAACCAAACACCGAACCTGTTCGCTCATCTGCCTAACCGCCGTTGCCGCTCCCTTTGCCCCAATTGCGGCGCTGCGCCAGGTTGAGCTTGAGGGCCAGGAGGCCCCTGCCCCAGCCGAGTTGCCGACTGGTACGCACCGCTGTCTTGATGACATGACCGAGGGCGAAGAATTCCTTCTGCGCCCAGAGCGTGCCCTCGTATAGCTCCGCCGCGCTCATTCGCTTCGGCTCGAAGCACACGTTGGGGCTGATGTACTTGGACCAATCCCGTTCGGTTATTCGACCCTCCCACTCTAACCGCTTGAACACGGGGGTGCCCGGATAGGGAACCAGCACGCTGAAGTTGACGAGGTGTGCGCCGCCGTCGCGGACCACAGCGAATGATCTCTCGAAGACGCTCGCGTCGTCGCTATCGAGACCGAACACGAAAGCGGCCACGCACGCCATCCCCTTTTCCACGATGTTGCGGATCGCCCGAGAGTATGTCTCTACGGGATCACCGGAACCGGGCACCTTGCGGACCCTGTGCTGTTGGTTGATCGAGTCGAATCCAACGAAAAGGCCGGCGCATCCGGCATCGCTGGCGAGCGTGAGCGTTTCGTCATCGAATGCGATATGCCAGGTCGACTCGGCAACCCAATCCCTTTTCAGAGGCGCCAGCGCCCGAAACAACCGCCTGGCGAAATCCCTGTTCGCGTAGATGTTGTCGTCGGCGAACAGCACGGCGTTTCCTGGCAGCGCGCGGATCTCCTCGACGACGCGATCGATGCGACGGAAGCGGGGCCTATAGCCCACGTAGGCGTACAGCGAGCAGAACTCGCAACCGAAGGGACAGCCCTTGCTCGCCTGTACCACGCAGGGGATCTGGTAGTCGTCGAGGCACATGAGGTCGCGCCTTGGAGGTGGTGAGGCATCCAGGTCGGCAAGCCCGTTCGCCCAGTACGACCTCTGCAGCCTCCCGCGCCGGAAATCCTCGATCAACCTCGGCCAGGTGAGTTCTGCCTCACCGATGACGATCGCGTCAGCATGCTCCAGCGCCTCTTCCGGGTTGAGTGACACGTGGATCCCGCCAAGAACGACCGGGATGCCGGCGCTCTTGTATCGTGCTGACAGCTCATAGGCATAGGGCGCGGTCGGCGCCTGAACAGAAATCCCCACGAGGTCCGGTACGAAGTCATCAGCGATATCGTCTACCGACTCATCGATGACCTTGACCTCGATGTCCGGAGGTGTCAGCGCCGCCACCGTGAACAAACCCAATCCAGGGTAGCCGATGCCACGCCGCAGCTTCCTGCGGCTCTCCACCTGCAGCGTTTTGGCGGTGGTCACGGGGTCGATGAGCAGCACGCGCATGTTGTATCCCGAGTGATCAGCTATCCAGCTTGGCTGCAACGAAAGCCGCTATTCGCTCGACGGTTCCGAAGCTCTCGGCGAACAGCTCCTCGTCCAGGATCCTTATCCCGAAGCGCTCCTCCAGAAAGAGAACCAGGCTCATCACACCCGCAGAATCGACGATCCCGCCCTCGAGGAGGAGGTCGTCGTTGCGAAGGTTCTCGTCAGGGTCTCCCGGCATGAAGCTCGACAGGATGTACTCCCTCACGGTCTCCGTTACCCCATCTATCTCAGTAGGGTGTAGTTGTGCTTCCATGCGTCTCCTACCTGATTTCGAAGATCGGACTGAGCAGTCCCGCACCTATGTACGATTTGATGGTGGCCCTGGCGCTTTCCCTCACTGATCTCTTGGCCTGGAAACCCAAGACGGCCTGCGCCTTTCTGGTGTCACAGCCCCAGTACTGGTGGCGTGTTGCACCCACGGCCAGGATGTCCATCTCCCTGATTCGGGTCAGAAGGGCCGCGCCGTCGCCGTGCACTTGCACCTCACCTCCTGTCACGAGCTGAGCAAAAACAGATGCGGCGATCCCTCGCAGGCTGTCCCATGTGTAGATCTCAGGCTCCGCTACGATGCAAACCTCGCCGGCGGGTCTCTCATTCTCTGCCGCCAGCAGGCAGGCGGCCACGACATCGCCCACATGACAGACGCTGATAGTCTTGATGTTCGACCTCCAGGGCCGAGGCATCGGCTCGAGGAACCGCCTGAGGTAAGTCGAGGCTCGAGTATCGCCTTTCCCGTACACGAAGGAAGGCCGGAGAATGACCACGGGCAGCGACCCCGCATGCTCGAGTACCAGGCGCTCCGCCGCCAACTTGCTGGCGCCGTACTCGCTCTCGGGCGCGCAGCGACACGACTCTCGTAGTAAGCCACCATCGTACCGGGGGCCCATTGCGGCGATGCTGCTCATGTAAACGAAGCGCCTGGGTGCCCCAGCCGCCTTGGCCGCCCTCAGCAGTTCCCCGGTTCCCGCCACATTGGTCTTGTCGTAGTCCTCGGGTCGCCGTGCCGCGAGTAGTCCGGCCAGGTGGATCACACAGTCGACGCGTGCCAGCGCATCGCGGTACGCAGCGCTCTCGCCGATGTCCGCCTGGATCCACTCCAGGTTCTGACAATCTGCGAAACGGGAAGGTGGGTTGCGGCTTAGACAGCAGACGCCATGGCCCCGCTCGAGCAGCGTCTGCACGAGGTGGGAACCGACGAAGCCGGACCCCCCAGTAACAAAGAAATTCGCCACGCAAGGAACTCCGAGTTGACGCCTCCCAGGCCCGTCCCCCCACGTAGCGCACCTGCGCGAACTGAACGCACGCAGTGCCACATAATACAAAATAGTGAGGCTTTCCACGACCCTGGTGTCGGCAAAGTTGTTACCGGTTCACTCTTCTGGGACACGGCTACAGCCAAGCGATCAAGCGACGGTCAAGTGAGGTGGTGTCCGGGGTTTCAGTGCGACGTGGATTGCGGCGGGGCGGCAGTCCGCTTCAGCTTACATATCTCGGACATGATCAACCGGGCCAGCTCGCCATATCCCTCTCGCTCCGTCAATAGACGACCGTAGTCGGCCGGGTCGAGCGGCTCCCCGATTCGCACTCTCAGCCTCTTCTGCAACCTGAGGCACTCACCCAGGCGATTGCTGTTCTCGATGTACACCGGCAGAATCGGCACTCTGGTCTGTGCCGCGATGAAGGCAATGCCCCGGCGCGGTTCACCAAAACGACCCGTCGTGCTCCTCGTTCCTTCGGGGAACATGAGCAGTGGCATTCCTTTCTCTCTCAAGATGGCAATGCAGGTCTTGATCGAGGAGATGTCCCTTTCTCCGCGGCGTATGGGGAAAGCGTTCAACATCTTGATGAGATCTTTGACGAAGAACTGCTCGAACAGCTCCGCGCGGGCAAGAAAGCAGATCTCTCGCTTCAGGGCGCAAGCGACGATCACTGGATCGAAGTAAGCGGTGTGATTACTGGCTGCGATGAAGGCCGCTGACTTGGGTACATGTTCTCGGCCCTTGACCGAGAGGCGAAACCCTAGGCGGCAGATGACCTCGGTGCACAGGTAGCAGAGGAAGTAGAGCGGTCTCAACGCTCGCCTCAGAAACTGAGCTCTTCGCCGGGGAGTGGCGCAACGACGTTCGCCTTCGAGCCAGCCAACTGGATCGCCTTCTCCAGATCGCGGCGACCCTCCGGACAGTGGTTGAGGCTATCGAGGTGGACCACCACGCAGTCTCGAACATCGAGCTGCTCCGCCAGGAGGAGAACCTCCCGATGCGAGAGCGTGTGACGTCCTAGGATTGGCAGGCGCGCTCCACCTCCATAGAGAATTGCCACATCAATGCGACAGTCCTGGAGGTTTCCCACAAGCTGCGTGAAATACGTAGTATCCCCGGAAATGAATATGTTCTCGCCTGAAGACTGGGTCAAATAACCGACTCCGGGTTTGTAGAGCAGCTTGCCCAGGCGTTGAGTATGCTTGACTGGAGTGGCCCGAATCCTCAGGCCATTGATCTCCAGCTGTTCACCGGGATCGATAGGGTAAATGTCATGAAAACCCATTCTGCGTAGCCTTCTTGCTCCGTTCCTCGGAGTGACAATCGATATCCCCTTCGGCAGCAGGCTGGCGGCGACTCTATCGAAGTGATCGAAATGATGGTGGCTGATCAAGACGACGTCGGCGTCGGAAAGCTCTGGATAGGCGCCCTGAAAATCATCGAGCGGATTCCTCCTTAAATTAAATGTTGTAGGGATCGGTGGCAGGCTCCCCTTCTCCATATACATCGGATCGACAAGCACCCTCCTGTCGTCGATCATCAACAGTAGGGTGGCGTGTCTAAACAACTTCAGTCTCATCGCCTCGATCGCTCCTTAGTTGGCAGCGGACCGGTTTTCACCTCAACCAGCGTCAGCATGCACTCTGGAAGTCGCACCGCTGGGAAGCCGATTCCTGTTGATCGCCAGATCACGGAGTCGACGACAGCATAGACGGAAAGCAGTTTGCCGAGATTTTGTCTTGCCCCGGCGCTATGAGACGGATGGGGCTGTCAGCTAAGGACTCTCAGCCTACAAGGTAGGAAATTCGGTTTGGGAGCGCACGCCAGACGCGTGCCGACTGGACGGTTGACGCTGAGTCCGTTGTCCTAGGTTGCGGACTCGAAGTCCGTTGCCCTGGGTACGCACGCACCACGTTTTATGATGTCGAATCGAGACGTGGACCAACGGGTCCACCGAACAGGAATGCGAACAATACGCGGCCTTTCACGCAGTCTGGTGTCCCCTCAGTGCCGGTGATTCTCGATAGTCTGGTCACAGTCTAGGCCACGATCGTCCGCCGTTTCACCGCTTGACTCTCGCTTGATCGCTGTCCGCCATTCTGGCGCGGCACAGCAACGACAGCGAAAGGGAGTCGCCGTGAGCTATCGAACCTTTGCATTCTTGATCGCCGCCATGATCTTCGCTGCGCCCATTAAACTTGGCGCGCAGGAGAACTGGCCGGTTGAGCCACGTGATCGCGTACGAGTCACACTGAAACGAGATCATTCCGCCGTCGTCGGCATAATCCAGACCATAGAAAGCAATGCGCTGGTTATACAGCCAAAGACGTCGGGACTCCGCACCGTCGCGCTCCGCGACATAGCGAGACTCGAAATCAGTCGTGGCGAACGGACAGGCGCGCTTAAAGGCGCCGCCGCTGGATTCGTGATCTTCGGCCTTGCAGGCGCGTTAGCCTGGGGAGCGGTGTGTGAGGCGGATTTCGGTGTCTCTCCCGGTACGAGCAGCCGGGAACCCTGCCCCGGTGAAGCTGCTCTAGTTGGTGTCGGCACTGGCGCGGTGGGTGCGCTCCTCGGCGCGGTGATCGGTTCGTTCATCAGAACGGACCGTTGGGACGAAGCCCCGCTCAACAACCTTCGCATAGGGTCGGCATCTATTCTCAAGGGTGGCTTCGTGTTGTCGGCGTCCGTCAGCACTGATTTCCTTCGGGCCAGGATAGGATTGTGACGGCCGAAGCGGCCTCAAGGAAAGACTCACCCGGCTGCACCTTACCGCCGGGAAACTCCCAGAGCCCGCCATATCTTTTGCCTTGGGGCCGCTGGCACAGGAGGTACTTCCCGTCCCTCTCGATGACCGCCGCAACGACGCTTGATTCCATTCTAGGGCATACCCCTGACACGCGAATGGCTGGGGAGGAAGACAAGTTCAAGGTAGCGGGACTGACGGGATCTTGCCAACGATGTCGGGGTGGTGGCTCGTGTGCTTGTTGACGATCTGTTGATGCCCTGGTTCGATCTTACAAACGCACTCTATCTCACCAGCGAAGCGGAATCGAGGTGATTACCTGCTCTGTGCCGCTGATACGATCGGCATGTGGGTGCGAAGAGATCGCTATGTCGATTGACTCGATACCGTGAGCTCCGAGCAGGCTGACCACATCCACACCAGGCCCGGCGTCGATCAGCGCCACCTTCCCTTCAGGAGATCGAACGACTACGGCGTCACCCTGACCTACATCGAGGAAGATCAGCTCGATCGGCTCGCTCTGGCCGAACCCCGTCGCTGTGCATGTGCAAAGAACGAGAGTGGCCAGGATCGCTTTCAAGAAACGAATCGGGGTCCGCGCTTTGTACGCCCACATGGTACTGCTACTTGTCAGGTATCCGGCAGCGGCTCGCCACACTGGGCGCTAATTCTGCCAAACAGCGTATCCCTTCTTTCTCAGTTTTCGCGCTAACTTCTGTTCCATCTTGCAGGCGTGATCATAGGTCAGGGGGTTCTTACCCTTGTACAAGTCAGGCCTCAGCCGCACGCCAAACTCCTCGACGAACTTGCCCGACTTGTAGCCGCTCTTGTGTTGTTCAAACCGCTCGGCGGGAGAGCGGCCAGTCATGCCCACATATAGACTTCCCTTCTTGCCACGATAGCGAGGATTAGCCTCGAAAAATTTCTTCTTCGTGAGGACCGCGTCGTCTAGCTCTATCACGTACACGTTGTGCTTCTTCTCGGGAACGGCTCGCTCCTTCTTCCGCTTCTGAAACACTGTCAGCGTCTCATGGATCAGACGGCTTCGAGACATGTCGTCCCTGAGGCAGCGTGCCAGCTGCGAGCCGTGCCTCGTAGGTCTGTTCCTCGTCGCAACGGTTGATGAGCGTGGTCGCCTCCGGCGTCGGATCCATGGACCAGCATACCTTGCCGCCCTCGTGGTGGTACTTGCGTACCTGCGAGTAGAAGCGCCCCTCAACGCCGTGCTCGAAGATATGCCGCGCGAGAGCGAGGATCATCGGCGCGTTCTCTTCATTTCGGACGACGTACTCGTGCGGCCACGTGGCGGCGTAGGTCTTGGCGAACGTCCACTCGGTGGACTCGACGAATTTGCCGACGTCGTCAGGAAAGGGAGTGGGCACGTCACACCGATCTGTTTCAGCTGCATTCGCTAGCTAGACCGCCCCTTGCGTCCCCGCCGGCATCGCCCGCACTAGGATGCGGAATGCTGCGGACCCAAGACGAACTTCGCGCTCGAGCAACTCCCCGGGAAGGACGTCGCTCGCGTGCTCACAGAAGACGCTGTTCCAATGCTCCCCGTCTCGTATGGCAGTTCCGTGCTTGGAGTCCCCAGTGAAACCCAAGTAGAGCAGCACGGTCTCAATGCCGGAAGACGCCAGCTTCCACGCAAACGCAACTCGATTCGACAGCTGGTAATGCGAGTCGCGAGACAGAGCGACGCCAGTGGCGACGGCCGAAAGCGCGGTTGATGCCTCCTCGATGGCCGCGCCGATTCGATCATGGTTCGCCTGCGATCTCGACAATTTGTTTTCTGTGTCTTTCTTCTGGTGTTTCGGCTCGTCGCTCAGCTCCTCGACATGCGCCTTGGCTTCGACCAACACAAGACCCTTACGACCAGCGATGTCACATGAGGATGCGAGGTCCCAGTTCGGAGTGTTGGCCCGTCCGTTGTGCACCAGCCACCACCGCCGCAACTCCGACCAATCAATGGAGCCCGGCAGAAGGGACTCCCCGTGGCGCGAGAGTCGAGCCTCTGTGTCATCAGACCATCCTCTCGGCATCCACCGATCAGCCGCAGACACTACCGCGCCGGTGGGCCTGAGAAGTGCCGTGAGTTCAGATGTGAACTCAACGCGCTCGACCCAGTCCAGGATGTGCTTCCTGCTCCCGCTGTGCATGTTTCCTCCGCAACGGTCAAATGCTTGCTAGGCGTCACCATCTCTCAGGCGTTGCAGAACTTCTCGTATCTCCGCCGGTCCACATACGACTACGACCTGAAGGCGCCCTTCGCTGTGTTCGGCGTTGGCTAGGCCAAGGCCCTCATACAAAGTGATGTGCCAAGTGGAGAATGCTGGATCCTTAGGCGCGCGTGCGGCGACGTACTGCAGGGCTCCCTTGGCGAAACTACGCCGCACCTTTGTCGACTTACCTAGGCTGAGAATTGTAGCAGAGAACGCTTCGAAAGCCTCGGGGGCTAGGGTGAAGACCTCCACCGCGTAATCGTCGGGAACGACCGCGGCCCATTCGTGCCACACAAGGCCGCGGACAGTGAGGTCGAAGTACTCGACGACCTTATCGGGATCGAGCGGGAGGCCCACGGTGGGGACTATTATTCCTTGGGGTGTCTCGACCCAGACGACTTCAGCTTCTCGGTCTATGCGCTGCTTGGTAGACGGCTGCTTCGCGAGTCGGCGCGCCACCTTTTCCATTTGGCCAGAAAGCGCGGCCGGGTGGCTGGAACCAAAAGGGAGAATTGTCGTCAGGTACGACTCAAGGGCAGACTTTCGTTCATTGCATCTCTTGCACGCGGGTGCTTTCGGAAGGCCTTCGCGGAATCCAACCGGGAAGAACTCTCGGCAGAACACGTGGTCCGCTGTGCTGGAGAGTTCGAGGGCGCAATATGCGCACGGCTTGTCCTTGTACTTCTTGCTACCCATGATCGGTGGTGCCTAACAGTCATGCCTTTCACCTGCGGGCCGCATAAACGACTTAAGAACAATCTGACATGCTGGGACTTGGCAGGACAAGCGGCTCGTCTCGACCGTATCTAGAAGATATCACGTCACTAAGCGGAGCCCCGCGACGCCCGATTGAACCAGACGAGATCGTCGGACGAGGAGAGCCCGTGCACGCGCTCCGCCTCCTCGGCCGCCATGAACTCTATGTCGCCGATAGCAAAGCCCCGCTCAATGTCCTCACGCCGGAACTCGTCCGGTAGCTCGCCCGCGCGAATCGCCTCCTGGATCGCTTCACCGTGCGTGGTGGCGGTGAACACGCTTCCACTACGCAGCCGAATCGCCGCTTTGGCCGGGCCGTCGAACGTTGTCATGGAATCTTATGCACCGCCATTCGCGCCAGCGTCCCTCTCTCCGTTCCGCAAGTCCTTCTCACACTGGTCGAGGATTCGCTCGGCGTCTTCGACTATATCGATGATCTCGGGCCACAGACCTAGCAGAATGTCCTGCCCGTGCGCCAGAGCGTTACGCAAGTCCACAAGTCGCTCGAGGCTCGCCTGTGCACTCTCCTTCGAGTCAAAGCCGAGCCGTCTGCAGAGCTGCCTCGTGTTCGTCACAACCGTGACCTTGCCGGTAAAGGTCAGGCACTCCGCCAGGTCGATCGCCTGGTTGCGGTTCCGCCTGCTGAGGAAGACCCGTTCGGCTTCGTCAACGTAGTCGCGTGCCTTGCTCTTCCATGAGTCGTTCTCGCATTGGTCACGTATCATCCTGAGGAAGTGCATCTCGATCAGCGTGATCATGCCGAACAGGAAGAGACGCACCGGCGCCTTCTGCAGATCGGACCGGGTGACGATGGAACCGACCTGATGGGAGTCGAGAACAAAGAGCTGTGGTACGTCGCGAAGTCGGGAGAGCAGTTTGAAGAGACCTGTAGACTCAGTCACGAGCACGGAGACGTCAAACGACTTTGCGCTTTCGCTAACGCGACCATGGGAGAGATCCGGCTTCTCTACATAGCCAGACACTCGACCGTTCTTCCTGACGCCTGCCACGTCGAAATCCTTCGCGTCCATGACTTCACGCACACTACTCGCCTCTAGGTCTTGGGCGAAGGACTCGAGCGGTTCGGCGATGTCGGAAGCCGTGATACGGACGTCGAAGATACCTCGGAGATCGGCAAGGCTATAGCGGATGTCCATGTCTCACCAGTGCGTGGTTGGGTATCGATGGGATTGGCGCTTCAGGGGAGACGGACAGGCGCCATAAGATGCAAAGTCGGCGCGGGTATGGCAACGAGTGGCTACTACTGCCCGCCCACCTCGATAAAGTACACCGTCGGCGCCGCCAGCCTTACCGCACCGACCGGGCGGACTGGATTGGGTGCGCTACTGACCGCCAGCGAGGTGCGGAGCCGGACGGCGGTACTGGGGCGGCTTGCGGTGTGACGAGAGGGAAAGAAGGGCAATATGCCACCCGTTGCTCTCGCCACGGTGGCCGCGCTCACACCTGAAGGCTATCAAGTGGAAATCGTTGACGAGAACATTCAAACCATTGATTTCGGGGATTCCATCCACACTCGATGACAACGGAATCACTACGGTCTCACCGGGGAGCAAGGTACCCACCCAGGACGCCGTGTGGCGAGAGTACGACCTGCCACAGCTGGTTGTGCCGCGCTCGGAACGAGCCTGCACAAAACAGAAGGTAGTACGTCCACATCCGATAGAAGCGCTCGTCATACCGGCGTTTGAGGCCTGGCCAATGCTGCTCGAAGTTGCGATACCAATGCATCAGTGTCTTATCGTAGTCCACCCCGAAACTGTGCCAATCTTCGATCACGAACTTTCCTTCGATCGCAGTACAGATCTGCTTTGCAGACGGCACCAAGGAGTCGGGAAAGATGTACCGGTCGGTCCAGGGATCGATCTTGGTCTCGGAGCGGACGTTACCAATGGTGTGCAGCAGGAAGAGCCCATCGTCTACCAGGTGGTCGCGGACGATACGCATGAAAGGCTCGTGGTTCCTGTACCCGACGTGCTCGACCATTCCAAGGGATAGCACACGGTCAAACTCCCCATCCAAGTCACGGTAATCCTGGAGACGGATCTCAACGTCGAGCCCGTCGCAGAGTTCCTGCGCGTACTTCACCTGTTCTGCAGAAACAGTGATACCGAGCACCGTGACGTTGTAGCGCTCAGCAGCAAACTTCGCCGCCCCGCCCCAACCGCAACCAACATCGAGAACCCGCATCCCCGGCCGTAGCCCGAGCTTCCGACAGACCATGTCCAACTTGGCTTCTTGAGCATCGCCCAGCGTGACTGCATCTCTCCAGTATGCGCAGCTGTAAATCATGCGCTCGTCAAGCATGCAGCGAAACAGCTCGTTGTCAATGTCGTAGTGGCGCCGCCCGATACGGAATGCGAGGGTCGGCTTCTGCAGGTTGATCAGTTTCGCCCTGAGGATGCGTAGTGCGTCCCGCCACGGCTTCACCTTCGTGTCCAGCCTAGCTCTCACGATTCGGAAGAAGAACTCGTCGAGTCTCTCGCAATCCCACCAACCATCCATGTACGCCTCTCCCAAGCCCAGAGCTCCTTGCGCCATCGCCCGTGCGTAGAGCCGCTCGTTGTGCACCTGCATGTCCCACGGTCGGTCACCGTTTAGCTCAACATCAGCGAGTGCCAGCAGTTCTTCGACTCGGTTGCGGACCGTCTCGCTTGGCATGAGCTATCCCTCCGTGTGCGGCTTGATGACGCACCAATCGTTCGTGAAGCCGGGGTCAGTCCCCTGCAGCGATGTGGCACATGCGCTGAGTGCCGGCGCCGTAGTCCTGGCAGGAGAAGTAGAGACAACGATTGTCGCAGGTGACGCGGGACTCGGTGCGTTTCCACGGTGGCCCGTGATCGGCGAGTGCAGCTCTGAGACCTTCCAACAGGTCAGCCATAAACAGGCTCCCTTTGCTCCCGAGCCCAAACTACGGTCTGGATCTTGACGCGGCCATCTTACCGTGCGGCCGAATGAGTCTCGGCTGAATCCACCGTATCATTGCCGCGCAGCTGGCCGGGCTGCTCGCACGGACTGGCCGGCTTTGCGGACGCGCTCGAGGATGGTGAGTCACAGTCGGAGGAATAACGAGATAGCCACGCCGTCGGGCGTGACTGGCGACGGACCAATGCGGATCTCGTCCAACGGGACTTCCTCCCAGCGGTCGGTCTGGATGTCTGAGCCGATAGCAGACCCGATCCAGGCACCTAAGCCAGCACCGCCCACGCCAAAGAAGACGGCGACAAAGCCTGATAAGTCCGATGCGTCCAACCGACACTTGTCGCCAGCGCAGAGTGCGAGAGCCGTGATGACTCCGACAGCCGCACCCGTGCCTGCCCCGATGAGAACACCTCTGTCGGCCCTCGATTGTTGTCCCCGATGGACTTCAAGTTGTGTCACGTCGGCAAGTGGTACCTGTAGAGCGTCGGCACGTTCTCCGACCTGCACGACAAGCGTGTCGGTCTCCAACGCCGCTACCATCCCGACGCCCTTATCGAGGTCCATACTCGGGGCGGTAACGCGGACCCGGTCGCCGGGCGCGATAGACGTGTCTGCAACGTGCCCACTGCAGGACCACGTTGTGACGGCGAGCGCGGTTACAAGGGATGCCATTCTTGAGGCGTTCACACGGCAGCCTCCACAACAAAGCGACCAAGAAGACGGTGATAGTCTCGGAAGAAATGCAGCAAAGCTGCGCTTCCTGGATGCGACTACAGGCCAGCGTGGTGGGTCAGCGGGAATGTGAGGTAATGCCACGGCTGAGGTCCCCCGTACCGGCGAGCCTACTTCGCTACAACCTCAAGTCATCTCCCGTGCGTTCATTATGCGGGCACCGCTCCAAGATGGCAAACGGAAGCAAGAACGGTTCTTTAGACGTCGTGGAGCGGCTACCGGCTGGGGCCACTTGCACTTCGCCAGCAGTGCTTGGAAGCGCGGGTGGTCGCCATCTGCGCAAACTAGCCAGAGAAGTAATGCGCATACCCTAGCAGGATCTCGAAGGCCCGGTTCTTGATTGATCCATCCGTCCCATCCTGGATGTCGGACAATCCGAGATCAAAGCGAAAATCGCCTGTTATTGCCCCTTTTCCTATGCCTACATCAATACCAGCACCGAAAACCAGCCCGAAGTCAAGGCTCTTCGTCGAGGTGAACAGCGGCACCCCGTGAAGCAGGCTCTCGTCCTCGCAGCCACCACTCACTGTAGCGGAATCCACACCGAGGCTGGTTCCCGCCGGTGAGAACGCCTCCGTCTCAAGCCTTTGCTCCGCACTACACTTCAGCTCTAGCGCGACTGCAGGACCGCCATAAACCCTAACTCCAATCCGGTGAGCGGGTATCGTCAACGTGATCGGCACCTGCAGCTCCAGGTAATCGAGGTCGGTTGTGTGCTCTAGGGTGTGCTCGAGAAACCCGCCTGTCGAGGGGTCAAAACCACCACTGGCTAGCCGTGTGGAACTAGCGCCTTTCCTCACATAGGATAGCTCGGGATACACGCTCACCAGCTC
>JBDHAS010000026.1:0-28139 GCA_039588015.1 Gemmatimonadota bacterium | reverse complement strand
AGCGCCAGCCCCAGCAAAGCGCAGCTCGCTGGCCCGGGTCAGGGACCCGGCCTGTTCGGTCAACGAGAGGGCGGAAACCGCGCTGGAATGAGACATAGACCCAATTCGTGATCCGTGAGACTTTGCCCGGGGAAACCGAAGATAACCCGAACATGCGCGGAAGGCAAGGATTTTCGGAGGGGGCCGAGACGCTAGGCGGGCTTCGAATTGCCAATACTGAACAATCGAATATCGAAATCCCAAGAACAGTTCTTCGTTATTGGCTAATCGATATTCTGCCTTCGATATTCAAAGCTGGCAAACTCAAAGCGCTACGGCCGCAGGCTGACGGTCCGGATCCCAAGAACAGTTCTTCGTTATTGGCTAATCGATATTCTGCCTTCGATATTCAAAGCTGGCAAACTCAAAGCGCTACGGCCGCAGGCTGACGGTCCGGAAGCGGACGTCGGGGTCGGGGCGCCCGCGGGGGAAGCGCGTGTTCTTCAAGGTCCGCCGGTTGTCGCCCCAGGTGAGATAGAAGCCCGACCCGTCCACCGTAGCGTCGTTGTAATCACCCATGTAGCAGTCTTTGACCAGGGGATCGAAGTTCGGCCTGAGCCGCGGGATGTCGAACGACTCGGCGGTCACCCGCTCGTTCACCCACGACGCGCCCCCGTCGGTGGAGACGGCACGGTAGACATCGATCTTGCGATTGGAACGATCGTTCCGGCGATCGTAGAAGAAGACGTTGATTTGGCCCTCGGGACTGACCGTGAGGACGGGCATGAAGTTGTCGTTGGTGGACCCATCGGGATTGGCCGACACCGCTTTTCCCTTCACCACGTTCAGCGGATCGCTCCAGTTGCGGCCGCCGTCGGTCGAGCGCACGACGAATACGTCGGCGTTGTCCCCACGCGCCTGGCGGCCCGGGTCTGCGGAGAACGCGGCGTATAGGTTCCCCGAGCCAGGGCCATCGCTCCGGTCCACATCTATGCTAGGGAACTCGCTGACGCGGATGTGGCCGTTCAATGCGGGACGACCGCACGCGGCTGTAGCGTTCCTTTCCGTCATCCTAGTGAACGTGGCGGCGGTGATCTCCGGCCCCCAGGACGCTCCACCGTCATCCGAGCGTCGGAACTTGATCAAGCCGGTTATGCGGCCGGACCGGTCCTCCCAGGCGACGTAGAGCTCACCACGCTTCCCGACGACCGGCATGGCGCCTTGCACGCCGCTTCCGGACGTGGACAGTCGCACCGCGCTCGAGAACGTCCTACCGCCGTCCGTGGACCGGGAAAACAGGATGCGTGACGGGGCGCGGGGGGGGAATTCCGTCCACACCAAGTAGACGTTGCCATCGAAGCGGCCGCCGCTGACGTCCACGGCGATGAGCTCTTTGTCCTGGAAGCCAACGCGGTCGAGGCCGGGTACCAGGACGGGTGCCTCGAAGGTCACCTCGTCTTTTGTCTTCTTCGATCGCGCCACGCCGATGAACGAACGGGCGTTCGCATCAACGGCCAAGGTCGCGAAGTAGAAGTTCCCGTCACGATCGACGGCCAGCGCCGCATCGCCGAGGTTGCGGCCGCCCTTGGCCGGCTCCAACACCCCGGCGTCCGTGAACGTGCGTCCTCCGTCAACCGAATACGCGTAGCCCGTCATGCTGTTGCGGCTGGTGAACTCGCCCGAGTCGTTGTACCCGACGACCACCACGTCATTGTGCCGAGCTACTGCGGTCTCGCTCTGCGTCGTGTTGTTGCCGCGGTCGGCCGACGGATCGTTCACGAGAATGTCGTCTCGAAACGCCGACTCCCTCTGTTCCCCACAGGCAAACACTAGGACGGCTGCCCCTACCACCAAACTCCCCATCGCCATCTTCATCCTCATCGTCATCGCCATCGATCGTGATGAGGATGACGATGGGGATGGCGATGGAGAGCCGGAATGTGGGATTCGTGCTCCAGTACGCATCATCTCTCTCGATCAGATACCCAGGCGGCGCGACAGCGAGTCCAGAATCGAGCTCTCCAACGTCCCGTTGGATGGAAGCGGTCGTCCGCCCAACGGCCCTTCACCACCGCCAACGGTGGCGATGATCGTGGGCGTGACGGTCAACTGCAGTCCGCCATCTGGTGCAGCCTCCATCGTGAGCTCGAGAACGTAGCGTCCGCCTGCATCACCGATAAAGTGCCGAAATTCCTCCGGCACCAGCCTCGCCAGATCGTCGGGAGTCACAGCCACCGACTCGCTGTTCAGGAACGCCTCGCTGCGAGACCTGAACGTGCTGAGCACGCTCGCCTCCAGCTCTTCCGCCAGATCGGCCGAGAGCGCGTTCCGGGCGACGAGCTCGGCGGTGAGCGCGTCCACCACCCGGCTGGGACTTTGGGAGAAGACGGCGAAGTTCTGGAATTCACTCATCTGTTCATCCGTCTCGTAGGTACAGGCGAACGTGAAAGCAGAGAGCAAGAGAATGAGGCTCCGGGCCACGCGATTCGACATGACGCTCAATACTCCCCTAGCTAGCAAGAAATCAAGCCCGACACACACCCTCTAATCTAGGCCATTACCCTGGAAGTGAAACGGAGTGCCAAATCACACGCCACACTACGAACCCCGGCGATTCCGGGTTTCGGGCTGTCACATAGCGGAGCTGCGCCGTATCTTGCTCACTGAAGACATCGGCAAGAACGGCAGCGCCGAACGCTGCAAACGCCCCGGAGTCCGTCGATGCTGTGGCTCCTGCTGATTCCCCTGGTACCCGTGGCCCTGCTCGTGACGCTGTGGCTTATCGGCGAGCGTGGCCACCTCATCCTTCCGTCCACGCGATCGGCTTTCCGCACGCGTGGCGGTAGAGGAGGTGGAACCCGAAGTGGGCGTGGGAACGGCGCTGGCAGGAAGCGGGCACTCCTCAACGGTCTCCACGGCTACGTGTACGGCCGCTGGCCCTATCAGTACATCCGCTTCTGCATCAATACCCTGCTTCCACGCATGTCGTCGCCGGACTTGAAGCGGTGGTGGGCGGACCACTATCACGGCAAGGTTCTGCCCACGGAGCTGGCGAAGCGCATCGTCACCCTGGACCACGAGATCAAGCGCACCGATCTGGAGAAGATCATCCCCTACCCCATGGCACGTGACATCGTGCTGAAAGGGCCGCCCAAAGTGGTCGTGCTGGACTGTCCCTGCCGACACGCCCGCGAGAAACCATGCCAGCCCACCGATGTCTGTATGGTTGTGGGTAGCGGCGCGTTCACGCTCGAACATCTGCCGAGCAGGTCACGCCGGATCACACAGCAGCAAGCGCTCGACCTGTTGCAAGCGGAGCACGAGCGAGGCCACGTTCATACCGCCTATTTCAAGGACGCCTGCGACAATCGCTTCTACGCGATCTGCAACTGTTGCTCCTGCTGCTGCGGTGGCTTGGAAGCGATGGTGAAGCACGGAGTGCCGATGGTCGCATCGTCGGGATACGTGGCGCAGGTGGACGAGACCGTCTGCATCGCATGCGGCGACTGCGTAGCGGCCTGCCCGTTCGAAGCGATGTCGCTGAACGGCACCTCGGTTGTCGAGTGGGAGAAGTGTATGGGCTGCGGCGTCTGCGAGGGCCAGTGCGAGATGGAGGGGATCACGCTCGTCCGCGACGAGCGGAAAGGGATTCCTCTGGACGTGCACGAGATCTCTAAGGAACAGGCCGAGGCCGGCCTGCATGCGGCCGATTGACGACAACGGAAGACCCAACAAGGACAGCGGAAGACCATGTCCGATCTAGCCGACCTCTCGCAGGGCGATCTGTTCACGCCGCCCGACCCGATCGTCACCAGCACGAACCTGAACGAGTTGAACGGATTGATTCGGCGGTGTGTGCGCTGCGACGAGCTTGCCGAGTACCGCACTCAAGCGGTACCGGGCGTCGGCCCAGAAAACGCGCGGGTCGTCTTCATTGGAGAGGCGCCTGGACGTTGGGAGGACGAGAAAGGCGAGCCGTTCGTCGGCGAAGCCGGAGCCTACCTGACGGAACTGTTGGAGAAGGTCGGGCTCGATCGCTCGCAGGTCTACATCACGAACGTCGTCAAATGCCGGCCGCCGGACAACCGGAACCCGAAGACTCCGGAGATGGACAACTGTGCGGCTTTTCTGGAGCGGCAGCTCTCGTTGATCAAGCCCGATCTGGTGGTATTGCTCGGCCGCGTGGCGCTGGAACGTTTCTTCGCCAAGGAGAAGATCACCGAAGCCGCGGCCAAGCCACGCCGTAAACGGATCGGCGACCGCGAGATCACTTTCCTACCGATGCTCCACCCGGCGTTCGGCATACGCCGACAGGACCTTAAGCCCGAGATCGAACGCCAGTTCTGGACGATCCGAGAGGTCCTGGACGAGCTTTAGCCTATTCGTACCTGAGGATTGCCAGACCCGCGTCGGTCGATGCAGTCAGCTCGAGCTGCAGCGCGGCCATGTCGCCCGCCGCGTCCAACTCGATGTAGTAGCCGCTCGATCCTGTCACGAACTGCGTGATCGAGTTAGAGCGGAACGACGCGAACGTCTCCTGTAGCGGCTGCAGTATGTACTCCGGATCGCCACCTCCCGGCGGATCCTGCCTGAGGATGCTGCGCAGCTGCCACTTCGGTACCTGGTATCGCTGGGCGATGCCCGGTATGGCGAGGTCGTCGGCCCAGGTCGCTACCATGTAATCGGCGAAGAGCCGGAAAAAAGACTCGCCGGTCTGAGTTTCTACGTTGGCGACGCCGTTCGCGCCGGCCTGGGTCAGATCGCGGAAGACGAAATCGCCGTACTGATCCGCCATCCAGCGCAAGAACAGCCACCATGTACCTCGCTCACCGAGGTTACCCGTACCGTTCGTCGCCGTGAGCGAGAAAGAGTCGGGCGCTGCAAGGTAGCGCGCCGTCCGGTCGAAGTTCGCCAGGTAGAGGTCGTCGGCCAGGTCCGGGTCGTCCGGGTCCACGGCGTCGCCGGCTAACTCTTCCGCCATGTGCGCCATGCCCTCGCTCAACCACAGCGTCTCTAGCGTGGCTGGCGTGGTCTCGAAGACCTTGTAGCGGAAGTTGATCATGTGCTGGGTCTCGTGAACCATAACACCAGGGAGCTTTCCGAGGACCCATTCCCGAGACCGCGCGTCGCTGAAGTCGCCGCTGGGATCCGGCACGAGACCGTAGAACAGCTCGGAGCCGTTCGAGAACGCGCACTCGGGGCAGCCCGACGCATTCGGAGGAAAGAGGTCCAAACCAAAGAAGAAGCCGACGACCACGCCGCTCGAGCCCGGCTCGGTCAAGCCATTGACCGTAGGCGTCAACAACACGACGGCGCGGCCATTCCCATCGACGTCAGTCGGCTCGCCGAAGAAATCGACGTCGACGTGGTACAGGCGGCGGTCGTAGAGCGCGCCCAGGAACTCGATGTCCGACGCGGTCAGACCCGGCTCCGGAGAGGCGTTGTCCACGTAGAGCAGCGTGTTCGCTCCCTTGTACTCCAGCGTCGCCTGGATGCGATCGAACTCGTCCTCCGTCAACTCGCCATCGGACGGAGCATCCACATCGTTAAGCACCCAGAACGAGCGGATGCTGCCGAGTTCCTGCGCGGCGAAGAGCTGAGCGCCGGCAGGCGGCTGAGCCGGCGGTATCCCACGCATCGCGAGCTTTTGCTCGAACGCGCGCAGCCGGCTGTGAAAGCCGACCTGGTCCATCGACGCAGCTGCGCCGGCAGCGGTCACGGCCACACTGCTGCTGCCAAGCGTCACCCGGAACCGTTGGTTCACCTCGAACTCCGAGCTCAAGGCGACCAGCAGGTACTTGGCGTTGCCGGCGTCCGCTGGCAGCAAAGCGCACTGAACGTCGTCGGTGCCCTCGATCACCAGGACCTGCCCCACCTGGAAGGGGTCGGCAGGCACCGAGACGGTCAGGTTTGCCGACGCCGTCGTGACTCCGTCGGCCCGTACTCGCACTTCCACCGGCACGGACGTGGAGCTACAGACTCCGATGGGCGCCGGGACCTCGGTCTTGAGAACGGCCGGGCTACCCTCGGTCCGATCGACGACGTTCCCCGCGACGCCGTCGAAAAGGACTTCCGCCCCTATCTCCGGCGGTAGATCGGCGACAGTCACGTCGACGACATCGCCCGGGTCGGCGCTGGACGGACTAACGGAAACGATGGTCGGCGCCGGTAGAATCGTCAGCGCCTCGAAACTCACGGCAGACAATCCATCGACTCGAGCCTGGACGGTCACCTGACCCGCCGTGTTTCCAAGGACGACACGCGTCGACGCCTCGCCGGACTGATCCGTCGCCGACGACGTTCGCGTCGGCTCGCCGCTGCCGCTGGCCACCCGCCAGTGGACGGGTTGGCCTTCCTCAGCCGCGCCGGTGTCTTTTCGGCGGAGCCTCGCCACGAGCGGCTCGTCCACCACGGTGCCGGCCAGACCGCTCTGCCCTCCGCCCGACACGACCGTTAGTTCGTACTCGTCAGGATCGAGACCAGACGGCCCGTCGCCGTCGGAGCTGCAGGCAGCGGCGACACCGACCGTAAGCAACAGGACCAGAGCACTCGCGAACCATCGAGGCCGTGACATCATTCCCCCTCGTTTCCCTGCTTCGACTCGCGCGGCATGCGCGAGCGAAAATCTATCCCCTGGACCGGTTGACCGACCGAGCGATCACCGAGCCCAACGGTGCCTCCAATTAAGTCCAGACACGCTCGAGTGGAAGAACCATGCTTGCAGCGAGGTACTCTACACGAGTGGCGGGGATTACAAAGATAACAAAGGCCCCCACCCGGATGCCAGTCGCTGTCTACAGAACCCCATATAGGGCAAGGGGTTCCACCCTGCCGCCACTATCCGGCGCCTTGCTCGCCCTCCACCTCGATGTCGGTCAAATCGACGATCGGGCTTCCCAAGAGAGACGATCTGCCCGTTCGCACGCGTCCGACGACGGTTATGTAGTCGAGGGGCTGGAGGCGCTCGGCGTCCGACAACAGCTCCTCCGGTACGGCGAGGTAGACGAAGCCCGGGTCTCCTGCCGGGCCGCGGGCGTGGATGAAAGGCTCGCCTTCATCGAAGTCGGTGCGAGCCCGTTCCGCCCGGCGAAGCGATATAAACTGGACGCGCCAGCGAATGAGAGCGCCCTTGTAGCGGCCCGGGTCGGACCGCAGCTGAGCGGGGCTGAGCTGACCGGAATCGGCGAGATTGAGGGCCGAATCGAGCGCCGCCGGACCATAGATCCAGCCATCGACGCGAACTCGGACCCAGTCCCCGGTCCGACCGAGCACCTGCGCCTGGGCCCCCGGCTGGAAGAGCGCGATGGTGTCGCCGTCGGGCGTGGCGTAGACGACAAGCGCCGCGGGCGCCGTGATGAGCGAGGGTTCCTCGCCAGCTTCGCCCTCGGGCTCCGCCTGGGCAGGGACTGCGGCCGCGGGCGTTTCGGTTGTTTCCGCCGCCGAATCGGGGATGTCTAGCGATGCCTTCCAGAGCCAACCGCGCCGCCGCACCTGGATCCATCTCCCGTCCGCCGTCAGACGCTCTAGCAGGCAACCCTCGAGTAGTCGAGCCTGGATCCTCCCCTGCGGCGTCGCGCGCAGGTTCTCGCCACCGGCGGCCGACACTCGCAGATTGAACTCGCCCCGATCCGTAGTCTCGACCGAGGGCGCCCAAATCCAGCCCAGTAGATCCGCCTCGACCCAGCGTCCTTGCTCCGACAGGATCGCCAGCTCGGTTCCCCTAAGCACGGTAGCCAGCTGAGTACCGCTGGGCTCCCTGCGGAAGTTCTCTTGGGCGACCCGGACACGGGCGGTCGTCTGAGCTCCTAGTTCCGCCGGCAGCGTCAGCGCCAGCAAGAAGGCCGCGACCAAACAGCGAAGGCTCCCCTTCGTCCCTGCTGCCATCTTCATCCTCCTCCACACGGCATGGCGCATCGGTTCCCTAACCACGCCTAACGCCCCAAGCGGCGCTTGTCAATCGGCCTCTGTTGCTTTCGGGCCGTGCCGTTGTAAACTGCCCTATGCATAAAAGACAGGCATTGTTCCTTTTGACCCTGCTAGCCACGCCGGCGCTTGTCACCCGAGCCGAGGCGCAAAGCATCGCTTCGCCTTACCAGTTCGTCGATCGAAAGAAAGATGTCGGCATCTTCGTCGGTTACATGTTCGCCGACAAGGGAAGCGCTGGGCTCGGGCCGGCGGCCGGGCTGTTGGCAGGCGCCGAGTTCAATATCCGCGTGAGCGACCCGATAGGCATCGGTTTCTACGGCGCCTACTTCCCCAGCGAGCGAGACGTCATCGATCCACAGGCCGACGATGAAAGCGAGCGAATCGTTGGAACCACGGATATGAACCTGTTCCTCCTGGCGGGCCGACTGAAGCTCCAGCTTACGGGTTCCCGAACCTGGCACAGGCTTGTCCCCTATGTGTACGGAGGCCTAGGAATCGTATTCGACGTCAGCAGCAACCCGTCCTGTTTCGCCGAGCCCTCCCAGGCCAACTGCCAGGTGCCCGCGCGCGAGCGCCTCGATTTCGGTACGGGCTTCCTAGGACAAATAGGGCTGGGAGTTATCTGGCTGCCAAGCGAGAGGCTGGGCCTTCGCGTGACCTTCGACGACAGCATCTGGAAGCTGAGCACGCCGGACGGCTTCTACGATGACACCTCGACCCTATTCCCTACGCCACCCAGAAGTGATTGGACCAATAACCTCCAGCTGACAGCCGGTCTGTTCTTCTGGTTCTGATTGACCCCCGTCGATGTTCGCAACAACAGCCGGAACCCGATCGGAAGGCCGCAGGGTCGAGCGGCGACCGGCACCTGTGGGCACCGCGGCGGCGCTACTCCTCCTGGCCGTCAGTCCCGCCATGGCACAACAGCAGGACACGGTCAGGGCCGACTCCGTTCCGGTTTACAGGCTGGAGGGGATCACGGTCACGGTGTCCCGCTCGGAGCAAGAGGTCCAGAAGCTACCGTACGCGATAGGCGTGCTCGGGGCGTCCGAGATCCAAGCGCTGCAGACGGCTATCTCCCTCGCAGAGGCGCTGCCCGAGATCCCCGGCGTCTTCGTCAGCAACCGCTACAATTTCGCCCTCGGCGATCGAATCTCGATCCGCGGGTTTGGCGCTCGCTCGCAGTTCGGCGTCCGCGGCATTCGAATCATCCAGGACGGCATCCCGCTGACGCTTCCCGACGGGCAATCGCAGCTGAACAATCTGGACCTGTCGGCCGCCGGCCGGATCGAGGTCATCAGAGGCCCGGCTTCGGCGCTGTACGGCAACGCCTCCGGCGGAGTGGTCAGCGTCCAGACCGAGTCCCCGCCGCCGAGACCGCTGGTGGCAGACGCTCGGGCACTGGGCGGCAGCTTTGGCAGTAGCCGCCTGTACCAGAAGTACGACGTGAAGGCTGCCGGTCGGCAAGGCAAGTTCGACTACACCGGCCACTTCGGTTACTTCCGAACGGACGGCTATCGCTTGCACAGCGCGGCGCGCTATGCACTGTTGAACGGCCGAATGCGCTACCGGCCCGATGCCGACTCCGAGATCACCGTCATCGTCAATTATGCGAACACTCCACAGGCGGAAAGCCCGAGCACGCTGACCGACTCGCTGGCGCGCGTCAAACCCGATACCGCACGCGATATCGCTCTGTCGCCGGAGCAGTGCCCACCGGAACCCGGCTTCGGCGGCTGTCAGGACCTTGGCGAGGAGTCAGAGCAAGGTCAGGCGGGGGTCAGTTATCGCCGACAGCTGAGCGAAGAGCAACAGCTATCGCTGATGGCCTATGGCCTGCTCCGCAACCTAGAGAACCGAATCCCGTTCACGTTGATCCAGCTGGATCGTTTCGGCTTTGGCACGCGATTAGAGTATCGCTACGCTCCGCTGGCCGGGCGCGTCAACTTTGTGACCGCAGGCTTCGATCTCGACCACCAGGGTGACGACCGAGTCGAGAATGCCAGGGATGCCGACCAAACGGGTCCAATAACTCTTGACCAAGATGAACGCGTCACGTCGCTCGGCTTGTTCGCCCAAAGCGGTCTGGCGCCAATCGCCGACGCCGAGCTGACGCTGAGCCTGAGATACGACCGCGTGCAGTTCGAGGTCGATGACCGCCTTGTCACCGCGGACGACCCCGATGATTCGGGTAGCCGGAAGATGGACCAGTTGAGCCCGATGGCCGGCCTGCGCTACACCCATACGCGATGGCTGAACGTTTACGGGAACGTCGGGCGTTCGTTCCAAACGCCGACGACGACCGAACTCACCGATTCGCTGGGCGGTTTCAACGGAACGCTTCAGCCAGAGCGTGCCGTCAACTACGAGTTCGGTCTCAAGGGCACGGCGGCCGATCGCGTCACATACAGCCTGGCGATCTTCTCTGCCGATATCGACGATCTGATAGTAGGTTCCGCGGTACCGGGAACCGAGCGCGTCTTTTTCGACAACGCGGGGTCAGCCGCGCACAAAGGCGTCGAGGCCGGTCTCTCCGCTCTACTCGCCGACGGACTCGTGTTTACGACGAGCTACACGTACTCCGACTTCCGCTTCACGGAATTCCGAACCGAGGAGGACGACTACGGCGGCAATCGCCTGCCAGGCGTCCCTCCGAATCGCTTCTACGGCAGGATCACGTACAGCCATCGCTCCGGTGCCACGGGCTCGCTGGAGTTCAGAGCTGTCGACTCCTTCTTTGTCGACAACGCCAACGAGAGCCGCAACGATGGGTACGGCGTCGTGGATCTACGGTTTGGCTACAGTCTGCTGACGCCGAGGTTGGAGATCAGGCCGTTAGTGGGCCTGAACAACCTGTTCGACCAACGCTACAACTCCTCGGTGGTCGTCAATGCCGTCCGCGGACGGTACTACGAGCCGGCGCCCGGCCGCAACGTCTATTTGGGCCTGAGCGTCAAGACGGGCTGACCCGTGCCGCCCGCGAGGATCAGCACCGCATTCGCGCCGCACCGAGGCCCTCTCTATATTCGAGACGCAATCGCTCACGATCGGAGGCCCGTCGATGGAAAACCTCGAGCCCGTCGAGCGCAAGCGTTCGTCTTTCATCCAGCGAGTTGTGGGCGCCGCGACGTTTCGCGTCGCCATCTACGAGGAAGTCGAGCACGACGAAAGCGCTACTCGCCAGGCCGCGGGCGTGGTCGGCCTCGTGGCCTTGACTGCAGCCATCGCCAGTCTGGAACTGGGACCCGGCGGGCTCATCGCAGGTGTCCTGGAAGCCTACCTGGGTTGGGCGCTCTGGTCGGGCACGTGCTACCTGGTCGGCGTTCAGCTCTTCGATGGAACCGCCACCTGGGGCGAACTGCTGCGAACGATAGGCTTCGCACAGGCGCCGGGAATACTACTGATCCTAGAGCTACTCCCAGGGGCCGGGCTGCCTTTGTACCTATTTGTGCTGGCCTGGATGATAGGCACGGTCCTCGTTGCTATTCGCCAGGCGCTCGACTTCTCGACGGGCCGGGCGCTGGCAACCGCGCTGGCCGGCTTCGTTCCCTACATGCTGGGCAGGCTACTCGTGGAGTGGCTGCTCGACATCAGTCCAAGCATCCTCCCGTAGAGAGCCAAGACAGGCTGGCCGCCATGCAATACACGCTGTTCGATGATGTCTACGCCATCCGCTTCGAGGACGAAGAGGCCTTCCCAGACCGCTTCCTGGAGTTCCTGTCGGCCCAGAATGTGAGAGGTGGATACATCTCGGGCATCGGCGCTATGAGGCGAACCAAGATCGCGTTCTTCGACGTCGTTGCGAAAGAGTACGTCGATCAAGAATTCGACGAGCAGATGGAAGTACTCGCGCTGGTAGGCAACGTGGCGCTGCATGATGATAAGCCAATCGTCCACGCTCACGTCACGCTCGGACGGGCCGACTATTCGGTGGTGGGCGGCCATCTTCGCTACGGGGTCGTACGGCCGACGCTCGAGGTCACGCTCGCGGTAACCGCCGCGGGAACGGGACCGGATGCCCCCGCTCTGTTTCGACGCGTCGACCCCAGGTACGGTCTCCCGGCCCTAGAACTGGACAACCGATTCTAGTTCATGGTAATCGACGAGCGCGTCATCGAGATAGTCAAGCGCTCCGAGATCATCGCGGTCGTCGGCTGCTCGGCCACACCTTATCGCGACAGCAACTCGTCGGCCCGCTACTTGATGGAACAAGGCTACCGCGTGCTGCCGATAAACCCGAAGTACGACGCGGTCCTGGACCTGAAGGCGTACGCTGACCTCCCATCGGCCCAAGAAGCCGAAGGTCCTATCGATATCGTGGCAATTTTTCGAGCCCCCCAGTTCGTGCGTCCCCACGTCGAAGAAGCCGTTGAGATCGGAACACGGCTCGTCTGGATGCAATTGGGTGTAATCAACGCGGAGGCCGCACAATTGGCCCGTGACGCAGGGATCCCCGTGGTAATGGACGAGTGCCTGCGGGTCAAGCACAAGGAGTGGAAACGGCAAGGGATACTGTGACCAAGCAGACGAATCGCGAGTCGGTGCTCGGGGCAGTGCTGGCCGGCGGCATGAACCGCCGCTACGACGGTCAGCCCAAGGCACTGGAAACCGTTGGTGGCGAGCGAATCATCGATCGCGCACTGCGGGCGATGCGGCAGGCTGTGGACCGAGTCGTGCTGGTCGCCAACGAAGCCCAGCCCTACGAGTCACTGGGGCTGGAGATTCGACCTGACCTCGAGCCCGGCCTGGGTGCCTTAGGCGGGATCCGCACGGCGGTCGCCTGGGCGGAGGAAGCGGGTTTCCGCGGGGCTCTCGTCGCAGCCTGCGACATGCCTTTTCTATCCGCCGCCCTCCTGGAGCGGTTGATCGAAGAGAGCTCTGCTCACGACGTGGTGGCACCAGAGAGCGATTCCCGTCGTGGCCTCGAACCGCTCTGCGCCTTCTACAGTACGAGTTGTCGGCCGGCCATCGAGCGTGCTCTCGACCGGGGAGACAGACAGGTCATCTCGTTTTACTTCGACGCGCAGGTGCGAACGATCGCGCGGGACGAAGTCGCGACATTCGGCCACCTCGATCTATTGTTCCTGAATGTCAATTCACCCGAAGACCGCGAGCGCGCCGAGGCCGCCGCACGCGGTTCCGAGGCTACGGAGCCATGACCGAGCGCCACGCTAGCGCCCGCCAGCCTAGAGAGGCCGACTGGCTCTCGATAGACGAAGCCTCCAGTCTCATCCTCTCCCGTATCGTCGCTGTCGGCCACGAAGAAGCAGCGATCACCGAGGCTCTCGGCCGCGTTCTGGCCGCCGATGTGACATCTGCGATCGTGCACCCCCCTTGGGATAACAGCGCGATGGATGGATTCGCCGTTCGCAGCGATGACGTGGTGGCGGCAAGCCAGGAAAACCCGGTGGTGCTGCGCGTGATGGAAGAGGTGCCGGCCGGTGGTTTCCCCACCCGCGCCGTGGGGCCGGGCGAAGCGATCAGAGTGATGACCGGTGCGCCCGTTCCCGACGGGGCCGATTGCGTGACCCGACTGGAGTACTCGGAACCGGGCTCGGATGCGGGCACCGTACGCGTGCTGAGCGGCGACGACGCCGGACGCAATGTTCGCCGCAAAGGTGAGGATCTTGAGGCCGGCGACACCGCGATCACTGCGGGAGGGCTGCTCCGGCCCGCCGAGGTCGGTGTGCTCGCCTTATTGGGGCGGCAGGATGTCCTCGTGTTTCGACGCCCAGAGGTGGGGATTCTCTCGACCGGGGACGAACTGGCGGACTTCAGCGACCTTCCCCTGGTGCTCGCCGGCAAGCGAATCATGAACTCGAACTCGTATGCGCTGGCCGCCCAAGTGAAGGAGTGTGGAGCCGAGCCCGCCGTTCTGGGTATCGCCCGCGACAACCGGGAAAGTCTCCGTAATCATCTCGAGACCGCGAAGGGCCTCGACGCGCTGATCACAACAGCCGGACTCGCGGTGGGCGATCACGACTATGTGAAGGAGGTTCTCGACGAGCTCGGAATGGAGTTTCTGTTCTATCGCGTGACGATGCGTCCCGGGAGTCCGTTCACCTTCGGCCTGCTCGACGGCATGCCTGTATTCGCGCTACCCGGCAACCCGGTCTCCGCGATGGTGACATTCGAGGTACTGGTCCGACCCGCGCTCCGCAAGATGATGGGCCTGGCGCAATACGACCGCCCGGCTCGCCGCGTGCGGCTCGCCGAGCCCGTGGCGACGAAAGGACGTCTCACCCACTTCTACCGTGCCACGCTGGAACGCCAGGAGAGCGGCGGCTGGCTGGCGCGGCTCACGGGGCCTCAAGGTTCCGGCATCCTGACGTCCATGTCGCAGGCCGATGCGCTCATCAGAGTGCCGGCAAACAGCGAGCTGCCCGCCGGCACCGAACTGGACGCCATCGTGCTGCGTGAGAAGTAGCCCGAACGAAATGACCTAGAGCCTGAGCATCAGGCTAAGACCCAGGGCGAAGTCGACCGATACCGACTTCGTTTCGACCTGGAGCTGATTCGAAGGCGAGACGAGGTAGAACCGGAAGTCGAACTTGAACGTCCGGCTGCGACGGGATCCCAATTCTACACCCGCACCGAGGATTCCCATCCCATCGGTGAACGGTTCGACGTCGTGTAGATAGTCCTCAGGCTGGTCGCTATCCGGAATGATGCGCCTTGCTCCCCCACCGAGTATGAAGTAGCCCGGAATGTTCGGCTTCACTTTGAGCATCAGCTCGCCGGACACCTGCCACTGACTGAACCCCTCTGTGCTCGTTCTCTTGCTCGACGAACTCTCTAGCTTCTCGTTCAGCCGCGCCCAGCTACCCGCGGCGCCGATAGCCAGGGTACGGGTCAGCCGGTAGTCCATTCGCGCTCCCACGGGTGGCCCGCCGCCGAACGACACGTTCTCCGCACCGCTGGGGGATTCGCCACGGACACCGCGGAAGACGATCTCGACCGTGGCGCCGATGGAGAACCGCGGGATCGTGTCAGGCTCCTCGAACTGCGCCCGGGCCGACGTGGCGAACATAGCCACACAGGCAAAGGACAATGGTAGCAAAGCGGTTCGGTACGCCCATCCACTCATGGTCACCCCTCCGAGCGTAGTCTGCGGATTTCCTCAGTGAGGCGCGGCACGACTTCGAACAGATCGCCGACGATGCCGTAGTCGGCAACCTTGAAGATCGGCGCCTCCGCATCTTTGTTCAGCGCCACGATGCACTTGGCGGTTTGCATACCCGCGAGGTGCTGGATGGCGCCGCTGATACCGACGGCGATATAGAGAGGGGGTGCCACCACTTTGCCCGTCTGACCGACCTGCTCGTCGTGCGGTCGCCAGCCCGCGTCGACCACGGCGCGACTGGCACCGAGCGCGGTCGCGTCGCCGAGCGCGTCGGCGAGATCTTCCAACAACGACCAGTTCTCGGGGCCCTGCATCCCCCGGCCGCCCGAGACTATGACCTCCGCCTCGGTCACATCGGGCCGCCCTTTCTGCTCCGTAGCCACCGATCTGACCGTCATCGGCAAACGGGACGGATCGAGCTCGACGGTCAGATCCTCGACCGCGCCGTCGCGCCGATCCTCCGCCGCGGTGTACGCCCTAGGCCGCACGCTGAGAAGAGCGGGCTCGGTCTTGAAGCCCAGCTTGTAAAAGACCTTGCCGGAATAGGCTGGCCGCACCGCGAAGATCCGCCCATCCTCGATCCCGACTTCGGTCACATCGCCGACCATCCCCACCCCGAGCCTTGCCGCCAGCCGCGGAGCCAGGTCCTTACCCAACGCGGTGGCAGCCAGAAGTACGGCCTTGGGTCCTCGTTCCTCGACGGTCCGCGCCAGCACATCTGCGAAGCCCTCCGGCACATACTCGTCGAACAGCTCGGAGCCGCCCACGATGATCTTGTCGGCACCGTATGCCGCGAGTTTCCCGGCCTCGTCGGCAACACCCGGCGGGCCGAGCAGGATCGCCACCAGCTCCCCGCCGAGTGAATCCGCCAGCACGCGCCCGGCCGTCAGCGTCTCGAGGCTGGCCTGGCGGATTGCGCCTCCCCTATGCTCCGCTATCGCAAGTACGCTCATAGTGATCAAAGAACCTTGGCTTGCTCGCGCAATTTTCTCACCAGTTCGGGGACGGCATCCGGTCCTTCCCCGACGATCTCTCCCGCGGACCGCTCCGGCGGGCTCATGACTTGTATGACCTCAACGCGCGATTCCGCGTCGGCCACGTCCACTTCCTCCAGCGGCTTCTTCTTCGCCGCCATGATGCCCTTCAGGCTCGCGTAGCGAGGCTCGTTCAGGCCCTTCTGAGCGGCGACAACCGCAGGTAGCTTGAACTCCAACACTTCGTGCCCCGCTTCCACCTCCCGCTCGGCCGTCGCCTTGTCGCCGTCGACCTTCAGATCGATGACGACGTTGGCGCAAGGGAGTCCGAGCAGTTCCGCAACCATCGCCGGCACCTGAAGGTTATCATCGTCGATCGCCTGCTTGCCGAACAAGACCAGATCGGGCTCGCGAGCCTTGATCGCTTCGGCGAGTTTCTCCGCCGTTCCCAGACCATCGCTTGAAGGCTGGCCCTTGAGCAACACAGCTTGGTCGGCCCCCATGGCGAGAGCCGTCCGCAGGGTCTCCTTCGACTCTTCGCCGCCCAAGGTCATGACGGTCACGGTCCCGTCTCCCGCTGCTTCCTTGAGCCGCAGCGCTTCCTCGATCGCATACTCGTCGTACGGGTTGACGACGAATTTCACACCGCCCGTGTCCACAGAAGCGCCATCGGACCCGACGCCTACGCGACTTTCCGAATCGGGCACACGCTTGATGCAAACAATGATCTTCATCTCGCAAAGCTATCAGTCGGAGTTCTGTAACAAGCCAGGCTGGACGACGAGGTCAGTTACGATACGCGTCTATTCGGTCCATCTCGTCATCGCTCAGCCCGCAGTAGCGGTAGAGTACGAGGTCGATCAGCCGGTCCGTCAGATCGACCTCCTTCGCCCTCTCGGTGGCGCTGCTGCGAAGCTGCCCCGAGCGCAGCATCAGCATTCTGGTCGACAACCACTCGAGGAACGAAGCGACCACGTCGCGGTGGGCTCCTCCCTCACCCAACTCGCTGGCCGCGTGCGACGTAAGCAGCGCATCCATCAAAGCCAGCGTGCCCGGGAACACCAGCGCGACGACAGACCCAGAGTCCGTGGACTCTTCGCCCGTTTCCTCCTCCCAAGCCAGCTCGTTCTCGTAGAGCTGTTGGGCTTCCTCGAACAGGTGGCTGTGCCGCGATTCGGGCGTGTGCTCCAGTGGCGGATGGACAGTTACTTCGCGACCAAGTAGTTCAGCGATCGACCCCAGACGTGCCTCGATGTCCATACGACCGCCGGATCTAGTCTTCTCGCCCATGTCGCTCCACGTATGGGTTAACGTCTGCGCTGCCTGGTACGGATGACACGCGTCGCCAGTGCTCACAAAGCGACGTCACTAATAGAGCATGCTCGTTGATTCCACCTTCGCGTTCAATGTAGGCGGATCGCGGCGCCACGACAGAGTACGTTGGAACCGCGGCCAGCAGTCCCCCGCGCACTCTACATATCGCTGTGTCGGCTTGGAGGCAAGCGGGTCTGGGAAGATCCGGTTGGCCGCACGCGATTCAGTTCTTCGTCAGTCTTTGTGAGCAGCGTCGTAAGTAGTTTAGATTTCTGCGATCGTTGCGAACCGGATCGTCCCCCTTCGGCGTCTCAATCACCTTCGGAACATCGCGAAACCGCCGATCTCGCATGATGAGGCGGAACGGCTCGCGGCCGAGGTACCCGTCCCCAATCTGTTCGTGTCGGTCGACCCGGCTACCCAGAGGGGTCTTAGAGTCGTTCAGGTGGAAGAGTCGAAGCCGAGCGAGCCCGAGGACGCGGTCGAATTCCTGCATAACGCCCTCGTAATCGCCGGCAAGATCGTAGCCGGCGGCGAGCACGTGTGCCGTATCGACGCAGACGCCCAAACGATCCTGGAACTCGGGCCCGACACCCTCGAGCAGAACGGCCAGCTCCTCGAAACTCTCGCCGAGCGAGCGGCCCTGACCCGCAGTGCTTTCGAGAAGTATCGGCACATTCCCGCCGACGCGCAGGAGCGCCCGGCGTATCGCCGCAGCGTTGCGACGCAGCCCGGCCGCGCGGTCTCCGTCGGTTGCGTGGCCGGGATGGGTGACCAAGAAATCGAGTCCGAGCGTCTCGCAGCGCTCGAGTTCTCTACAGAACGAGCGAAGGGACCGTTCCCGAAGCCCGCGATCCGGGCTGGCGAGGTTGATCAGGTAGGAATCGTGGGAGCCGGCGACGACGATGCCGTGTGCCTTCGCGGCGGCTCGAAACGCGGCCGCCGTGTCCCGATCCACGTCACGCTCCGCCCACCGGTTCACCTGTTTGGTGAAGATCTGGATGACCCGAGCGCCGATCTCGGCGCCGCGAGCCGGCGCCCGATCGAGGCCACCGGCCGTCGAGACGTGAGCGCCTAGCAGGAGCGGTCGAGAACGAGATGCGGCGCGGGCCAAAACCGATAGCCGCCGTGCGACTCGGAAGCCGGCGGCAGGTCGCGTTCAGCGGTTGCGGTTCTTGCGCACGTCGTCGATGCGCTGGGCCAGCTGCTGCTGGATGAGCATGAATCGCAGCGTCTGTCGCGGCGTCAGCACCTCCAGCAACCTTCCCTCCTGCCAATCGAGCAACTCGATCTCCTCGCGCCGCACGTCGAGGATCGAGCCTGCGAGGCGCTGGAAGTCCTCGTCCGCGGTCGCGGGATCCGACAGCGCCTCGCGAATCTCGCGCCGCAGCTGCGCCTGGCTCCTCGCCAGCTCGCCGCGTCGATCCATCGTCTCCCGCAACACCTGCTCCAGCCCGCTTCTCTGTTCGACGTCGAGGTTCAACTCAGCCGTGGCGTGATCGAGGAACGTCTCTATCAGCCGCTCCTGGCCCTGCTGCGGCCGGCCCTCGCGAGCGCCGCGGTCCGCCGCCGCTTGCGAGAAAGCCGGACCCGCGCCGGCCAGCGCCGACGCCAGGATCAAAATCGAAGCTCGGCACAGTCGCTGTCTGTTCATGTGCGGCCAACCTCCGTTGCCAATTGCTGTAGCTCCGCCTCGCTGAGCCCGGCGGTGTCGAAGCCGGCGGGCATAAACCCCGTCGGGCTCATACCGGCCGTCCAGGCCTGCGCCTCATCATCCGGCAGCTCGGCTACCTCACGAGCGATCGCTTCTATGCTCACCGATCCGTCGGAACCGACCTGCACGATGCGCACCCAAGAAATGGCGATGACCGCCGCAGCCGCCACGGCTGCAGCGATCGTCAAAGCACGGCGCCCGATGTTCTTTCGACGCCCGGTAGCACCGACGACCCCGTTGACGAAATGGTCCCAGCGGTCCGGGTCGGGAATGGGCACTGGTGTCTGCTGCAGCAGGCTCACCGCGTTGGCGCGCTGCCGGCAATCGACGCAATCCTCGAGATGCTCGCGCACCTTCCGCTCGTCATCGACCTCTAGCCTTCCAGCCAGGAACTGCGGGATTAGCTCGCCGACGCCCGAGCATTCATCGGGGTTCTTCATGTAAGAGCCTCTCTCAACTTCTGGATCCCATGATGATAGTTCACCCGCGCAGATCCTTCGGAGCAGCCGATGATCTCGCCGATCTCTTTGAAGCTCAACCCTTCGTAGATACGCAACGTGACTGCCCCACGCTGCTTCTCGGGCAGCGATGAAAGCTCACTGGCCGCCCGTGTATAGGCCTCGGCACGCGCCACCTTCGCGTCCGGCGGTGTACGGAGATCGGGAAACTCGGCACCGGTATCGAGCCGGACCTCGCCGCGGCGTTTCTGACGGCGGGCCGCCGTCCTGACGACATTCAATGTGATAGAGAACAGCCACGTTCGGAAACGGCTGTCCCCCCGGTAGCTCTTCAGCCCGTCGAACGCACGGACGAACACATCCTGGGCGACGTCCAGCGCCTGATCCGAGTCCCCAAGCCAGCGGGCCGCAAGGCGATACACGGCGTCGCGGTGCAGCCGTACCAGCTGCCCGAATGCCGCCCGGTCCCCGGCCCGGGCCCGCTCTATCAGACCGTGTTCATCCATCCCGTAATAAGATGCAGCGAGCGCGACATCCGTTAAAGCGCCGGCAAGACAGCACCGTTCTTTCCCAGCCCTTGATCCTGGCCCGCCCGTGACCAATATACCAGGTGGAGGGGGATTGGCGTCCGACGCCAGCTAAGGGAGGTTGGTCATGGGTGGATGGAGAACAACGGTAGCGGCTGCCGCGGCGGGCGCTGCCTTTTTTGTCGGATCGGGCAGCGGATTCGCTCAAGTCGTCGAGGAACCGGCCATGCTGACGGCCGGCGTACCGGCGGGCGAGACGTTCCTACCCTATATCGCGTTTCCCGAAAACTCTTTCGTCGTCGGCGGCATGATCCGCTTTCCCGTCAGCGACGACGTGGACATCGGGGGCCGAGCCGGCCTGTGGCTACGCGACAACGCTGACGACACCCCGTATGCCGGCGCCGACGTTCGCTACGGGCTGCTGTCCCGGCCGCTCAGCGATGGCGGCGGTTTGTTGAACCTGAGCTTCGACTTCGGGATCGGGCTGAGCGAGCCGGGAGTTACGGTGTGGAAGATTCCCGTCGGGTTCATCGCCGGTATCGGTTTCAAGCTGGCAGGCGGCGACTCGGAGGTGTTCACGCATCCCCGTCTCGAGTTCGGCATCAGCTCCGGCGACAACAATACCGACTCCGCGTTGATGCTCGATCTCGGCGGAATCTTCACCATCACCGACCAGATCGGGGCCGTACTCGACTTCCGTTTCGGTAACGGGATTTTCGGAGAAGGGGACGGCGTCGTAATCGGCTTGGGAGCGATCTGGCGGCTTTAGAGCGGGACAGGCCGGTCGCGATCAGCGGCGACGATACAGAGGAAACCGAAGGGCTCGTCTCCCACATTGCGAAATTGGTGCGGGTCGTTCGGGGCCACGTAGGTCACGTCGCCGAAGCTCAGCGGTTCCCAGCTTTCGCCCAACCTCACCTCCCCTCTCCCCCGGAGAGCGATGACGACGTGCTGGTGCTCATGCCGCTCGTACGTCGTGTAGCCGCCGGGCTCGACCTCGAAGTAGCGCACCTGGAAGGGAGTACCCTCACTCGCCCCGATCAGTCCGTGACGCGTCACGGCATGCCAGCTGTCGTCTTCCGATTTGTAGCTGAGCGATTCGACGCCTGACCAGCGGAAGTTATCAAATCGTGCGATGTGGCTGGCCCGAGCAAGCTCGGGCCCTTCGCCAGTGTTCATGAATCCCCCTTTGAATACCGAATATCGAACAGCCAACACTCAATAATGAAGTCGTTACCGACGATTCATTTCGAATTTCCTTGTTCGATATTGGATATTCGATATTCAAAACCCGCAACCTAAAACGTCTTGACCTCAACGCCCAAACCATGCGGATAGACCACCGATCGCAGTCCCTCATCGTGCGTCTTGGCCATCTTCAAGGCTTCGCCCACTCCGTCCAGTCCGAAGCGATGAGTGATTAGGTCCTCGACCTCCAGTTCGCCGCTGGCGATCAACTCGAGAGCTTCGCGCGTATCGACCGGTCCCGCCGAGTAGCTGTGCGTGATCGTGACTTCCTTGAAATAGAGGTCGTGCGGTCGATAAGCCACAGTCGCTTCCGGGGGCGTGGGCGTGAATACCATGACGTTGGCGCCCGGCGCCGCGTGTGCCAGGCCGTGCTCTATCGCCTCCGTCGAGCCCGGCCCAACGACGATCTTCTCCGCTCCCCAGCCGTCGGTCACTTCCTGGAAGCGATCCACGAAGTCCGGGGAGGTAGGATCGAGCACGTGGTCGGCGCCAGCCTTGGCGGCGAATTCGCGTCGTACCTCGACCGGGTCGGTGACGATGATGGGCTCGGCGCCGTAGTATCGCGCCAGCCGGGTATTGATCAGCCCCATCGGCCCGGCGCCTACTACCCAGAGGCTATTGCCGGGCAGGATCTCCATCTTGTTGAATGCTCGAAGACTGCACGCCACAGGCTCGATGAATGCGCCCGTCTCATCGGAGACGTCCTCCGGGAGCTTCAGGACATCGAGGCGAACGGTTTCCGCCGAAACCCTCACGAACTCCGCAAATCCGCCCGGCTCGAGCCCCGTCTCACGGAACCTCAGGCACGAGGTAAACATCCCTCGCTGGCAGGCACGACACCGCATGCAGGGCACGTGATGGTGAAAGAAGACCCGATCACCGACCTTCAAGTCCTCAACCTGAGGCGTTACCTCATGTATGATGCCGACCGGTTCGTGCCCCAACACAACCGGGACTTTGCGGCTCACGTACCATTCCATCGCATCGCTGGAGCAGACTCCGCAGACGATGACCTGGACACGGATATCGCCGGGTTCCAGCGGCGGCAGATCCACCTCTTCCACCCTGACATCATCGAACGCGTAAGCGCACGCCGCTCGAGTGGTGAGCTGTCTCTCTCGATTCATGGGTTTATCGCGATTTTCAGGGCTTCACGCCGCCGCATCCGCTCGAATGCCGCCGGCAGTTCATCGAGCGACATCCGCTGCGTCACGAGCGCTTCGAGCTCGAGCCTGCCCGCGCATATCAGATCCCAAGCACGTCGAACGCTGTCCGGTGTGTAGTGGAAGCCGCCCCTCAATGTGATTTCGTCGTAGTGAATCCTCTCGGTGTCGAGCGTAACGTCAACGCCGGCCTCGCAGCCGCCGAAGAGGAGCACCTCGCCGCCTCTGCGAGCGAAGCTCACCGCCTCCACCCATGCCTCCGGTCGGCCGACGCACTCGACGACCGTATCGGCGCCGAGGTCATCGGTGATCGTTCGCACGGCGCTGTGAGCATCGGTCTCGCTCGTGTTTATCACGACATCGGCGCCCAGTCGACGTGCGACATCGAGCCGCGCCGCATGCCGCCCGACGAGCACGGTCCGTCCGGCGCCGCGCAAACCTGCGACCTGAAGGAAGAGAAGCGAGATCGGGCCATCGCCGATGAACACGACGGTGCGTTCGCCGCTCAGCCGAACCAGATCTGCCCCGTGGACCGTACACGCTAACGGCTCGAGGAAGGCCGCACGAAGGTCAGAGACGGAGTCGGGAATACGAAACGCGTTTCTGTTCACTACGTGGCGCGGAACGAGGACGTATTCGCCGTAGGCGCCCAGCGCCATGTGATCGAAGAGGTGCAAGCACAGGTTCTCGTCGCCGCAGAGACAATACGCGCAGTCACCGCATGGCGCAGTAGGCGTGGCGACGATTCGCTCGCCGGGCCGAAAGCTACGAACGCCCCCGCCGACCGATTGGACGGTTCCGGCCCATTCGTGCCCGAGCAGGCCGGGGACCTTCAATCGCGCGTGCCCGCGGTCAAACGTCTTCAGGTCGGTCCCGCAGGTAAGTGCGATGTCGACACGCGCAAGCAGTTCCCCGTCGGCGAGCGCCGGGACTTCTGTCGTCTCCAATCTGAGCTCGCCTGGGCGAATGAGATGAAAGGCCCGCATCGTCTTCTCGCTCGGCAAGCGTCCCGCCTCAGCTGGACCTTTTGATCGGTTCGGCATATCGGCGCAACCTACTCACGGAGAATGGCGGTCGAAAGGTGATCGGCGACGATTGACACGGCCAAGGAGACGGGATCGCGGCATGGCGGAAGACCTTGCGTCGACGTCTGGTTCGCACGAAACTCGGACCTTTCGCGGATCAGTGGTCATGTCGGAGACCCGGCTCAGCTTCTACGTTAACAGGTTGCGATGGCCCACATACCGGACGGCTTCCTCTCGGCGACCGTATCGGCCACGACACTCGCTTCGGCGGTGGCCGTGACGGCGTATGCCGCGCGCCGCGCCGGGGACGGCCTCGACGAGCGAGCCGGCCCGACGCTCGGACTCGCGACCGCCGCTGTATTCGCCGCTCAGACCGTGAATTTCCCGGTGGCGGCCGGCACCAGTGGTCACCTGCTCGGAGGAGTCCTGGTGGCGGTCATCTTCGGCCCCTGGGCCGGCTTCCTGGTAATGACGGCCGTCGTCATCGTGCAAGCGTTGATCTTCGCGGATGGAGGCTTGACGGCCCTCGGGGCCAATATCCTGAACATCGCCGGCCTGGGCGCGTTGGTCGGCTACGCCATCTACCGAACACTGATCGGGCTAGCCGGCGACGGCCTGCGGCGGCGAGGGCTGGCGGCCGCTGCGGCGGCCTACGTGGCAACGGTTCTCACCGGCGTCGCCGCGGGCATCGAGCTCGGCTTCAGCGGCATCGCCCCCACTCGGATCGCCGTCGGCGCTATGGCCGGAGTGCACGCGATTATAGGGTTCGCCGAAGGAACGATCACCGGCCTGATCGTCTGGAGCCTGGTGCGCAAACGGCCGGATCTCGTGTACGGACGTCGTGCGGCGGCTCGTGCCGGACCCTCACGATTGGTGGTACTGGCCGGACTGGGAGGTCTGGCGATCGTCGCCGGGCTGCTCTCGCTGGTTGCGTCGGCGGCGCCGGACAGTCTCGAACGCGTAGCGTCCGACCTAGGTTTCGCCGACGCTGCGACGGGTCCCAACGCCGCGCCAATCGCGGACTACAGCGCCTGGTTGCCCGGCGTGGCCGGCAGGCTCCTTGCACTCGTCCTCGGCATCGCTCTCGTCTTCGCCGGGGTGGCCGCGATAGTCAGAGCCGCTTCTAAGCGAAGTGCTAGTGAGGGCTGATGGGGTTCGCGCACCTCGATCGCTACGCGCACCGCGACTCCTGGCTCAACAGCCGGACGACGCCGTCGCAACGGCTCTGGATCGCCGTGGTCGCCGCCTTCGCTGCCGGCCTCATGCCGCCGGGCGCCTGGCGCGCCCTGGCCGTCCTGGCCGTGGTGGTCGTAGCGGGTGTAGCCGCGGCCCGAATACCGGCCGGTACGCTGGCTCGCAGACTCGCTCACGCGATCCCGTTCTTCCTGTTGCCAGCGCTAACCCTCCCGTTCAGCGTGCCGGGCGAGACCGCCTTCGAGTTTGGCCCCCTACGGGCCACCGGGCCGGGCCTCGTCAAGTGCGCTGAGATCGTGGTCCGGGCAACTCTAGCCGTGTCAGCCGTGACCATCGTCGTTTCCATCACCCGGGCGGCGGATTTGCTCAACGCTCTCGATGCCGTGCCTCTACCGCGCCTTGTAAAGAGCTCGCTGGCGCTCGGCTATCGGTACGTCTATGTCCTGAACGACGAGTACGAGCAAACGTCGCGAGCCATGAGGAGTAGGGTCGGCCGTGCCTCGAAGTTCCGCCTCTGGCGCGCGAAGGCTAGCGTGCTGGCCAACCTGTTCTCACGGGCTCACCATCGCGGCATGCGGATTCATGCCGCCATGCTCAGCCGTGGATACACAGGCCAGCTGCCAGCACTGCGATCCGCTCCCCGGATCAGTCCCGCCTGGAGTGCGGCGATCTTGGCCTTGCTCGTCGCCGTCTGGCTAGGTGGCATAATCGAGGTGAGACGATGACGGCGCGTCCGGCCGCCGTAGGCTGGGACGTCGAGATCCGCGGACTCGGCTTCCGCTACCCCGGTGCCGCGTCGCCAGCGATTTCCGACGTGTCACTTTCCGTCGCAGCCGGCGAGCACGTGGCCATCGTCGGCCCAAACGGCGCGGGTAAAAGTACCCTGCTGCTGCATCTCAACGGCATCCTCGAGCCCAGCGCTGGTTCAGTCGCCATCGGCGGGCTCGAGGTGGTCCCCGACAACCTACCCGAGGTCCGCCGCCGCGTCGGCCTGGTGTTTCAGGATCCGGACGATCAGCTGTTCATGCCCACGCTTTTGGAAGACGTTGCGTTCGGCCCACTATGCCAGGGCCTTCCCAATGCCGACGCGAAGGCGCGCGCCCTGCAGGCGCTGGAAAGCGTAGGGTTAGCCGAGATCGACGCACACCGTGCCGCCCATCATCTCAGCGGCGGCGAGAAGCGTCGCGCCGCATTGGCGACGGTCCTCAGTATGGAACCCGGTCTCCTCGCGCTGGACGAGCCCAGCGCCGCTCTCGACGGTCGTGGCCGCCGCCAGATCGCCGAAATCCTGCGCGCGCGACCTCAGACTCTGCTGGTGGTCACCCACGATGTGGAATTCGCGGCGGCGATCTGCTCGCGGATGATCCTGATTGACGAGGGTCGAGTGGTTCTTGGTGGAGAGACCGCCGAGATACTTGGGAATACGAAGCTATTGCTCAGCCACGGACTGGAACTCGCCTCGTGGCTTCATCGGCCGGCAAAAGAGAGGGCATAGCCCACGGTTCCACCGAACGAAACCCCGTTCTTTGCCAGATCCTTGAAATCACCCGTAGTGATGACGTAGTTGCCGTAGGCCTCCAGCAGCAACGGGTACTCAGGCCGCTGGGCCTGTGACGGCGATACGGCTCCAAATAGCAGCAGGGCCGCGATACCAGCGGGTAGCACGCGACTGAGAGCTTGTCACGGTCGCTGAAACGCCGAGCCGGCCACGACTGAGCGGCCGGCTCGAACTCGGTTGGCGTTTAGGGACGACGCTAGACCGTCCCGTCAGAAAGAAGCGGATACTACATGCCTCCGAAGAGGAACGCGTATCCCACCAGGACCTGGATGTTCCTGTTCTTGAGTTCGTACTGGGTGGCTCCCGGAGTGTCGTTGACGTTGGATAACCCGAGATTGTAGAGCACGTCGAACATGATCTCGCCGGGACCCGCGGCCAGATCCAGGCCTCCACCGAAGAAGATGCCGAAGTCGGTGCTCTTCGACTGGACGCCTGCCGTCGAGCAATCGACGTCCACCGAGACGCCGCCTTCCTCACCCGAGAGCTTGCAAGACGACTCGAAACCAAGCGCCGGGCCGGCGTACAGTCTGGGTGTCACCGTGCCTTCGGTCGGAATCGTGAGGGTTAGCGGTAGCAGGAACTCGAAATAGCTGACCTTCGCCTTGATCTCTTCGCCTCCCTCGGAGAACTTCGCGCCTTTCTGCACAAACTGGCCGTCCAGCTGAAGCCTGAAGTACCTGTGCAGATCCATGCCGAAGAACCCGCCGAACGAGAAACCCGTCTTCAAGTCCGGACTTACCGCGAAAATCTGATCGGTATCGCCGCTGAAGTCAGAAAAACCGACACCGATCTTCGCGCCGGCACGCAGGTTCTACGCGAACGCCTGACTTGTCGCGAATACCACGACCAACGCTAGCGCAGCGAGGATGTGAGCGACCCGCTTCATGTTACCCCCCTGTTCAGAGTGTAGTTGGCGGTCGTCTTTTCAAGACTGAATCGCATCGCAACAAGGACGTTACGAATTTCGCCTTCCGGTTTGTGCTCTCCCGGGGCCGTCGGCTGGAGGTTGGGTGCTGTGACATAATGCGACGCAAACGTCTTAACGTCAACGGGCAGAACCGGTTCCGTGGTCGGGCACCGGCTCCCCGAGAACGCGGAGGGTCAGAATGTGAGCAAACCGCTTCGTGTCACTCGCTGTTCAGAGTTGCGTTGGCGGCTGTCTCTAAAGGGGGGCACCGACTGGAGCCCCCACGTAGGTTCCTGTCCGAGTCCTCACAAGGAAAAGACCAACCCAGCGGATAGAACCAAGTCGGCCTGGAACTGCGATTCGGTCGTAACCACCCCACCGAGCTCGGGAATATCCGCGGTCAACTTCGCCGAGTAGAGGTACACATCGGCGTCACCTCGGATCGCCAGGATGCCGGGCAATTTGACACGCAGGCCGGCGCCGACGGCCCCACCAACCTTCGTCTTGCCCTCGTCGATTCCTTTGTAGAAGTCTCCGCTACGGCCGATGAGTGCTACGCCGCCGTTCACGTGCAGCCCGATCGGGCCGGGGAGCAGTTTCAAGACCAGGCGAGCATCCGCCACCCACAGCGCGGCGCTTTCCTCACCGGTCGAACCATCGGCTTTTCCTTCCACGTCACTGAACGCGTACATGAAGTTGCCTTCAACGCCTATACCGCCGAGCCCCAACCCCAGGCGCCCACCTACTGCGAGCCCCTCCTTATGACCGAGGACCACATCAACGCCGTCCACTGCCTCCTTGACGAGATCCTGGAACGGCACGTAAACGCCCACATAGGGCTCGATTTCGATGGGGATTTGAGCCGTGGCTGGACTTCCGGTCACCAAGACGAGAGCTGCCGCGAGCCCGCACAACCTCTTGACCATGCTGAACCTCCGGTTAGACGTAACCACCGGACAGGCGCTGCTATTGCCAAAGGAGTCGCGAGAGCGGATCGGGGGAGACTTCCTAGAGCACGCGAAATATACT
>JBDHAS010000025.1:0-36604 GCA_039588015.1 Gemmatimonadota bacterium | reverse complement strand
CCTTTCAGCTTCAACAGCGAAAAGCGCGTGATCAGGCCGGCTAGGAACGGTATCCCCAAGTAGATGAAAACGGTTCGTGCGATCTCTCCGACGCTGACGTGCATCTCCGCTCCCTGGAATCCGAAGAGCGGCGGCAGCAGCGTGATGAAGACCCAAGCGTAGAACCCGTAGAAGAGCACCTGAAAGACTGCGTTAGCCGCCACCAGGCCCGCCGCCAGGTCGTGGTCTCCCTCCGCCAGGTCGTTCCACACCAGCACCATCGCGATGCAGCGCGCGAGGCCGACCAAGATCAAGCCAACGGCGTAGCCCGGCATGTCGCGAAGCAGCAGCACCGCGAGAAGGAACATCACCAGCGGCCCGATCACCCAGTTCTGAAACAGCGAGAGGGCGAGGATCCGCTTGTGCCGGAGAACGACCCAGAACTTCTCGTAGCGGACCTTGGCGAGCGGCGGGTACATCATCAGGATCAAGCCGATCGCGATCGGGATCGACGTGGTGCCGATCTGGGTAGCACGGTTCAGCGCCTCGACCGGCTCCGGCCACAAGTAACCGATCGCGACGCCGAGAGCCATTGCGGCGAAGATCCAGACCGTGAGGTAGCGATCGAGGAACGATAGTCGCCTTGCAACGGAGACATCAGCTTTGGGTGTCACGAGTTGACCTCCGCGCCGCGTGACGAAGCTGCAGCCTGTTCAGCCGAGGTCGATTGACAACGCTCGGAGCGCAACGCGGCGAGTTCGTCTGCAACGTCTAGAATGGGCATGTCGGCAAGCATTCGCTGCACGGTTTGCCATCCACTCAGAACAAGAACCGGTCCACGACGCGCTCGACCAAGGCCCCGGCTGCCCACGAGCCCAGCGGGATGAGAAGATAGAGCGCGAAGCGAAGATATGTGGAGGTGTTGAATGGCCACTCCGCTGCCCTATCGACCAGGCCGCGGTAGGCTGCCAGATCGGCGATCGACCCGACCCGACGGTCCTCTCCTGACTCTCGCAGAGTAGCCCTGCAGGCTCGAAGCTCGGCGTCGATCCACCCTAGCTCGCTCTTTTTCTCCTGCCTGATACGTTGCTGGACACCACGCACAGGCATTACGAGCGCTGCTCCCGCGACAAACAGCGTTATTACACCGACGAGCGTCGCCACGACGCCCATGCCGGTTTCGATCAGGAACAGGCTCGAGAGCGACAGTAGACCAATGGCCAGCAGTGCGTTGGTCAGCCCCTGCTGCGTGAATGGCGCCAGCGGCTTGATGTCGAAGAGGTCGACCGAGGATAGTCGGCTCGCCAGTTTCGACAGCCGTTTGGACACGGAAAAGATCGCGTAGACGAGCCACGCCAGCCACCATCCGACGATCGGACCGAGTATTCTGTGCCAGGCCACTTCCGCACTCCAGGTCGTTGGATTCCAGAGCGACTCGGGAACCGGCGGAACCAGGTAAGGAGTGACGAACGAGAAGGCGGCCCCGATCAGGCCGGCGATCAACAGACCGCGGCGGGTGAAGCGGATGGACTCAGCCAGCTCGTGGCATTCCTCCTCCGTGCAGGCGAGGGCATCCTGCAGGGCATACACCGTCCTCCTGCCACTGCGCAACACGTATAGGAACGCGGCCGGCAGGTACCCGGCCAGGAGGCAATGGACAACCGCGAGGCGCAGATCGCGAAGAAGTCCTTCGGATCTGCGGGCAAAGGGATCCAGCGGACCCTCCTGGATCAATCCGGACCATCGGTCTAATACCGTTTCACTGACCAGCAGGGCCGCTATGAGTACTCCACTTATCGCCAAGCCGAGTCCGAGTGGCGAAACCCGCTGGTGAACAGACTGACCCCGGCCATAACAAGCATCATCAGGCCCGACGCTCTATATACTATAGTCGCGACCGAGGTCTCGGGTCCCGCCAGCAGCGTGACGGCGGAAACGAGAGCGGCGACGAAGCAGAGCGTTACCCCCTCGAGGATCCACTCCATCGTGAGGACCAGACGATTGTCGCGGGAGAGCGGCTCGAATCCCGCCACTACGGCTCGCGTCTTGACGATGTGCATCACGCCCCAAAAAGCTATCGCGGCGGAACCGATGTACAGAAGGATATCACGCATTGGCTTGTATCAGCTGTGATTGTTGCTTGCTTGGCTCTTTGGCCGCTCCGAGAGAATCGAGTTCTCTCACCCGGGTCGTTTCGCCTAGCTCATCATCGTCTTCTTCAGTGAGGCCGGATCTCCTAAGACCCAGTAGCTTAAAGCCGTGCCTCTCCATGATCCTCTTGGCTGTGTCGCGCGCGGCGATTGCGTCCGTCATCGCCTGTTCTATCTCCTCAGCTGAGGCGCCTGCACCACGCACCTTCTTGAAGTGATAGTTCGTGCAAGGTTTGCAACCCGCAGCCAGCGACACGCCGACGGCGATAAGTTCCTTCTCTTTCGTAGTCAACGACATTTCAGATACCTGTCTTCAAGCGGGAGCCGGCCTCCGACAGCACTCGTTTCCCTCGAGGGGCTGCCGATCCCTGCAGACGCACTCGCTCGAGGGCCAGACATTTGTCTGGAAGGACCAGACTCGACGCACGAGATGGCACGAGGAAAGGTGCAATTCTTCACTCTATTGTCATGAGCGTCACGGCGCAATGATCCGCATCAGGGTGTAGGATCTAGACTGACTGGGTGGCCCGCGACCCTACTCTTCGACTTCTAGTGGACCGCTCGCTCGCGGGATTCTATCTTGGATGTCAACCAAGAAGAAGCTACTCTTTCGCGACGGAGGTAAGCATCATGGCAGCGATGTCCGCGACCATCGAGAAGCATCACCGGAAGATCATCACAGCGCTTGTGCTCGTCATCTTGTTCTTTGCGGCCGCGTGCACATTCCACGATCTGATACCGATCTGTCATTATCTGTTCGGATGCGACCACGCGATGCATGAAGTAACGGGGACGATGGCAGTGACAAACTGAGTTGACGAACTGGCAGTCCGGCAACTACGAAGGGGACCCAGTGACTCGGAGTCCGGTGGTCAGGGCCTGACGGCAATTGGAATCGTCTGCGGGATCCCACCTACTCCCCTCAACGCACCTCGAACGCAAGCGTGGCCCACTTGGACTCGTAGTCGATGTCTGCCTCTCCAGACGGCGCCATGTGAATGAATTCGATGTACCATTTCCCGGCCGAGTCGATCACGAACGTGATCGTGCCATTATCATCCGTCCTCTTTCGCACTTCATCGGCCAGCTTACCACCCTGCTCGCCACCGAGGATCACGAGTTGGTTGGCTACCGGTTCCCCATCCACGAGGCAGAGGAACGAGTACTCGTCACCCGCGCCGAGCCTATACGGATTCGCCAACGGCACGATCTCGGCCGGATAGCCCAGGCGGGCGCTGTAGGAATCATCTCTCACGTCGCCGACTTGGAGCACGGCCTTCACGTGTTTCGCGTACCGCTCCCAGACATCCTTGTCCAGCTCGCCGCTCTGCCGACGCGCCTCCAGGATATCGGGGATCCCATCGTGTTCCAGGTACTCGTTGAAATCGGCTGCCGCCAGCCCGAAATCGCGCGTCTTGGTCGAGGCGCCCACAATGTACGTGCCTGGATCGCCCGTTTCGATAGTGAGATACGTCGTGTCGGTAGACGTGGTATCACCGGCCCACGCCGACACGTCGATGCGCGTGCGGCCGGCCGCCGAAACCAGGCTGATGTCGATGACCCGGTCACGCATGATCGCGTTCTCACTCAACACGAAGCTCCCGTTCAGTATCGGAATAGTGACCGAGGTGTGGGGAGCTAAGAAGTAGCTCTCCAGTTTGATGAACAGGTCGTGTGCATTCACTAAGGACGCTGCACACAACAGTAGGGCCGCAACTAGCGTCACACGGAATCGCATGGTTCACTCCCGCGGGTTGTCGTGGAGGTTCGGACAATGATAGTCAGCGAGATGAGGGGAAACAACATGGTTGCGTGGATCGCGCCGGCCATGAAAAATTGCCCCAACTGAGCTGCCGTACCTGGAGTATGAACCGGGACGCTCACTGCTCATACCCTGAACAGCTGCAGCGACAGTCTGCGAGCGACCTCGAAAAGTCCGACTAGATATGCGACGTTGACGGTCACCCTCACCGTGAACCGCTGGCGAGACAGGTCCATTCGCATCAACTCACCTGCAACGACACCTAGCGCCAAGAGAGAGAACCACACCGTGATGAGTGGCACGCCGGTGAACGGCAGGTGTGGCAGGTCGTGGAGCAGAAACCCGCAAACCGCAAACGTCAAAACGAGCGCTATCGGCCGTGGCAAGAACGTCCGCAGCGGTCGATAACACCAGTAGTAGAGGTAGTAGTGGTAGACGGGGTTCCAGTACCGCCAGAACGCGGAAAACGACTGCGCGCCGAATGACAGCTGAAACATACTGCGCGCTGCCGGCCACGGACCATCGGGCTTTCCTAACCTGTGAAGAACGAACGCCCTCAGACTCGGCTTACGCCTCAACAGCATCCTGTCGTTCGTCTGTTCGCTCAACTACTGTCACTCTGGATTCGGGACCGGTATTCGCCGTGTCCCGCGTCGATATCTTGGGTCAAGGCGAGTTTCGAACGAGCAACGGTTCGATCAGCTGCATCGCGGATAGCGATTCGACCTCGGTGAAGTGACGGATCTGCTGACGGCACGAGAACCCACTGGCGACTACCTCTGTCCCCGGCTCCTTTTGGCGGATCGCAGGGAACAGCACGCGTTCGCCGACCGCCTCCGAGATGTTGTAGTGCTCGCGCTCGTAGCCGAACGAGCCGGCCATGCCGCAGCATCCGCTGTCCACGGCCACGACCTGGCAATCCGCGATCCGCGACAGCAGCTTCACCGCCGGATCGAGGCCGACTAGCGCTTTCTGGTGGCAGTGACCATGGAGGAGGATCTTCTTCGGGACGCCGCCGCCGAAACCGAAGCGGTTGCCGTTCGCTGATTCCAGGGCAGACTCCGCCCACTCCTCGAAGGTGAGGCAAGCAGCTGATACCAGCTCCGCACTCTCCTTCAGCCTGCCGCGCAGCAGCAGCGGGTGGTCATCCCGAACTGCGGAGTAGCAGCCGGGCTCGCAGAAGACGATCGGGACGCCGGCCTTGGCCAGCGGAGACAACGCGGCCGTGGTAGCGGCAGCCTGCTTGCGGGCCCGATCGAGGAACCCCTTCGAGATCAGAGGCCGGCCGCAGCAGACCCGCGGCGGCACCACCACCCGGGCGCCGAGCTTCTCCGCCAGCCGGACCGTCGCGATTCCGTGTTGCGGCTCGTAGAACTCCGTGAAGGTGTCGGCGAAGACCGCGACTCGCTGACGACTGCGGCTACCGTCCTCATGGCCATTAGCCGCGTGTTGCTTCCACCAGGCGGTGAACGTGTGCCGCGAGAACTCGGGGGGCGTTCGGCGCCGATCGATCCGGAAGATCAGCTCGCCCAGCCACCGCGCCCCTCGGTTGCCCACGATCCAGTTCGAGGCAGGGGCGAGTCGGCTGCCCCAGATAGCCGCACGCTCGGCCGACGCCAGCACTCGAGACCGCAGAGGCGTACCGTGCTGGCGCTGGTACTGGTAGAGGAACTCGCTCTTCAGCCGCGCCATATCGACGCCGGTCGGGCACTCCGACTTGCACGCCTTGCACTCGAGGCACAGGTCCAGCACGGGATAGAGCTCGGGGTCCGTCAGCCCGCGGGGCCCGAGTTGGCCGGATATGGCAAGCCGCAGCGCGTTCGCCCGCCCCCGCGTACTGTCCGACTCCTCGAGCGTCGCCATGTACGACGGGCACATGGTCCCGGTCAGGGTCTTGCGGCACGCCCCTACACCGCCGCACTGCTCCGCCGCCCGAGCGATGCCTCCAAAGTCCGAGAAGTCAAAGCTCGTATCTAATTGCCGCGTAAGGTATTGCGCTCCGTATCTAAGGCTCTCTGTAATGGGGGGCGCGTGGACGATCTTCCCGGGGTTGAATACGCCGGCTTCGTCGAACGTACCTTTGATCTCGCAGAAGGCGTCGTAGATGGCCGGACCGAACATCTTGCGCTGGAACGGCGACCGCACCAGCCCGTCGCCGTGCTCGGCTGACAGAGCACCCCCGAACTCCAGTACTAGGTCCGCCACCTGCTCGGCGATCCGCTGGAACTTCTCGATCCCGCCGAGCGACTTCATGTCGACCGCCGGCCGAATGTGGAGCAGGCCGACCGACGCGTGGGCATAGAAGCTCGCCTTGGTACCATTCTCCTCGAGGATCTCCAAGAATCGGTCTATATATTCAGGCAGTCGCTCCGGGGCGACGGCCGTGTCCTCGACGTACGAGACCCCTTTAACATCCCCCGTCTCGGCGAGCGCCAGGCCGAGGCCCGCCTGACGCAGCTTCCAGATGCGTGCCTGCGCCGCGCCATCGATCGCGCGGTGGACGTGGTCGGTCAGGTCGCGGGAGCGAAGGTCCGCATCGAGCGCATCGATCCGCTCCGGAAGCCTTTCCATCGACTGGCCCATGAATTCGACGATCAGCACGGCGCCCGGATCGCCGACGATGAAGTCGCGCAGCGGCTCGAACTCGATCTTCCCCCTCGTCATCTCCAACAGGTTCCGATCCATCAGCTCCACGGCCGACGGGCGGTGCTCCAAGATGACCGGCGTCGCCTTCATCGCGTCCCGTAGATCCTTGAACTGGGCCACGCTCAAGACCTTCGCACCCGGATATCCCGTCAGTCGCAGCTTGGCCTGCAGAACCAACCCGAGCGTTCCCTCCGAGCCCACCATCAGCTTACAGAGATCGAACGAGCCGTTGGACGGGACGAAGTGGTCGAGGTTGTAGCCGCCGACCCTGCGTAGGATCTTCGGGTATCGCGCCTCAATCTCCGCCGCGTTCTCTTCGGCCAAGCGTCGCACGGCTCGGTAGCACCGACCCTCGAGGTCTCCCCGCTGGCACTTCCGCTCGAGCTCGTCCGGTTCCAGCGGGCGTAACGTCACCACGCTGCCGTCCGCCAACAGCACCTCGAGCTCGAGCACGTAATCGATCGTGGAGCCGTAGATGATCGAACGGGTGCCGGACGAATTGTTGGCGATCATCCCACCGACGGTGGCGCGGCTGGCCGTGGACAGATCGATCGGCAACTGCAGTCCGTGTGGTTTGAGCTGAGCGTTGAGCTCGTCCACCACGATCCCGGGCTCGACGACGACCCACTTCCCCACCGGGTCGACCTCTTTGATTCGCCGCATATACTTCGAGAAGTCGAGCTGAATCCCCGCTCCCACGGCCTGTCCGCTCTGCGATGTGCCACCGCCGCGCGCCGTGATCGATACCCCGTGCTCGCGACAGATCCGCAGTGTACCGATAACGTCATTCGCCGAGCGCGGAATCACCACGCCCGCGGGGATGATCTGGTAGACGCTGGCATCGGTCGAGTAGATGGCCCGCGACATCTTGTCGAACCGGACCTCGCCTTCGACCGCTTCCTCGAGAGCCTGCTGCAGCGAGCCCATCGCACTCGGTTCACCCATGCTCAAATCACGCCCATCGCCCACATGACCCAGACCGCGGCGAACGATGCCATTCCTCCCACCAGCGTCACGCCGCCGTAGCCCAACAGCGCTTCCTTCACCTCTAGCTTGCTGAGCGAAGTGCAGACCCAGAAGTAGCTCGAGTTGACGTACTTGATGATCACGGAGCCCGACGCGCCCGACAGCATGGCGGCCTCGGGCGACAAACCGAGCGGTCCGAGCATCGGGGCCACCAGAGAACCCGCCGTGATCACGCCCACCGTGGTGGAACCGGTGAGCATGTTGCCGATCACGCCGATCATGAAGGGCAGCAGAATGGAGGGCAGACCGTGGGTGGCGAAGACGTCCGCGACAAAGTCGACTGCGGGAGTTCCCTTGAGGATCGCGCTGAGCGAGCCGCCCAGCCCGGTGACCACCAGGATCATGGCCGAGGTCTTGAGGCCGTCGCGCACCCACCCGTTGACCTTCTCGGTCCGGCCCGGTTCGCGGCCGACGTTGCGATAGGCGAGCCAGAGACCAACCGTCAGCGCCACCACGGGCCAACCCACGTAAGCCAGGATCTGGCGGACGAGATGGCCCTCGTCGAGCGCCAGCCTGGCCACGCTCTGCGCGCTGATCAAGACAACCGGCACGACGATCGGGGCATACGAGGAGAGGGTCGACGGAAGCCGTTCACCCTCGGCCGCATCGAAGAAACCCTCGTCCTTGAATTCCTCCGCCGGCTGCGTCGCGATGCGCGGACCCGCAACGAATTGCCCGTACGCCCAACCCGCCAGCGAACCGACAAGACACGCGATGCCGCCGAAGATTATTGTGACGCCAATATCGGCGCCAACCAGCGCCGCGGCGGCCAGCGGCCCCGGAGTCGGCGGGACGATGGCGTGCGTGAGTTGCAGCGCCCCCACCAGCCCGATCGACATCGTTCCCATGCCGACGCCCATGGCGTGGGCCGCGGAGTGGACGAGCGGGTTCAGGATGACGTACGCCACGTCCGAGAAGATCGCGACGCCCAGGACGAACCCTGTCAGGGTCAGCGCTATCGGCATTCGCTGCGCGCCCACCAGTCGGACCATCGATCGGGTGATCACCTTGATCGCACCGGTGTGTCGCAGCGCCTCGGCGATGATCGAGCCGAGCACGATCACGATGCCGATCTTGCCGAGCGTGACCCCAAAGCCCTGCTCGAAGGCGTCGATGAAGTTGTTGCGCTGGATGCCGGGTAGAACGCCAAACAACAGGATCGGCAGCAGCAGCGCTAGGAAGACGTGCCACTTCCAGCGGGCGATCAGCAACATCAGCAGAACGACACATCCCGCAAGGCCGACCAGCGCGAGAACGATGTTGGTCGTGACGGCGATCGTGGATTCCATGTTTGAGTCTCGTATCTCCGCCGGACTAAGCGGCTGAGGAGTCCGCGAGGTACTCGAGGGCCGCTATTACACCGCCGCTCTTGTGAGGGACCTCGGCCAGGCCCAAGCCCATCTCCACCCCGCACAACGTCCCGGCCAACATCAAATCGTTGAAGTCACCCAGATGTCCGATGCGGACCACCCTGCCCTTCACCTTGCCGAGGCCGGTCCCGAGCGACATGTCGAACCGGTCGAGGATTACACGGCGCAACTCGTCCGCGTCGTGCCCATCCGGCATCCACACCGCCGTCAGACTGTCCGAGTACTCCGCCGGGTTCAGCGGACAAAGCTCGAGCCCCCACGCGGCGACCGCGCGGCGGGTCGCCTCGGCATGGCGCCGGTGGCGGGCAAAGGCGACCTCCATCCCCTCCTCCAGCAGCATGTCGAGAGCCACATCCAGGCCGTACAGCAGGTTGGTGGGCGGCGTGTACGGGAAGAACCCCCGCTCGTTCATCGTCAGAACGGGCCTCCAGTCCCAGTAAGACCTTGGCTGCCTTGCTGACTCCGATGCGGCGATGGCCTTGTCGCTGACGGCGTTGATCCCCAAGCCCGGTGGCAACATGAGACCCTTTTGCGAGCCGCAGATCGTGACATCGACGCCCCACTCGTCGTGGCGGTAGTCGGTCGAGCCCAGAGAGGAGATTGTGTCCACCATGAGGAGCGCCTGATGGCCTGCCCCATCGATCGCCTGGCCGATCTGGTCGACCCGGCTGGTGATGCCCGTCGACGTCTCGTTGTGAACCACCAAAACCGCCTTGATCGTTTGACTCTTATCCTCAGCCAGCCTGGCCTCTACTTCCGACGGATCGACTCCACGTCGCCAGTCGCCTTCGACCCAGACGACCTCGTTGCCGAGCCGGACCGCGACATCGCGCCACAACCTCGCGAACTGTCCGGTCTCGAACGCCAGCACCCGGTCGCCCGGCGACAGCGTGTTGACCAGTGCCGCCTCCCAAGCCCCGGTGCCGGAGGATGGGAATAGGATGACGGGGTCCGACGTCCGAAACACGCGTTGGAGGCGCTTGAGGATGTGCCGGGTCATCTGCGCGAACTCCGGCCCTCTGTGGTCGATCGTCGGTTTCGCCATCGCCCGCAGAACCCTGTCGGGCACGTTGGAGGGACCCGGGATTTGCAAGAAGTGTCGGCCGGGCTTGTGACTCGTGGATTCGCTCATGGCCTGCCTTCCGCGAGCAGTCTCTTTGCACGGCTGGGATTGAATGCACCACACGGGCAGAAGCGAGCCAGGGTCACGGCTGCCTCGTCCGGGCTCCGGCGTCCTTCTCGTACCAGATCGAGCATCTTGGCCGCCAGGGCCGAGGAGACCATCCCGTGCCCACACATCGTGGACAGTTGCAGCACTTGTCCTTTCGGTAGGTGGTCGTGGGGATCGGCGAAGCCGAGGGAATACTCTACGCTGTGCCGCTTGACGCCGCAGGCCGCGGCGACCTCTTTGGCGCCTTCCACCGAGGCGCTCACGTTGACGGACAGCCCAAGATCCGCCGCGATCACGTCGCGCAGACACGATTCGGCCTTGTCTCGAGCATCGAAAACCGCCGCCACCGTCCGCATGCTATGTACGGCCTCGACCACGCCCCCGTGATCGGGACGCAGGTCGCGAGTCCAATGGACGGAGGGACCCAACTTCGTGGAGGGTCGGTAGCTGCCCAACTCCGAGTTACCAACGCTTACCGGATCGTGCCTTGCGCAGATCTCCAGAAAGGACTTCAGATTCTCGACCGCGCCCTGGTCGTTGGCACCCTTACAAGGGATGGCGAAGATGATGTAGTCGTCGTCGAAACTCTTCGCGTTACCGTACCGGTGCAGCGTGTTCGTCACTGGACTTCCCCGCCTGATGGAATGTTCGTCACACGACCGAGCCCCATGTTGGTCTTGGCTCGCTCGAACCCGTAGCCAAGATCCGCGAGCAGCGGCGCCAAACCCGTGTCTTCACCATGTTCGTCGCACCGCGTCGACAGGCCGACCGCTACAACGGTGTCGATCCGCTTCGAAACGTCGAACACCGTATCCAACACCGCCGGCACTTCGTGGACGCTCGTCTTGGTCTCGACGATGGCCGACAAGATCTTCTCGTTCAGCAGATCCTCGCGCAGCGTGCCCTTGCTCTTGTCGGTCATCAGATGCGTGATCGGGTTCTTGGCTTCGAAAACGACACCGATCTCCGCCAAAGCCTTGGTCATGGTCTGGATGTGGTGGAAACGAACCCCGACCCCCGGCCGGCCAAACTCGATCACGTAGCCCACCTCCCCGAGGCCGATCCGCCTGGCCACATCGTTGGTCTTGACCTCTTCCGTCCCGCGGCCGTGGATCCCGGTGGACGTGTGCTCGACGACGGGGTCGCTGAACACGCTACGAACGATGCGGGGCCAGGATAGCTCCTCCAAAATGAAGGCGGCGGTGGGACACACATCCGGTTCGGGCTCGAAGCGGAAGCGGAACGCCTTGGCCACACGGCGCACCGCCCGGATCAGCGTGGGGTTCAGATGCTCCTGGCTCATGCCACGGTAGCAGGTGCTGCACTCCACGCACTCGTCGTAGTCGATCACGGCCCGGTTGACCGACGGGTCGATGGCGATGGCGCCCATCGGGCACGCCGGAATGCAGTTGGCACAGGCGACGCACTTTGCCGGATCGATTCGCACGGCGACTCTCCCTGGCCTTCTCCAGCGGAGGCACTTTTCTGACTATTACGGCGACTGGAACGGAGAGCGGCAGGATCATGGATGACCCGCTCGCCCATCAAGATGCTGCAAGGTGCCGGCTCATGCCAGTCGATACCGCCGACCAAGTTCGGTAAGCCGTGGACCATGAACGGTACACGGTCAGGCTAGTTTGTTATACCCGTTGAATGGGCCAGCCAGTACAAGGCCGCCGCGATGAAGGCTGCCGCCGGAATCGTGAGAACCCACGCGACCAGCATCTCGCCCGCCACGCCCCAGCGCACCGCCGACATTCGTCGGATCGCTCCCACGCCCATGATCGACCCGCTGATCGTGTGTGTCGTGCTTACAGGCACGCCCAGGAAGGAGGCGAGCAGGATCGAGGCAGCGCCACCCGTCTCGGCGGCGAAGCCACCGATCGGTCGCAGCTGGGTGATGCGCGTGCCCATCGTGCGCACGATCCGCCAGCCCCCGAACATCGTGCCCGCCGCGATCATGGCGTGCGCCCCGAGAACAACCCACATCGGGACGTGCTCGGCGTTGGGCAGAAAGAGGAAGTGGAGCGCGTGCCCAGGATCGGCAAACAGGAAGTTGCTTGATGCGAGCAAGCCCACGATGATCCCCATCGTCTTCTGGGCATCGTTACTGCCGTGGCTGAACGAAAATGCCGCCGAGGAAAGGAGCTGGAGGCGCCGGAACCAGCGGTCCACGCGGCCCGGCCGCGAGTTTCGCACGATCCACAGACTACCTATCCCGAGAGTGCCGGCGAAGAGGAATCCCAGCAGCGGCGATAAGACGATGGCTGCGATGGGCTTGATCCAGCCGCTGACGATGAGGGCATGAACGCCGGCTTTTGCGATCGCCGCGCCAGCGTACCCGCCCAAGAGCGCATGCGAGGAACTCGAAGGGATGCCGTAGTACCAGGTGATGAGGTCCCAGATGATCGCGCCCAGCAGAGCCGCCAGGATGACCCAGGGGTCGACGATGGAAAGATCGACGAGTCCCTTGCCCACGGTCTTCGCTACCGCTGTTCCAAAGGTGAACGCCGCGGCGAAATTCCAGAACGCCGCCCACGACACAGCCTGCAGCGGCGTCAGCACGCGCGTGGAGACGATGGTCGCGATGGAATTCGCGGAATCGTGAAAGCCGTTGACGAAATCGAACGCGAAGGCGATCAGGATCGTCAGAAGAACAAGTGTTATCACGGCATCTCCTCAGCCGTGCTTCAGGGCGATGCCTTCAAGCGTCCCCGCTACGTCTTCGGTCGCATCGATGGCGTTCTCGAGTTGTGTGATGATGTCCTTCCACTTGAGGACTTCCAGCGGATCGGTGGATTTCTCGAAGAGTTCACGCAGCGCCGAATAGTAGAGCGCGTCGCCCTCGGTCTCGGTCGTCCTGATCGCCTTCGTTGCTTCGAGGACCGGCGCTGTAGCTGGGAGAGCCGCCACGGCGTCCGCAACCTGGCCGCAGGCTCGCCCTAGGATCCGCGCCATCTCCGCCGTTGGCTGGCTTAGTTCCTCGATGCGGTAAAGAGCGGCCAGACGCACTGCCTCCTCCACCATATCGACCACCTCATCGAGTCGGTCGGCCAGCCTGTGGATGTCCTCTCGATCGAAGGGCGTAACGAAAGTGCTCTCCATGCGGTGTAGCAGCGAGTGGGTCACATCGTCCGCATGGTGCTCGATCCTCTTGAGCTCTTCAGCCGTGGCAGGGATCAGGCTATCGTTCTCGGCGCAGCGGGTGAGCGCTTCGCCGGCCTCACGGACGGACCCAGCGAGATCCCGGAACAGCTCGAAGAAGACCTTGTCCTGGGGGACGATCTTCCGCAAGAACATGACGCCTCCCGAATCGTGTTTTAGGCTGCCAATGGAGCACCAGAGGGAGAAGATACCCGGCCCGCTGTGGCGGGGCCTGCTTAAGATGCCGCACTGGCAGGCCGTGAGCAACGAGTAGCGGTTGTCGGTGGTCGTCATCGTCCAAGCGTTCAAACCCCCGCCGCTGCTGCGGCATCTCATATATGACGTCTCACAGGAGGAGGTGCTATGCGATATCGAACATGGCTGTCCACAGCAACCTTCACGGCGCTGGCCCTGCCATTGACGGCGCCCGCCTGCGTCGGGCAGTCGCGATCAGATCTCTACGTGTGCGAGGGTTGCGAGGCCATCCACGAGCGCTCGTTCGACGACCTAACGTGGCAAACGACGATCCCTCCCGAGGGCGAGCCGGGAGAGCCGCTCGTCCTGACCGGGCAGGTCTTTCAGCCTGACGGCCGGACGCCCGCTGCCGGGGTCATCATCTACGCTTACCACACCAACGCTGAGGGCGTATACCCGACCCACGGCGGCGAGCGCAATTGGGCGCGGCGCCACGGATACCTGCGGGGCTGGGTCAAGACCGGCGCGGAAGGCCGCTACGAGTTTAGAACGATCCGGCCGGCTACGTACCCGTCTCGTAACGCGCCCGCGCATATCCACCTCGTCGTCAAGGAGCCCGGCCGACAGGAGTACTGGATAGACCAGGTCGTGTTCGAGGATGATCCGCTTGTGGACTCGCAATACCGAGCCGAGCGGGACGAACGCGGCGGCCCCGGGATCATCCGGCTCAGCAAGGACGAGTCCGGCACCTGGCAGGGGCGGCGAGATATCGTCCTCGAGCCATAGGCGGCGTCATGCTGCGATGGCTACCGATCCTTGTTGGGCTCCTGCCGCTTTCGACCGCAGCAGCGCAGGAGTGCGAGCGCGGCCAGCAACTGACGCTCGATCTCGAGCGCTCGGAGATCCGCTGGCGGGGCACGAAATGCTGGGGGACTGGCAAGCACGAAGGCACAGTGCAATTCGCGTCGGGAGCGATCTGCGTCGCGGACGGACGGGTGACGGGCGGCTGGTTCGTCGCGGACATGACGACGATCGCGATCACGGACATGCCACCGCACGAGGAGGTTCCGCGCCGGCGGCTCCGGACGCACCTGATGGAGGAGGACTTCTTCCACGTGGAGGCGTACCCGACCGCGCGCTTCCTCCTCACGAGCGCCCAACCAACGGCCCCGCACCGCTATCGCGTGGAAGGCGACCTCACCATCCGCGGACACACACACCCCGTCACTTTCTCCGCGGAAGCGTCGCTTACCCATAATGGCGTACGGGCCACCGGCGAACTGGAAATCGACCGGCACCGGTTCGGTGTCAGCTATCAGCGGGTTACGCTGCGCGACTTCCTGGTCGACGACACGTTCCGTCTGGACCTGGCCATCGAGGCCCGGGGCCGCGGAACCTCTGCGCCTTATCCCACGTATTGATATTCGTCATCGCTCGGCGCGATTGCCCTAATTCTTGCTAACGCAGTCAACTTCTGCGAGCGAACAGGTCGTCACGGCGGTGTTTGATTGAATCCGCCGTGTACCAGAGTTCCGTATGAAGACACAACCTCCCTCATGGTGGATCACCAAGCTCGACTGGATCGTCAACTGGGCGCGTCGCAGCTCTCTCTGGATGATGCCATTCAACACGGCGTGTTGCGGCATCGAGTTCATGGCTGCAGCCGCATCGAAGTACGATATCGCCAGGTTCGGCATGGAGCGACTGGGATATACGCCGCGGCAGGCCGACCTGCTGATCGTCGGCGGCCGCGTTCCCTACAAGATCGCCCCGGTGCTGCGCCGGATCTGGGATCAGATGCCTCAGCCCAAGTGGTGTATCGCCATGGGCGCGTGCGCATCATCAGGAGGGGTGTTCGACACTTACGCCATGTTGCAGGGAGTCGACGCGATCGTCCCGGTCGACGTCTACGTGCCTGGGTGCCCGCCGCGCCCGGAGGGTCTCATCTACGGAATCCTGATGATTCATCAGAAGATCAAAGGGGAATCGCTGAGCGAGCCACATCTCAGAACGGAACTGTCAACGATCCCCGGCCGACTCAACCTATCTCCGGAGGAGATCGCTCTGGTTTCACAGCCGTTCGGGAATTCGACTGAGCAAAATCGGGTAAGCGGGCTCGAACCCACAGCGGCAACGCTACGTCCGCGTGATCGGCGTGAGCATAAAGGCTAGAAGGAAGCCACTGCCACGCACTTACTGTTCGGGCGCCAGCCTCACAGCCCTGCCGGCCGGAGCATGCGTGTCCCACCAATCGCGTGCGCGCTCGTGCGTCCATACGGTCTCGACCTCGCAGGCTCGCAAGAGCTGCGCGAGTTGATCAGAGCTCTGAGGCCGCTTGTCGGGATCTTTCTCTAGACAGCGAAGAATCACGTCTTCGAGTGATGCGGGAATGTCGAGTTCCGTTCGCTGGGACGGCGGGATGGGGTTTTCGCGTATGTGATGCACCATAGTCTCCATCACCGACTCACCGCTGAACACGAGCTCACCCGTCACGAGCCAGTACGCCAGGCAGCCGACGGCATAGACATCGACGCGCGCATCGAGCGGTCCTTTGCCGAGCAGCTGTTCCGGCGCCATGTATCCCGGCGTTCCGCTCACGGCGTTGTCGGCCGTCAACTTGGCATCCTGGCTCTCCCCATCCCCGCTCGCTTTCACGAGCCCGAAATCCATGACTTTGATGAAGTCCACCTCGCGCCCGTAGCGGCACACGTACACGTTCCCCGGCTTGATGTCGCGGTGAATGAGCCCCATCTCATGGGCTTCACCCAAGGAGTCACAGATCTGTTGCAAGAAGTAGATCGCGCGCTCAGCAGGTATCGGTCCGAATCGTTCCACGATCGTCTCTGCATCGAATCCTTCGAGCAGCTCCATCACGTAGTAGAACGTTCCGTCATCCGCTACGCCGAAATCGTAGAGATGAATGGTGTGAGGAGACCGCAGCAACGCCGTTGCCTGCGCTTCACGCTCGAAACGTCTGAGGCCGGTCTGCTGAGCGAGAGTATTGCCGCCCAACACCTCGCGGCGCACAAGCTTGACCGCTGCAGGCCTAGCAAGAAGCCGGTGCCTGGCTCGCCATACCTCGCCCATGCCCCCGCGCCCCAACCGCTCCTCGAGCTTGTAGCTGCCCATCTCCCGCGCTTTGGTGACCTGAACCCCGAGCCGGTGAACGATCCGCGAGACGAATGTGGCTAGGACGACGGCGGACACGTAGGGAATGAAGCTGGCCATGTTGATGTCGGGCTGCGCGACCTCCCCAATCGCTACGAGAACCACCAGGCTTAGGGGATCCATAGCGACGATCGCCAGCGCGACGGCCGCAGTCTTCCAAGTCGTGGTCGGAACCACGACAACGAAGATGAGTGCCCAGACCGCCACCGGGGACCAAGCTCCGCTCAGGGGCTCCGGAGCCGGTAATCGATTTATCACTAGTCCCAGGACGAAGCCGCTCACCACCGCGTACGCGTAACCCAGGTCGAGAAGCGCTGTCGGCGACAGCTTCTCTGTACGGATGAGATAATAGAGGCTGAAGCTCATTACGACGAAGGCGACGCCGAGTACGTAGTCGAGCGTTGTAACCGGATAAGCCAATGACAGGGCCATGAGGGGAATCGAGACGAGCTTCACGACTCCCAGCAGAAAGCAGAGCGCGCCGAGGCGTCGGACGGTCTCCTTCTGGATATCGGGCGCTAGGGACTGGCGGCCCGAAATCATCCTACCCGCTGGCGTGTCCATCAGCCGTTCAGCGTTCATTGCCCACAGCTCTCACCGATGGTCGGCATTGGCATCCGTCTGAAATAGTCCGCGGTAATACGCCTCGAGCGTACGAGAACCGGTGCGCGGAGCCACACCGTCGACCGTCATCGCGGTCGTCAAAAAGGCGAGCAATTCGCCCTGGTGTCTGTTGAACGCCCGCATCGCTGATACAGTCACTCCCATGAAGAGCATGGGCACGTGCGAGATTCTGACGCGCTTGCCCTGGACTCGAAAGGCGAGTTCCGCGATCTCGCGATACGTCAAGACCTCGGGCCCGCCAACATCGATTTCTTGCCGCTCACCGTCTATGGCATCAACGCAGGTGACCGCCAGATCCGCACCGTGAATCGGGTTGACCTTGTTGTTGCCGCGGCCGAACAGATAGACGCGGCCACGCTTGGCCATGTTGTAGAACTCCGTCATATCCGAGAAGAAGCCGGTCGGACGGATGACGGCGTAGTCCATGCCGGAGGTTTTGAGTACGTCGACGAAGTCCTCGTGCGCCTTCACGATGTCGAGGTTCCGAAGCTTCGGCCCGTTGAAGACCGACACATAGACGAACTTCTTCGCGCCCGCCCTTTGCGCTGCTTCGAGCAGGTTCACATTCCCCTGATAGTCGACGTCCTTCCACGTCAGCTTGCTCTTCTGCTTGGTGATCCCGACGGACGAGAAAACGACGTCGATGCCGTCGCACACGCCTTCCAGCGATTCGGGTTGAGTGACCTGGCCCGGGACGATCTCATCAAGCTCGTCCCTCATGTCGTCGAGCTTCTGGGGCGACCTCGCGAGGACACGTACCACATGTCCCCTGGACTTGAACTCCTTGGCCACGAAGCGCCCCAAGTATCCGGTCGCTCCGGCTACGAGAACTCGCCGCGGGGGGGCCACGCTACCTCAGCCTTATGGCCGCGCGCCGCCAGCTTCGGCGTCGATCTCAGCCCGATCCCATCCGTCGGTGAGGGTCTTGAGGAAGGCGACCAGGTCCTCGAGCTCCGGATTGCTCAGCCCCAGATCGCCCAGTTCTTCATCGTTCACGTTTTCTGCCACCTCCGGGCCGGGCCAGTCGGCCACGTCGCGCGTGTTGTAGAAGGCTACAACCTGGAAGAGCGTCTTGAACACGCCGTTGTGCATGTAGGGCGCGGTCACCGCCACGTTGCGTAGCGTCGACACGCGGAACTTGCCGTTTTCCGACGGGTCACTGACCGTTACGCCTAGTCCGAAGTCGACGAATTCGAAGCCCTCGGGGTTCAGATCCGCCGGCAGCGTATAGAAAGGGTTCTCCGGGTTTCGCGGCGTACCCAGATTGTCGTACGTGAAATCCGTGAACAGCGGCGGCGAACCGTCCTCAGCGGGCCGACTGGGATGGCAGGCGGCGCAATTGCCCCTGTCCTCGGCCTCGAAGATCGCCAGCCCACGCAACTCCTGGTCGCTCAGTTCGGCCTCGCCTCGCAGCCAGAAGTCGAACTTCGAGTCAAAGGGGCTGACCTCCGACGTCCTCTCATACGCCTCTATGGCGTCGGCCATGTTCGCGTAGGCCGAGGCAGAGCTGCCGAGAGCATCCGGCCCGTAGACTTGTGTGAAGAGCCCCGCGTAGGCCAGAGTCCGCAGCTTCTCGGCGACGGTCCCGGTGTCGGGGTTCGCCATCTCCAGCGGGTTGAGAGGCGGCCCCTGGGCTTGCTCGGCGAGGGTGTTGGCTCGCCCGTCCCAGAAGAGACCGCCAACCCAGATACCCTCCTCCGGATCGAGGTGCAGGGGTGGGACAAAGGCAGCGTAGGCGACCGTCATGTCGTTTCGGTTGCCATAGCGGCCCGGGAGCGCACCTCGGGAGACCGGCAGCTCCGGGTCCGGGTCGGCAAACGCCACGGCCGGATCGTGGCAACTGGAGCATGACTGGCCCGGCGGCGTCGAGAGGCTCGTCTCGAAGAAGAGCAGCTTGCCGAGCCGTTCCTTGGCCGTGAGGTCCGCTTCGACCGGGACGACGCCGGGCCCGGCGTCGTCGCTCGCCGATGAAGAGCTTTGCGAACCGTCACAAGCGAGAAAAAGAAATGCTGCGATCTGCGTGACGATGAACGCGGCGGCGACAAGGCGTATCCGTTTCACGATCGCTCACCTCAGACAGGGTCCTGTTTGGCGATTACAGGGGCAACATAGAGATGATCGAGTGGCCCCTGCAATTACAGCTTGTGATCTCCGGCCCGGACGACTTCGATGCCGTCGCACACGTCTTCGAGCGAGTCGGGGTGGGTGACCTGGCCCGAGACGATTTCATCGAGTTCCTCTTCGACTTAGCGCAGAAACTCTCTAATCGTAAGACAAATTACTTCTACCCGGGAACCACGACCAGGCCGGGAAGATGGGAGATGGACCCGGCGCCCGATACGAGCCAAGATGCGCGAAATGAACCAGTTGATGCGCGAAATATACAAGCCTGAACCGAGGCGTGACCAGAAATTATAGCGTCAACGAGCATCACTCGATAACAGGTCCGGGGTCCGGCCGAACGCTGCCGAGCCGCGGACCCAACCCCAACCATCTCAAGGAGGCAGTAATGAAGAAGTCCGGAGTTACAGGACTGGCCCTCGCCATGCTGGCTCTAGGCTGCGAGCAAACTACGGAGCCCGTCGCCGAGGCGCTCGCGCCGGGGGTCCAGATGGCCCGCGACGTCCAGGAACTCTCTCCACGGGACCAGGCTGTGGTGGACGCCTTCAACAACGGCGCGCCTTGGGGAGCCGTGATCAACAATGATGTGAGCTGCAGCGTGCTGACCGGGTTCTTCGACGCGAGCGGACTGGTGGCCTTCGGGGGTCTGTTCGCCAATGAATGTACGGGGGGAACCTTCGAGCGGACGAATCCCGACGGCACGGCTGACTGGCACGCACACGGCCGGGGAGAATTCTTCCTCGTGATCTTTGCGGGGGGGTTCTTCCCCTCGGCAGGCTCGAGCGTCAAGTGGCAGATCATCGGACACGAGGACGGAATCAGTGTGTGGAGCGCGAATGGCACCCTGAGCGACGGAAGCCGAGTCCGGGCTCATTTCGTCACCGATCCCAATGGTGACAACAAGCCCGCGAACGCTCTATGGGTCGAAGGGCTGGGCTACGTGCTGGGTGGTCCTCCGGGGCGGGGGCGGTGACGGAGGCCATTGTCGGCTAGCCTGGCCCTCGCGGCTCGCGGAAATTCTGCGGCTAACGCCCCTCGGGAGTTATGCATGGCATGTTCCCGAGGGGCGCGTCGAGCGGTGGCAAACGTCTTCGCCGGTAAGTGTCCCACATACCGCAGGCTGCGCTTAGCCCGTAGCCGAACCGGGTTGGTGTGCCCAATAGCTTGTAATCTCCTGACAGCCGCAGCATCTTCTTAGGTCCTCGTATTGCGGCCATCAAGGGGAGGAACCATGGCCGGATCCCAGCCCCAGACCTGGTGGGATACCATCCGGCGGACCCATCTCTTTCGGGTCCTTGCCGTCTACCTCGGCGCATCGTTCGCCGTCATCCAGCTGGTCGATGTCTTGACCGATCAGCTGGGCCTGCCTGACTGGTTCTTCCCGGGTGCGATTGCACTCTTGCTCATCGGGCTGCCGATCGTCGTGGCCACGGCGTTCGTGCAGAGCGTTCCGAGCCTCGGGCCCGCGACGTCAAACGCCGAGGCTGCATCTCCGGCTACGGAGTCCGCGTCTGACGCGACCGCTGCCATAAGGGCGACAGGGGCATGGCGCTGGTTGACGTGGAAGACGGCAATGCTTGGTGGCCTGATCGCATTCGCCCTGCTCGGGGTGACGGTCGGCGGCCACATGGCGATGAGAGTATTGGGGATCGGGCCCGTCGGCTCGCTCGTCGCGGCCGGTGTGCTGGACGAGCGCGAGCGCATCATCCTGGCCGATTTCCAGGGCGACGAGGGAGAAGCCCAGCTGGCCGAGGCCGCCACCGAGGCGTTCCGCATCGACCTTTCCCAGTCGCCGCTGGTGACGCTGGTTGACCCGGGCCACCTGGGCCGGGTGCTCGAGCGCATGGAGCGGGAGCCGACTGAGAACCTGGACCTGGCGCTGGCCCGCGAGGTGGCGGTCCGTGACGGCGTGAAGGCGGTCATAGCCGGCGAGATCAATGCGGTGGGGACGAGTTTCGTGCTCTCGACGCAGCTCGTCTCGGCGGAGTCGGGCGAGACGCTCGCAGCCTACCGCGAGACGGCGCGTGACTCGACCGCCATAATCGATGCCATCGACCGACTGTCGCGTAGCCTGCGCGAGCGGATCGGCGAGTCGCTGGTTTCGATCCGGGGCAACGAGCCGCTTGAAACCGTGACGACGTCGTCGTTGGAGGCACTGCGCAAATACTCGCAGGCGGTGCGCGCCATCGGGACCGAGGGCGATACAGACAGAGGCATCGCGCTGCTGGAGGAAGCGTTGGCCATAGACTCGACCTTCGCGATGGCCTGGCGAAAACTGGGGGCCGAGTCACAAACTCGCGGAGAGACGGCACGCTCGCACGAGGCGCTGAGGAGAGCTTACGAGTACAGAGATCGGCTGACCGACCGGGAGCGCTACCAAACCATCGCCAGTTACCACGCGGTGGTGACGGGCGAAGACGAGAAAGCGGTCCTCGAGTACCGCTCTCTGCTCAACACGTATCCGGACGACTATCTGGCCTTGTCCAACCTGGGCTACGCCTACCTGCGTCTGCGTGATTACGCACAGTCGGAGGAGCTACAGCTGCGTGCGGTCGACGTAAACCCGTACGACCTCTTCGGCTACTGGGGCGCCATAGAGGCTCAGGTCGCACAGGGAAAGTTCGCCGCTGCGGAGTCGACGCTGGCCCGCTTCGCCGAGCACCTGCCCGACAATCCGGCGCACGTCACTGCCGGTGTCTTTCTGGCAGGCGCCCGCGGCGACTACGAGGGATCCGAGGCGATTGTGCGGGCGGTGCGCGAGCGGCAGCGAGCGAGTCCCATCTACCGGGTGTGGACGAGCTGGTCCCTCTCCGGTCTTGCAACGGTGCGGGGCCGACTGGCCGAATCGGAAGGTCATCTGCGCGATGCCATAGCGGCGAACGAATCGCGCGGCATGCTGGGCGAGGCGCTCGACGATGCAATCGACCTCGCCACCCGAGACCTCTGGTTCAGAGGTCGCGTCGAGCCGGCCGTGGATCGCGTGGAGGCGGCGCTAGAGCGCTACCCGTTGGATTCGATCGCGCCCGTCGAGCGACCGTACCTGGACCTCGCACGGTTCTACGCCATCGCCGAGCGACCCGAGCGAGCGGCGATCTATCTCGCGACGTACGAAGAGTCGGTCGATCCCGAGTCGCGGCGTACCGAACAGTCAGAGTTCCATGAGGTACGCGGCGACATCGCGGTCGCGGAGGATCGAATCGATGATGCCATCGCCGAGTACAGGCTGGCCGATCGGAGCACCTGTGCGGAATGTTCTCTCTTCGCGCTCGGGCGAGCCTACGACCTGGCCGGCGAGCCCGACTCGGCCATCGCCGTCTACGAGCGCCGCGTCGCCAAGTACTGGCTGATGCGGGTCTTCTGGGACGCGTACCAACTGGCGCCAACCTACGAGCGGCTGGGCTTCCTGTACGAGGCGCGTGGCGACACGCAGAAGGCGGTTCACTATTACGGCAAGCTGATCGAGCTGTGGGAGACCGCCGATCCCGAGCTACAGCCGCGGGTCGAGGCGGCGCGGCGCGCGATCGAGGCTCTCGCATCCGATCGGTGACGGGGCGCGGGCCGCTAAAGGAGGGTCAACAAGGTGACGACAAACCAAACCGGTGAGGCCAGAGCGCGAATCGTCGGGCGGGCGCTTCGCCTCGCCCTGGGGATCGCGCTCGTCTGGATGACGTATGCGGTCGTGCGCATAGAGGACGCTTCGTTCAACCTACGCGTCCTGGCTGTGGTAGTCGGCCTGGCGGCACTCTACATCGGTATGCACTTCGTGATCAGCAAATACGTAACAGGAATCAACCGCTGGCTTGGCGCTTTGCTCGCGGTGGCCCCTGTCATACTCGTGTTCCTGCTCGGCGGGCCCGTTGGCCGGGTCGCGTCCGTCGCCTACATCGGTGTGTCCCTCGTCATTCAGGGCATTCGAAGCGACGGCGGATGCGAGGTCATGTCTATTCCAGCGATCGTTTTCGGCAAACGCACGCACCTCGCGTGCCTCCTCTTCTCGCCGATCGACTGGGTAGAGGAGCGCGTTTCCCGACGACCAGAGCAGTAAGACTGGCCGACAGCTCCGCACCGCCTGATTCGCCCATACGACTGTAGTGGTGTAGCGCCCTACGGACTGGTCTTCGAACCGACCAAGCGCGCCAGCGCTCGTTCCGCCGACGCCACCTGATCGCGAAGTTCGGGATCGGGATCTGACCAGAGCTCGAGGAACAGCCTGTAGTGTTCGATGGCCGCCTCGGTGTTGCCGCGCGCCTCCTCCAGTTCGGCCAGGCGCTGCATCACGAAGGGCAACTGCATCCGTGCAAATCCCCACGAATCCGATTCGGTGATGGAACCGGGGTGGAGAACCAGCTCGAGGTGAGCGATCGCCGAGTCCGGCTCTGCCAGCTGCTCGAAAGCCAACCCGTACATGAGATGCGCGTGCGGCAGCCATCCAGTAAGCACGTAGCCGCTGGCGTCTATTTCGCGCAACGCCGCGACCGCGGCTGCCGCATCGTCGTCGCGAGCCAACGAGCGGGCGGCGGATAGCGACCCGTGCATCGCCACATCAAGCCGTCGAACGTTCTCTACGAGGTCGAGACGGGGCGTGTGCTCATCTCCGACCTCGGATCGCCTCGCCGCAGGCCTGTAGACGAGGTATTATCGATATCAGGCGCGGTGGACTCGGCGCTGGCCGCACACGACATGGAGGCCTATTGGTCGTCGTGACAGCGCCCTCCGCGACTCGCCGCTTGATCACCCCCACCCGACTCGCCATCTTCCTCGGCGGCAACAGACTATGACGCAACAGCCGCCGATCGCGTGGCCCGCCATTTGGCGGGTCGTTCTAGTCATAACGAGAATCGCTACGTGACCGAGCCCACCCCTCGCCATAGGATCTTTTTCGCCGAGCTCAAGCGGCGCGGCATTTTCAAGATGGCCGCCGTGTACGGAGCTGTCGCCTTCGCCGTGCTGCAGGGCGCCGACATCATCCTGCCCAGCCTCGGACTGCCCGAACGCACGCTGACGGTTGTCGTGGTGATCGCTCTCATAGGGTTCCCCGTAGCGATAGCGTTCGCCTGGGCGTACGAGCTGACGGGGCGGGGGGTGAAGCCGGAAGTCCCGTTGTCCACAGACCAGCTGGAGGAGATCGCCGCGCAGCCGCGGACGACGCGTTGGGTGGCGGGGGTCGTGGCGCTCGCATTCGTCGTGCTGATGGTGGGAAGCGGCTGGTTGATCCTGGCACGGGGCCCCGGCGACGCTCCTGGCGCGGGTGCAGCGGCCACATCATCGGCGGCCCGCATCGTCGTGCTCCCGTTCACGGTTCGTGGCAGCGGCGAACATGACTATCTGGGTGAGGGGATGGTCGACGTCCTGAGCAGGAAACTCGACGTCGCCGGCGAGCTGCGTGGCGTGGACCCGCGTGCGGTTCTGGCGCTGGTGGGCCGCGAGGGCGGCGACGAGCCGGGTCCGGAGCGGGGCCGTGCCATCGCTCGTCGCTTGGAGGCCGACTACTTCGTGCTGGGTAGCGTGGTGGAGGTCGGCGGTCAGCTCCAGCTCGACGCCTCTCTATATGATACGGAGGGCGGCGTTGAGGTGATCGAGGCCACGGCGGTCGGGGGCGCCGAGGACGTGTTCGGTCTGGTGGACGAGGTCGCGAGCCAGCTGTTGCTCAGGGCGGGCGCCGGTAGCGGGAGCCCGGTGGCTCGGATCGCGGCGGTAACTACGGACTCGCTGTCGGCGCTCAAAGACTACTTGCAGGGCGAGCGGGCCTTGCGAGGCGGCCAGTACCTCGAGGCAGCCGAGGCGTTCCAACGTGCCGTCGCCGTCGACTCGTCCTTCGCACTCGCCTGGTACCGTCTGAGCGTTGCGTACGAGTGGCTGACGCGTGACAACCTGGTGGCCCAGTCGGCGGAGCAGGCGTTCGCACACAGCGCCCGGTTGGCGGAGCGCGATCGGCGCCTGTTCGAGGCCACGGTGTCGGCGCGGGTTGGGGACCATGTCCAGGCTGCACAGCAGTACCGGGCGATAGTGGGCAGCTATCCGGACGATGTGGAGGCATGGTTCCAGCTTGGCGAGGTGCTCTTTCACTACGGGCCGACGGAGGGGCGCTCGATCGCCCAATCGCGGGAAGCGTTCGAGCGCGTTCTTTCGTACGAGCCGGGCCACGTCAACTCGATCATCCACCTGGCCAGGGTCGCGGCGGTCGAGGGTGATTTCCAAGAACTTGATTCGCTCGTCGATCGGTTCCTGGCTGTGAGCCCGGACGCCGATCGCGCCGTCGAGCTTAGGGCGCTGCGCGCGATCGTCACAGGCGACTCGATCGAGTGGGAGCGCACGGTCCCCGACCTGGAACGCGTCTCCGATCCGGTTCTCCTGGTCACCGTTGCCTATGTGCCGGTCATCGCACTCGATCTCGAGGCCGGCCGCACGCTCACCGGGTTCCTGATGACGGAGAATCGCGCACCCGGGATGCGTGCGCTTGGTCATACCTATCGGGGTTATTTGTACGCAGCGCAGGGTCGCCTGACCGACGCTGCGGCGCAGGTGGAGGCGGCGGCACAGTTCGACACCTATCGAGCCGCCGAGTTTGGTGCGTTCTTCTCTCTCTTGCCTTTCGTACCGGCGACCGAAGATGAGCTGCTCTCCATGCGCTTACGGATCGAGGCCCTCGATCCGTACGCGGCTCCACTGACCACGCACCCCAGCGGGTACATCCGTGCACACGACGACGTGCACCCGCAGGTGCGGGCCGCCCTTTTGGGCCTGCTCAGCGCCCGTCTGGGCGACGAGACGACAGCCGAGCGCTACGCGGACGAGCTGCAGGGGATGGAAAGCCCGGAGCGGTCGCCGTCATTCGCCGAGGATCTGGCGGCGGGCGTCAGAGCCTACGTCGCCTGGTCGCGAGGCGAGTCGGCGGCGGGACTGGCGCTACTCGAGCAGGCGCCCGTGCAGTCGTTTTACCAAAACGGGTTCAGGTCTCCGCTCTACTCGGGATCGTTGCAGCGCTTCCAGCGAGCGGCCTTCCTCGAACAGGTAGGTCGGCTGGAGGAAGCGCTCCGCTGGTACGGCTCGTTCGAGCAGATCTCGATGTACGACTTCGTCTTCCTCGCGCCCTCGCATCTCAGGCGCGCCGAGATCTATGAGCGGCTGGGCGATCTCGACCAGGCGCGCCTGCACTACGCTCGTTTCATCGAGCTCTGGTCGGACCCCGACCCCGAGCTTCGACCGTCCGTCGATCGCGCGCAGGAGCGCCTGGCAGTCCTCTCCTCCGACAGATAGTCAGGACAAACTTGCGGTTCCAGCTCACGCCGCATAGCTTGCCGGCTACTTATCTCGTGCCCAAATCCGTATCAACCCAACCATGAGGAGGCGGCCATGCACCGAGCCGCGATCTGCCTTGCCGTTCTGGCGTTAGTCTGCGCCGGACCCCTCGCCGGTCAGGAGGAACGCCCGCCGGCCCATGTCTACGAAGCATTCCACAGGATCAGCTTCTCGGACCTCGAGGATTGGAACCGCGCCTACTGGGAGTACACGGTTCCCGTCCTGCGGAAGCTGCAGGAGGAAGGCCTCATCCAGGGCTTCGGTCAGTGGCAGCACGAGACCGGCAGCCAGTACAACATCCGCTTCTCCGTGAGGACGTACGACTGGGCTTCGCTCGGCGCGTTCTGGGGTGAATACCTCACGCGCCTGCAGGCGGAGATGAGCGAGGCGGAGTGGACCGCGTTGAACCGGATGATCGTGGAGCACCAGGACGAGATCTGGGACATCAACTCGGTGACCTTCGCCGAGCCGGCGCGGCAAAACACCCACATATACTCGGCCACGTTCCGGGTCAACTTCGCGGACATCGAGGAGTGGGATAGCATGTGGAGCGACGTCATGGCTCCGGTCCTACAGACCGCGATCGACGGAGGGATCCTGAACGGATGGGTCAAGCTGGGCCACAATACGGGCGGCCCGCACAACTCGAAGGTCCTCTTCTTCTTCGATAGCTGGGACGATATCGACGACTTCTGGGGGACTTTCCTTGGAACGATGGCAGAGGAGCACACGGACGACTGGGCCCGAATAACGGACATGTTCGTGTCCCACGACGATGTGATCTGGGTGCCGACCACGCAGGACGGTATGTAGTCCGGCAGTCGTCCGGGCCTATACGTATCGGAACACCGCCATCGTGACGACGGCGATGGCTAGAAGGGCGGCGACAGTGCGACCGCCCACTACCATGCGCCGGCGCAGGCGCCCCACCTCGGCGAGGATGGCGTCGCGCTCAGGTCCCTCAGGGGTCCCCTGCGCCTTCTGGTTCAGGGGGCCCACCTTTTTGGCCGACGGCCGCAGCACGGAGATCCCGATCGCAAAAGCGACCAGCGCCGCTACGACGCCGATCGTCAACGTCATGCCTGGGCCCGACGAGATCCAAGCCGCTCTGAACCCGCCCGAGATCCGGCGATAAAGCTCGATGCCCGAGATGATCGTGAGGATCGCCATCAGCGGGACGACCTCGAGGAAGCGCCGGCGGATCAGGGCCTGCTGCACCTTGCCGCCTTCCGGCCCGGCGTCGGCCACGCTGGGCTGCAATAGCGTGACCAAGAAGAAGAGCGTCCCGGCCCAGTAGACGCCGCAGAGGATGTGGATCGCACGCAGGATCGTAGCGGCGGTGTTCATAGTAATGCCTTTCCCGTTGGTGAGGTGTCGGCTATGTGGGTGTCTCGCCTGCCCGGCTACCGAAGGGGCAACCGCTGTAATTCTTCGACGATCAGTTTCCTGCGCGTTCCTTTAGCTCCTCGAACCAGTTCAACACGACAATGAGGGACGTCGACGCTGCCTCCGCCGTGGCCAACTCTGGGCGCAGCACTTTGAGCGCAACCTTGCGATCGTGCCTCACGTCGTGGGCCAGATAGACCGTGGCCATGCCCCCCGCCCCGACCTCCTCCTCGATCACATAGCGGTCTGACAGGGCAACCTTCAACGGTTCGGTGATGTTGGACATCTATTCTCCCGGTTCTGCTTTGGTCCTTCTCTGGCGTTCGTGTCTTGCGTGGGCCAAATCACTCCGCGTCGGGCGGCTTCACCGTGCGCCCGATGACGATGGTGATGTTGTCGGTGCCGCCATCGTCCAGCGCTTCCTGCAGCAACGCCTCGCACGTCTCTCTGGCGTTCGTCATCGCGGCCAGATGCTCGGCGATGCGCTCGTCCGACATGTGCTTGGTTAGACCGTCAGTACACAGCAGCACGATCGTCCCCCACTTACGAACGATCCGAGTCACGACGGGATGTGCTTCTTCGCCGCCGATGGCACTGTAGAGCACATGCGCCCATTTCGTGTTGGCGGCTTTCTCTTGGGTCAACACCCCCTGGTCGATCAGATCCTGCGCCATCGTCTGATCGCGCGAGATCTGACTCAGCTCGCCGTCCCGGAAGATGTAGCAGCGGCTGTCTCCGACCTGCAGCAGATAGGCGTGCGGCCACAATCCCAGAAATAGCGTCAGAGTCGTCGCGAAGCGTTTGTCGGCCGGTTGTTCGCCCGCTCTTTCCACAAGACGCTCGTGGCATTCCAACGCCGCATCTTCGAGCAGCTTCGGGAACGCATTGGGATCTGTGCGCTCGGCTTCGTAGGCATCCTGAAAACCCAGGGCTATGTGCTGTATCAGCGCCTGCACGGCCAGGCGACTCGCTTCCTCACCGCCGGCGCTCTTGCCGACGCCATCAGCGATCATGGCGAAAGAGGCGAGGCGTTCGTCATCCACCACCGACTGTGGATCGTCGGAGATACTCGTGCGGTCCACGACCACGCCCCTAGACAAATGGCCAAGGAAGTAATGGTCCTTGTTATCCTCTCGCACCTTGCCGGGATGCGTCAGTCCCCAAGCGTCTATGTCGGAGAACCTGGGCTTCTGCACGCCGGTGTTAGCGCCTGATTTGATCGCCGACATCTTGCACCTCCCAAACGCGGTGGCCTCAGACCTCGTCAGATCCGATCAATCCCCGCCGACCTTCGCCTTCAACTCCCCGAAAAAGTTTTCTACTACGATCAACTGTGAGCGTCCGGCATCGGTGATGCGGCGCACCATGAGGAACCGGTCGTCGTCCGGCGCCACAGCGTACAGGCGGCGATAGATCCAAGGGACGTAGTCTCGAGCCGAGAAAAGCACGCGGGACTCCCCGTAGATGAAGGTCGACCCCGGAGTGACCTCCACGCTCACCAACTCGTCCAGCCCGTTCCGAAAGAACAGCTCCCGTCCGCTGTGCGCCCACGCAGGCTCGCTGCCGCCGTCCGTCGAGACCTGCCAACTCCCGTCGGACGAATTCGGAAACGGTCGTACCCACACCTCGGGCCGCCCGGACTCTAGCTCGTCGACGCGAAGAGCATACAGATCGCTGACGCCACCACCCCCGAGCCGGTACACCAGCCACTCGCCGTCGCGGGAGTACTCGACCTCCAGGATCTGCCGCGGATCGTCGATCAACACCTCGGCCGATCCGACCCCGTCCGCGCTACGCACGTAGGCGTTCCGGTACCCATCACGGCCTGTGGTGAACGCGACGGCGGACCCATCCGGTGACCAGGCGGGCCGAAGGCCACCATCGAACGTCAGCTTCGACAGCGGACCACGGTCGAGATCTTTGATCCAGATCTGGCCGCTCAGCATCATAGCAGCGCGCGTACCGTCGGGTGAGAGCGCCAACCCTCCATGGATGGCGATCTGGTCGGTCCACTCGGGATCAACCTTGGTGGGGGTCCCGTCGCGTGTCACCCAGACCAACTCGGTGGAATCGGGTCGCCCATCTCGCCACGGGTACGCCACGGGTATCTCGCTTCCCACCGTGTACACCAGCGTCCCGCTAGCCGACGCCGTGACGTCGGGCGTGAAGTCGGGGGCGCCCACACTGCCGGTTGACAGGCCCTCCACCACCGCCACGGGCTCACCCGTCAAGGTCAACTCCTCCTGATCGAACGGCTGGGCCATTAGAGTCCTGTCGCGAGTCACGTAGAGAAGGTGTCCAGTGGTCGCGTATAGGGCATACAGAGGGCCCGGAATCAGGACCCTGTGACGCCCGGTGGACGCGTCGGCCACAGCGATATCCGAGCCGAGAGCGGCATCGCGATACTTGATGACGAACAACACGCCCTTCGCTGAGGGCAACACTTCGGGGAAAACGTGATCCGCTTCGCCGCGGGCCGTGTCCAGTGCGGTGAACCAGTCCGGCGCGCCTCCGGCGGCCGGCACCCGTACCAGGCTCGTCCGACCCCGGCCATCGGCGTAGATGAACCCGTCCGTTCCCCACGATGCACCGGCGGATCCCACCAGCGAGTCGGTGAGCGTGACTGGTGTGCCGCCGCTCACGGGTGCGAGTCGGATCGTGCCTCGGGGAGCGAAGAACCCCACCGTTTCGCCGTCAGGCGAGAAGAACGGGATCTCGGCCCCTTCGGTACCCGGGAGCGGGGTCGCGTGCAGCTGGTCTCGCTGGCGCACCCAAAGCTGGCGGTTAGGGCCAACGCCCCCACCGACGTACACCAGCCGCGAGCCATCGGGTGACAACGCAAGCCCCCTAAACCAGGCGGCGATCCCGTTGCCCTCAGGAAGACTCATGCTGTAGCGCAGAACTGGTGCGGCCGTCTCGGGCCGCGGACGCAACCACCTCAATCCCGTCGCCAGCGTCGCCACGGCCGCGATGATCACCAACGCCAAGGTCACCCGGTTGCCGAAAGCGCTCAGCCCGGCTGGACCCTGATTCTTCGCCGTGGTGAACGCCGAGTTGCCCAATGCTTCGGCGAATCCCGTTGCCGTACCGAACCGGTCCGCAGGCAACTTCTCCAGCGCCTTCGTCAACGCCGCGGCCACGTTGGCCGGCACGGACTTCCGCGCGTTCGTGACAGGGACTGCCTCCTCGGTCACGATCTTCATGATGATCTGCTGCGCCGAGCTCCCCACGTGGGGCGGGTCGCCGGTGAGCATCTCGTAAAGCACCGCGGCCAATGAATAGATGTCGGACCGACTCGACAGGTCCTTCTCCGCCGTCGCCTGCTCGGGGCTCATGTAGTGCGGCGTGCCCAACGACAGCCCCGTCTCCGTCATCCGGCCGCCCGCCGCAGCGCTCACCGCCAGCGCGATCCCGAAGTCCGCCACCATCGGCCGGCCGTCGTGCAACAGAATGTTCTCCGGCTTGATGTCGCGATGGATCACACCCTGCCGATGCGCGTAGTCCAACGCATCCGCTACTTCGGTCGTGATCCTCACCGCTTCGTCGATGCCGAGCTGTGTCTCGCGATCCAGCTTCTCTCGCAGCGTCTCCCCCTCGATGTACGGCATGACGTAGTAGAGGAAGCCGTCCGCCTGACCCGAATCGAACAGCGGCAGGATGTGAGGATGCTGGAGACTCGCGGTGGTCTTGATTTCCTGTATGAAGCGGTCGGCGCCAAGCACGGCGGCCAGCTCGGGCTTCAGCACCTTCACCGCGACCTTGCGGTCGTGCTTGAGGTCCTCCGCCAGGTAGACCGTGGCCATGCCGCCGGCGCCGAGCTCCCGTTCGATCCGGTAGCGGTCCGCCAGCACCGTGGACAGACGCCCGACGATGTCCGTCATCGCTCGACCGCCTTCCGCAACTCCTCGAACCAGTTCAGCACCACGACCGTCTCTGCGGTGGTTTCCGGTACGTCCCGCAAGATCATGAGAAATCGCTGATCATCGTGCGCCACCGCGTATTGGGGGTCGAAAATATTGGCGCGATACCGCTTCGCGTCGAACAGGACGTGCTGTCGGCTCACGCCGAAACTCGGTACCGTCGTGACTTCGGCGGACACCAGACCGCCAGCGGCATTGCGGTAAAAGAGCTCGCGACCGGAATGGGCCCACACCGGTTCGGTGCCACCGCTAGTCGAGATCCGGAACACACCAGCCGTGACGTTCGGGAAGGGTCGCACGTACACTTCGTATCTCCCAGTCTCATCGGACACGTAGGCCAGCCACCTCCTGTTCTCGGATACCGCCGGCGTAAGCTCCGCCGCCGGCGTTGCCACGATCGGGGTAACGGTCGTGTCCGCGCTCAGGTGCGCCAAGAAAATGTCGCCATTCCCCGGCGCATTATTGTCGGTGCGCACGAGCAGGGTGGTGTCGTCGACTGGCAGAACTTCGAAGATTGGCCGCGACTCTGGGAGCGAAACGCGGCGTGGATTTCCGGTTCCGTCTACGCGCTTTTCGAAGACCGCACCGAGATCGTCGCGGTCGGAGATGAAGTACAGAACGTCACCTGCCGGCGACCAGTTGGGGCGCCAGTTGACCTGTCCTGAGACCGTGTGGCGCACGGGCACGGCCGCACCCAGGGACTTGGTCCACATTTGCATGCCTTCCGCCGTAATACTCGCGAGCGCAATGCGTTTTCCATCGGGCGAGAGCCTGGGGCTTTGGAGCCGACCGTCGAGCTCGGGTGCCACTCCCATGGCAGGTGTGCCCCCGTGGTCGACCCAGGCCAGGCGGTCGATCACCTGCCGGCCCCGCCGGTACAACAGGGTCCCCGACGGCGACAGCGCCATCCGGGCCGCTCCATTCCTGCCGACCTCGATGTCGTCGACCAGTTCCACCGGAGGGGCGGTGGGTTCGAGTCGGCGTTGGTCGAACGGTGCTGCGACTAATGTTCCGTCGTCTCGGACGAAGACGACGTATCCCGCCGGCACATAGCGGGCGTAGACCCCCTGGAACAGTTCCGTGATCTTCCCGGTACCGAAGTCCACGACACCAATCGCATAGGCGCTGAGATCATTCGAATTACTCGGAATTACAGTGATTAGGGCGCCCTTGCCATTCGGTAGCACGTCCATCCACGCATGGGTACGCTCGCCCGGCCGGATCGCGGTCACACGTTCGCGGACACCTCCCCCCGGTGGTCTCCGCCAGATTCCATCGAACGTGCTGAAGTAGACGAGATCATCCGGACCCCAATCGACCCCACCACCGTACAGGCTGGGGTCCTGCACGGAAGAATCCGCAACAACATGCGAAAGTCCGCCACTGATCGAGACGACCTTGACGTCGAGCTGCATGGTGATGTACGCCAGCGATTGGCCATCCGGCGAAAAGGTCATGCAGCAACGAACATCATCGGTCGATCGGACCACCTCTGCATCGAGTCGATCGCGCTCACGAACGAGGATTTGTGAGCGCTCCCCTGCCGCCCCGAGGTAGGCGATCCTACCTCCATCGTCGCTGATGGCGTAGCCCGGACCGTTGAAGTCTCCGCTTTCCGTTCCTCGTTCACCCGTCAGCTCCACCGTGAATCGGGTGACCTCAGCGGGTGGCGTCGGATCCCCGCGAGACACCAGTGCGACAACCGCGATCGACAGCGCCATCGAGAGGCCAGCCAAGATCTTGGCGATGGGATTCCATGCACCGATCGGCTGGCCAGCTGCGGATGCCGACGTGCCGGCCGCCGCAAATGCTACGTTGTGCAACGCCTCCTCGAACTCTTTGGCGGTCGCGAAGCGGTCGGCCGGGAGCTTCGCCAGCCCTTGCCCCACAGCCGCCGCCACGTTGGACGGCACCGACTTCCGCAGGCTCGTGACCGGGACGGCTTCTTCAGTCACGATCTTCATGATGATCTGCTGCGCCGAAGCCCCCACGTGCGGCGGGTCCCCGCTCAGCATCTCGTACAGCACCGCGGCCAGCGAGTAGATGTCCGAGCGGTTCGTTAGATCCTTCTCCGCCGTCGCCTGCTCGGGGCTCATGTAGTGCGGCGTGCCCAACGACAGCCCCGTCTCCGTCATGCGGCCGCCCGCCGCAGCGCTCACCGCCAGCGCGATCCCGAAGTCCGCTACCATCGGCCGCCCGTCGTGTAGCAGGATGTTCTCGGGTTTGATGTCCCGGTGGATCACCCCGTTGCGGTGCGCGTAGTCGAGCGCGTCCGCCACCTCGGTCGTGATCTGCACCGCCTCGTCGATCCCCAGCTGCGTCTCGCGGTCCAGCTTGTCGCGCAGTGTCTCGCCCTCGACGTACGGCATGACGTAGTAGAGGAAGCCGTCGGCCTGGCCCGAGTCGAACAGCGGTAGGATATGGGGATGCTGAAGGCTGGCGGTCGTCTTGATCTCCTGGACAAAGCGGTCGGCGCCTAGCACCGCGGCCAGCTCGGGCTTCAGGACCTTGAGCGCGACCTTGCGGTCGTGCTTCAGGTCTTCGGCGAGGTAGACGGTGGCCATACCGCCCGCGCCGAGCTCGCGCCCGATGCGATAGCGATCGGCGAGGGCCGCGGTCAATCGTTCGAGCACATCTGTCATCTATGCGCCTTCATCCAGTCAAAGAATCTACCGATCATGGAGCGGGTCCGACGCGCCGCAGCAACTCGTCTGCCCAGTTCAGCACGACTTCGATCGCCAACTCCCCGCCTTCGGAGCGGACGAACACGAAATGCCGCCCATCCGGATGCACGCCGTAGCTGCTGGAGGTGAATAGATCGTAGGGACTGGTGTCGAACAGTCGCTCGCGTCCGATCACTCGGAACTCCGGATCGAACTCGAGTGTCGCGGCCCAAAGCCAACCGTCATCGCCGATGTAGTACAGCTCGCCGGAGCCGCTCCATTGGGGTCCCCTGCCACCGTCGGTCGAGACGAGGAATCGCCCTCCACGGCCGGAGGACGCCCGCACGTGAATCTCCTGCCGACCCGATTCGTCCGACTCGTACGCGAGCCAGCGACCGTCCGGCGAGTATACCGGATTTGTCTCATTGGTGGGTGTCTCGACCAAACCACGGACGACGCTGTCGGCCTCCACGGAGACCGTCCAGATGTCGATTGACTCGTTTGTCACCCATTGTTCGAACGCGATCCGGGCGCCGTCCGGCGACCATGCGAAATCAGTGTAATTGGCGGTGAGCAGTGGGCCGATCGAGCGTTCCATACCCCCGCCATCGGCATCCATTGTGTAGATCCCCGCCATCGAGTCCCGGGCCGAGTTGTAGGCGACCTCCCCCCCATCCGGCGACCAGGCAGGGCGCGAGTTGTGGCCTTCCGCGGTCAAACGTGCCAGGGTGCGCGCGTCGCGGTCGTAGATCCAGATGTGACCGCCCGCTTCATCGTGTATTTCGACCGCCACCTTGCGACCATCGGGCGAGAAGCGAGGAAAGAGGTAGTCGCGGCGCTGATCCGCCAGCAGAGTATCGCGGCCCGTTCGGTCGACGAGTCGCAACTCGCCCGTGGCACTCGGGTCGCGTACGACAAGGACCAGCGTCCCCGATCGGGAGAGCGCGAAATGTTCGAGGCCCTCGTGTAATGGAACGGAAGGACCCGTAATCTCGACCCGGTCGATGTCGAGGGGCGCGGCAAGCAGCACATAATCCCCGGTCTGGTACACCAGGTGACCGGACGGGCTGTACGCGAAGTCAAAAATCGAGAGACCAGCGAGCAACGAAGTCGTCACGCCGGTCGCGCGGTCAACCACGACGATCTCCGCCTCATCGAAGCGGGGCGTGCCCGACGGTGACAGCGGAACCCGTCCGAAGCCTACCAGAGAGCCCGGAAACGCCGTGGGTCTATAGACCAAATAGGCGCTGTCCGCGTAGATCGTTCTGGCTTCGCCTCCCGCCTCCGGCACTTCGGCCAGAACACCAGTCCCGCTCGGGTAGACCACGTAGCCGTCTTCCGTCCAGGTCGCCCTTCCAAAGCGCTGCCGCGCCTCCGGCACGATCGTCACAGCGGGTCCACCGGCCAGGGGGATCTTGCGAATCTGGTCGCCGAGCCAAAAGCCCAGCCAGGCTCCATCCGGGGAGAAAAAGATCGTGCCGGCTCCGTCGGTGTCTGGAATCGCCAATCGAGCCCCGTCGGGCGAGATGGCGATGGGTGAGTATTGGTAGACGAGCCGACGGTCTTCCGGCAAGGCGAGGTTGAAGCGCACGACCGGTGCCGGCGGCGTATCTGTCGGCGACCGTCCGAGCACCCCAAAAGCCACGCCGAGCACGGCGATGGTAAGCGCAGCGATCGAGCGCCAATCCTTAAGCCAGGACGCTCGTGTCATCGCCGCAGGCCTCCTTGCGTACGCATCCACAAGGTCGGGCCGCGCCAGCGCCTCGGAGAAATCGCGTGCCGAGGCGAATCGGTCGGCGGGCAGCTTCTGGAGTGCCGTATCGACGGCCGCGTCCACATGGACCGGCACCGTCGGGCGTAACCCCTCTAGCGGCCGGGGGTTCTCGCTCAACACGCGGGCCACGATGGCCTGCGCGGTGGGTCCGGTGAACGGCGGCTCTCCACCAATCATCTCGTACAGCGTCACTCCGACCGCGTACA